>JAZLLM010000029.1:0-46674 GCA_045598145.1 Bacilli bacterium | reverse complement strand
TATCAATAATATCACTTAATTTATTAATACGATTATTATCAATTAATACTAAAATGAAAGAAACAATATTCTTATTAAAGTCTT
This sequence comes from Bacilli bacterium, assembly GCA_045598145.1. GTDB lineage: Bacteria > Bacillota_I > Bacilli_A > ML615J-28 > CAG-698 > RGIG3506. The sequence goes on along the minus strand of JAZLLM010000029.1, from coordinate 46,590 downwards.
TTAATATATCTTTTAAAATGTTCTTCTTTTCGTTTGCGTTAATAGCCTTTGAATATAAGAACTTTTTAATTTCATCATCAAATGATTTATTAATAGTGCTTAATTCATTGATTGCACTTTCAGTACTGATATTATTTTCTTGTAATACAGAAGAAATAGCATTTGCGTATGATAAGCTTATTGAATCCATTATTTATTTTCCTTTATAAAAGAATCTAAAGCAATATCATTACTATCTTTTTTGACTTCTCTTTCCAAAATCTTAGAAGCCATTAAGTAAGCAACATCAATAATTTCTTTCTTAATGTCAGCTTCACTTTCATTACGCATTCTTTGTATTTCTTCATCAGCATTACTAATTTTTAATTTAGCTTGCTCATTAGCGTTAACAATAATACTTTCTGCTTCATTGTAACCACGTTTCTTGGCATTTTCAATAATTCTGTTAGCTTCTTTTATTGCATCTTCTTTAACTAAAGCAGCTTCTTCTTTAGCTTTTTTAGCCACTTCTAATGCTTGATCTCTTTCATTAAGAGCATCTCTAACAATTTTCTTTCTTGATTCTAAGATTTCTGTAACCTTATTCCAAATTAAAAATCTAATAATTAAGAAAATGATTAATGTAGCACAAAGTTGGATTACCATTTCAATTAATGTTGTGCCTAGACTATTTTCTAAGCCATCATTAATTAATGCAATACCATCTCTAATTAATTGTCCAACGCCATCAGCAAAATCTTGTATAGATAGAAATACCATATAAGTTTGCCTTTTTTAATCCTTCTTATTTAACAGCGAACATTAATAAAATTGCAACTAATAATGCATATAAACCAGTTGTTTCAGAAACAGCTTGACCTAATAACATGATAGATCTGATTTGTTTAGCTGCTTCAGGTTGACGAGCAGTACCTTCACATGCTTTTGATGCAGCAATACCTTCACCAATAGCAGGGCCAATAGCACCTAATCCCATACAAATACCTGCACCAATAGCACAAAATGCCTTAATATATGCAGCATCACCAACAACTTCTGCTAAAAAACTTAAAAACTTCATTATAATTCCTCCATGTTTTCAAAATATTCTACTTCTTCATCAGGTAATTTACCCGCTATAAATACTAATGTTAACATACAAAATACGAGTGTCTGTATAAAACCACTAAATAAATCAAAATATAAATGCAGCACTGGTGAAATAGCTAATGCTACAAAACCAAGCACTTTATATACAAGTGACATAATTACAACACCACTTAAAATATTACCAAACAAACGCAATCCTAAACTAATAGGAATTGAAATATCACTAATGATATTCATTGGTAAAAATAGTGGAACCGGATCTAAATATCCTTTTAAATGTCCTCCTATTCCTTGACTCATAATGCCAAATACTTCAACTAATACTAAAGTTGTAATACTAAATGCAAAAGTAACTGATGCACTAGCAGTTGGTGGTCTAAAGCCAAGTAAACCCGAGATATTGTAAACGAACAAAAGAATAGCAATTGTAGTTAAATATGGAGCAAGTTGCTTCCATCTTTTACCAATTGTATCTTTACACATACCGTTCATAGTTTCAACGAGCCACTCTAATACAATTTGTAGTCCTTTAGGTTCATCAGTGTATTTTACTTTCTTTAATTTTATTCCATAAATAATAAGAATTATAGCTAGTATAAATGTAATAATAACTGAACTCTTAATACTAGGAGATAACATTGAGTAAAATTCACTAAATGTCATTAGGACAAGATTCATCGTCGTAACCTATCACCTCTACTTCCCCTTTAAAATTTAATTCATATTCTTTAAGTACATTTTTTAATAATTCAAATTCACTATCTTCTAAAAACATAAGTTCTTTTCTAGAATAAGTAATTAAATCATTTACTTTAAAAATATTATTTGCTTTAATTTTATTTTTTAATTCATTAGATATTTTTAAATGATCAATTGTTCTTCTTTTATCAGCTATTGGTTCAATTACTTTATATGTAATATAAATTGAAATTTTAACACTTAATAAACCAAAGAAACAAGTGAATATTCCGTATTCTAATGGGCTTAGTAAAACAAGTGTTAGTATTGTACCACAAATTAAGAGCTTTAAAATATTAGTACCTACTAGAATTAATTTTATCTTTTCATATGATGTAGTAACTTTATTAATTGCAAGAGATGTAATTAAAAAACATAAAGTACTAATTAGATTCCCAATTATATAACTAATTGTATAATTGAAGTGATAATTTTTTAAAATTAATTCAACGCACAAGCATATTAATGTGCAAATTACACCAAATATAGACGATATAATAATTATCTTTTTCGTTAGACCATTATTCTTCATACTATTTTGAACCTATTTTTACTAATCTATAAATAAAATTAGCAATGGCAATAAATAAAAAAACTAAAGAACAAATAATTATCCAATAATTTGTTTCGAATGAGTAATCTAATAAATAACCTAATCCAACACCAATAACAAGCGTTACTACTGTGGAGATTGCAAGATTACCAACCCATGCATACCTTTTTAAATCATGTATAGTTTTTTTGTCCATATTCCCACCATAGTAAATATTGTAACACAACAGCAATAATATTTCCACATAAATTTTTATTTTTTGCAAAATAAAAAACCTATTGTTTTACACAATAAGTTAATTATGTTATTTGTATTTTTATTTTTCTTCGACTTTTTCAATCTCTTTACTTAATCCAACAGTATCCTCAACTGGTATAGAGAATGCAATACCTTGGCCAGCACTCTTTAAACCAGCTTTTTGATAAATTGCATGCAATACATCATCTTTAATCTTTCTTGGCACTAATAGCATTACCATATCTTTTTCAGGTTGGATTGTAATGTGAAAAAATTCTTCTGCTTCTTTATTAGCTGTACCTCTAGCATGAATGATAGTACCACCTTTAGCACCTACATCTTTAGCCGCATCCATGACATTTTCACTAAATCCTGCATTAACTATGCACAAAATCATTTCATATTTTTGCTCAGCCATTAGTTTGCCTCCTTTACCATATTACGATTATTGCTTAAAAAACTAAATAATTGAACTCCTATAACACTTGATAATGAAATAGTAAATGCTATACCTTTTCCATTTTTAATAGTGTTAAATTTTTTCTCTACACTTGCAAGAACTGCTTTTTTCTTTTCTTCTCTTACAACACTAAATATAATAGCTTTCGTTGAATCAGTTAAGCCTAACGAATTTAATACTTCTTTGCTTGCTGTTCCTTCACCAAAAGTTATAACTTGCATATTAGAATCATATGATTGTATTAAATCACTATAAAATTCTGCTTTTTGACGATTAACAACTGTTACTAATAAATATAATTTGTTTGTGGAAACGTTCCTAGTTTCACTTTTCTTAGATCTTGTACTTACGCTTTTAGTAGTTGTTACATCTTTATTTGTACTTACTTTATTTGCCATAGTATCACCTATTCAAAATAAATTATTTGCTCATCATCTTTATCTAAGATACGTTTCATAGTAATCTTTTCTCTTAAGTTTCTAGCAGCTATAGCTCTAAAGCCCAATACCTGTATTGCAATCAAAGGAGTCATTGCAACCATGGCTACAATTCCAAAGCCTAAATTTAATATTTCGCTTTCTCCTTGTAATGCAAAACATGCACCAATTGCGAAAGGAAGAATAAAACTAGATGTCATTGGTCCTGATGCAACACCACCTGAGTCAAAAGCAATAGCTGTATAAATCTTAGGTACAAAGAACGCTAAACCTAAAGAGATAAAATAACCAGGAATTAGATAATACAAAATTGAGAAATTAAATATAATTCTAATTACTGATAAACAAATAGATAAGCCAACGCCAATTGATAAAGCTATCATCATAGATTTCTTTGATACTGTACCACCAGTAACTTCTTCCACTTGTTTATTTAATACATATACAGCTGGTTCAGCAATTACTGTAACCATACCTAATAAAAAGGCAAAAGCAACTAATATAAACTTGTTTGAATTAGCAATTGAAAAACCAAACTTATAGCCAATAGGCATAAAACTAACTTCAACACAAGTTAAAAATATGACTAATCCAACATATGCAAACAATATACCTATTGCAATTGATTTTAACTTTTTCTTTGGTAACTTTAAAATCATAAAGTTAAGGGCAAAAAAGAAAATAATTATTAAGCCTAAAGCTTTAATTACATCTATAGCTTTAGTTAACAGTAAACTTAAAATTCCACTCACACTATTCTTTAATGTATATTCATTAACATCTAGTGTATATGATAATGTACCATTAGAGAATAATGATAAAAGCATAACAGCTAAAATAGGTCCTATAGAACATAATGCTACTAAACCGAAACTATTTTCATTAGAGTCATTGCCACCAATTGTTGAAGCAATACCTAAACCTAACGCCATAATAAATGGAACTGTAATGGGACCTGTAGTTACTCCTCCAGAATCAAAAGACATTGAAATAAAGTTAGTCTTTCCTGAATTTATTAATAAAGCACAAAATGCAAATGCTAGCATATAAAAGAACATCAATAATGATGATAAATTCTTTTTAAAAACAATTTTAAGAATAGCAATAAGTAAAAATAATCCAACACCTATACCAACAGTTACAATAAGTAATGTAGAATTAATTACTGTAGAAACTTGATTAGCTAAAACTGATAAGTCAGGTTCCGCAATAGTAATTAATAGCCCCATCACAAAACAAGAAATTAATAATATTCCTAATTTTTTTGTTTTTGTAAGACCTGAACCTACATATTCCCCCATAGGTTGCATAGCAATATCTGCTCCCAAATTAAAAAGTGACATGCCTATTATTAAAAATACTGATGACACCGCAAGTGCTATATATTCAGCACTAGTCAAAGTCACTAAACTTGTAAAACTAATAATTAATACTATCAAAATAATTGGAAGTAGTGATATTGAAGATTCTTTAATTTTAAGTAATAATATTTTACCCATAAAAATTTATCTCCATAAGTTATTTATATTATACTACAAATTGAATTATAAATAAACAAAAAAATAAAGTAATTAATTTCTTTTAAACAATAATTAATGAGTTAATAAAAAGAGTAAATCAAGTAAGATTTACCCTATAAATTTAATACCTAATAATAATTAAATATACTTTTCTTTACCTGCTGAATAAGCTTCATACATCATATTTAGACGTTCTTCATCAGTGATTTTTGCAAGTTCATCTTGTAGTGCTTTAGAATTTGCTATCATATTTACTAAATCTGGATTATATCTAGTACCACTTGATTCAACGAACTCTAAAATTAATTCGTTCAATGTTTTTGAAGACTTATAATTTCTACTATAATTATCAGTAGCTGCATCTAAACAATCAGCTAAAGTAATAATATCAATTACTTTTCTATATTTTGATTTTGTATTGTCAAAGCTTATTGGATAACCAAATGTGCCATCATAGAATTTATGATGCCCCAATATAACATCTCTATATAGTAATAAATCAGGATCATCATCTACAATATCAGCGCCAATTGATGGATGTCTTTTAATACCCGAGAATTCAATATCAGCAAGTCTTCTACGTTGCATATTAACAATATCAGTGATTTTAATTTTTCCTAAATCATGGAATAAAGCACAATTTGATACATAATTTAGAAAATCATTTTTATTTGTATAACCTATTTCATCAAAATAATTAGGCAATTTATCCCATGCATTATCAGCTATCAATTTTGCAATACGCATAGTCATCATTGAATGAAGGTATGTTTGCAATTGTCTCTTGATAACTAAATTAAATAACATATATTCTTTATTTTCTTTACCTTCAATTGTTGGCAAAGCATTTATACATAATTCAGCTAATGCTTGGTTAATATTTGAATCAACTTGAGTTTCAAAATTATGTTTTTTGCCATATTTAGATAAATCATTTACTAAAATATCATAATACTTCTTCTTAAAATCTAAATCTTTTACATGATTTAATAAATCTGTAAGCATTGAAAGTGTAGGAAGTAATCCATAGCAAATAAATTCCATTTGGTTACGACCATTTAGAGCTTGATCCATATAATCTCTATATTTAACATAGAATTTTTCAACCGCTTCATTATAAGTGATTTCGCCTTTAATTACACATGAATTCAAATATGGTCCATATGTTTGAATCAAATACTTTTTAACATCGTCACCACATTCTTTATACATAGCATCAAAATGCTCTTTACAAGAATTAATATAGAACTTACAAGCCTCAGTATTATAATCAGATTCATCAAAATTCAATTGTAGCCATAATCTTCTTGTAGTATTCATATAATCGATGAATAGAGGATTATCACCATCTAATTCTTGAACTTTTTTAGATGCCCAAAATTCTTCCATTTCCTTTAAATATTTAAATGAAGTAGGATAATAATCTTTAGAAGTAACTGAGCAAATAGCTAGATTATGATAGCTCATTAAGAAAATACTACGAACATTTACATCATCAATCTTATCATAATTATCTTTTTCATCTATGATCATTTCATCTAAAGATGTATGAATTGTTTCTATAGCACCACTTCGATATATTATCTCTCCTTCAACAAATCCAGCATAATATAAACAAGAAATATAATTAGATAAATCATTTTTGCTTTTAAAAAAATTAGCTAATTTTAAAAGTATTGGATATTGAAGTTCTGCATCACTCATACCTTCAATTATAGAATTAATACATTCATTCATTAAAGTTATAGCATCTTCATATGTAAGTGATTCACTAATTACTTCATTTAAACATGATATAATCCATTGATTTGTTTGTAATATATTTCTTAATTGTTTAGAACGGTGTTCTAATTTTTTTACCCATTCTTCTTTATTTTCAGTTTCGAATAAACTATCATCTAATTCAAAAGATAACTTAATATTTTGTGTATATAACGCGAAATATTCGCTTATTGTCATAAAATACCTCCATATAATATTTATTTAGATACAATAAATTACTATATTTCAAAAAAGATACTAAAAATTACCATTTATTGTATACTTTTTCGGCGAATCCGGTAAGATTATTTATTTCAATCTTATCGTCACCAAACATAATATAACCATTATAAATACCAAATACTTGATTTTGGTTAGATCTAATTATTAAAGCATTTGTATCAGCATGTCTATTTAAAATAGGCATGAAAGTTAAATCAATTTGCTTATCTTCACTAGTCATTTTCCAAACACCCATAAAAATATCTTTTCCATCTTCTCCTACAGGTATTTCAAATTTAACATCATTTAATTTATAAGCTCTTTTATTATAAAAGAACATATTTTCACTTGCTCTTGAAGTATCACCAAAACCATAGCCTAAATTGAAACCAATTTCTTTTTTATCTGAAGTTATACCACTAGCTGATGCCCAATACCAAGTATTTTTATATGTCCAAACGCCTCTTCCCCAATCTAGGACTGCTCTTGAATTTTCAGGATTAAATTCATATTTATCATTTCCAATAGAAAAATAACCAGATGCTTTTTGGCAATTTATTTTTTGGTTGTAATAGAAATGTTTATCTTTTTCAAAAGGAGTTGCAATAACCATTGTACCATTAGTTGTTTCTGTTAAATCAATTACACAATAGAAATCATCATTTCCTCTAAACTTCTTCATAGCACAGATCAATTTCCTTTTATCTTCTTGTTTTAGAAATTCCATACTATAATTCTTGTTTTCATAAACAACATCGCCAATTTTAGAGGATCTTGGTAAACATAATTTTCCGTATGTGAACCATTTTATCTTTGACTTTGTTATTTCTTTTTTGTTCTTTAAATCAATAAAAGATATACTTGCCATAGCCATATAAGAATTATCAGCTACTGTTAATGCTATTCCATATTCATCATTTCCAATATAGTAATAATCCCACTCTTTTATTCTTCCTTTTCCTGCTTTGATTTCTGATCTACGATATTCTCTAACTAAATCAAAAGCAAAACCTGAATCAACTAAGTTACCGTAATTATCCAATAATTTTCCAAAATCCATCTTATGATTCATATTATCACCTATTTAATTTTAAAAATATTTCTAGAAGCTACAATATCAACACCTAAACCTAAAATATTAGGTATAATAACATCTTTAATGTTAATCGGTGCTTTTACTTTAACTTTATTAATCTCAGCCATACATTCAAATATTTTATCTTTTGGAATTGGACTAGATGTAACAACAGGAAGTCTTTCTAAATTACCATCTTCTACTGAAACAGTAGATGTAATCATTCTAGTAGGATTAGCTACTTCATTAAAAGCATATAATGCTCCTCTTTTGCAAGAATTACCAGTAACTCCTTCAACTGTAGGGTTATTTTCATCTATTGTTAAATGGCAACCTTTTGGACAAACAATACATATTAAATTACGCATCTATGACCTCCACTTTAATATCTTCATCATTTAAGATTAATAATTTATCAATAATTACATTTTCCATTTCAGCTGGTACTAAATAATTCTTGGTTGATTTTTTTATTAATGTATTTCCTTGATAAATAGCAAGTTTAACATCTTTAAATGGTGTAGTAACTCTAAATGATATTTTAACTTCTGTAACATTACTTAAATCCACACTTTGAGGTAATACATAACCAATACCATTACCATTTATAATATTCACTTTAGAATTATTATTTAATTCACCTTTTATATATTTAGTAGCATTCTTACCAGCTAAAGAACCTTCACTAGTTACAAAATCAACCAAATCATGTACATGTAAAGAATTGCCACATGCAAAAATACCTTTTACGCTTGTTTGCAAGCTTTCATCAACAATTGGTCCTCTAGTTCTTCCGTGCATTTTTACACCTAAGTTTTCTAGTAATGGATTATTTGGTAATAAACCAACTGACAATAATAATGTGTCACAATCAAATTCTTTTTCAGTGCCTTTTATAAATTGTAATTTATCATCTACTTCACAAATAATTATCTTTTCAACTCTCTTTTTACCAATAACTTGCTTTACAGTATGATGTAAATACAAAGGTATATTATAATCATTTAAGCACTGAACAATATTTCTATTTAATCCATTAGAATAAGGCATTAATTCAGCTACACCTAAAACTTCAGCACCTTCTAACTTCATTCTTCTAGCCATAATTAGGCCAATATCACCAGAACCTAGAATGAATACTTTTTTTCCTACCATATATCCTTCAATGTTAAGATATTTTTGAGCCATACCAGCAGTCATAACACCACTTGATCTATCCCCACTAATACCAATAGCTCCTCTAGTTCTTTCAGAGCAACCTGTAGCACAAACAATAGCTTTTGATTTAATCTTTACTAATCCTTCAGTTTCGTTTGAATAAGTAATATATAAAAAATCTTCATCTTTTTCAATCTCAATTACCATTGAATTTAAGTGAAATTCAATGTTTCTTTTTCTTGCTTCTAATTCAAAACGATATGCATATTCAGGTCCCGTTAATTCCTCTTTAAAAGTATGTAAACCAAAACCATTATGAATGCATTGTAATAAAATACCACCTAAGTAAGGTTCTTTTTCTAATATAGTAAGATTTGTTATACCATTGTCATAGGCACTAATAGCAGCAGCTAAACCTCCACTACCACCACCAATAACAACTAAATCATAGTTTTTATATTCCATTTCATTCACCATTAAAAATCGTTCTTAGTTCTACCTTGTAAAATATAAGAACCATCCTTTCCATAAGTGATTTTCTCTTTTGATACATTAAGTTCTTTAGCTAAGATATCTACAATAATTGGTTCACAGAAACCACCTTGACACTTACCAAATCCAGGTCTAGTTCTTTTCTTTACACCTTTTATAGTAGTAGCTCCACAAGAACGGTGAATTACATCTAAAACTTCACCTTCACTTACTTTTTCGCATCTACATACAATACGACCTAATTTAGGATTTTCCTTAACTAATTTACTTCTTTCTTCAAATGATTTATTATTTAATCTTATTAAAGGTCTTCTCTTAGGATTATAACTTGCTTTTAATTTCTTATCTTCAATCATATCAGCAACCATTAAAGCAATTGCAGGTGATGATGCAAGTCCTGGAGATTGAATGCCAGCACAATTAATAAAATGTTTACTTGTTTCTTCAATAATGAAATCCCCAGTTGAAGCTACTGCTCTCATACCTGAAAACTCTCTAATTTTTTGATCCATACGTAGATTATCAACCAAACGATAAGCATTGGCTTTTACTTCATTCAAAGTAATTGCATCTGTACTTACATCATCTTTTTCTTCTACAAATTCAGCAGATGGTCCAACTAAATAATTATAATGTGTAGTAGGAGATACTAAAACACCCTTACCTTTATCACTTGGTACATTGAATAATGTATGTTTTACATAATCATTATCAAAATGGTCTAAAACATAATATTCACCACGTCTAGGCATAATTGTAAAGAATTTAGGATTAACCATTTCGTTAATTTTATCTGAATATACACCAGCGCAGTTAATAACATATTTTGCTTTATAACTATTTTTATTAGTCTTTACTTCAAAGTAATCATCAACTCGTTTAATATCAATTACTTCTTCAGATAAATTTAGTTTCACACCATTATCAATTGCATTTTCCATTAATGCAACAACTAATTCAAAAGGATTAATAATACCTGCAGTTGGTGCAAGTAAACCTTTAATTACTTTATCAGTAATTGATGGCTCAATCGCTTTTAGTTCATCATGATCTAAAATTTGAACTGGCACATTATTTAATTTAGCTCTTTCAGCTAATTCATATAATGTTTTAACTTCATCTTCGTCATTAGCTAAAGTAATAGAACCAATTCTTCTAAATTCTACATCTAGGTCATTAACAATTTCATCATACATTTGATTACCTAAAACATTAAGTTTAGCTTTTAATGAGCCAGGTTTAGGGTCATATCCAGAATGAATTATTGCGCTATTTGCAGATGATGCACCATCTCCAACATCATTCTCTTTTTCAATTACTAAAACATCTAATTCATATTGAGATAATCTTCTTGCAATTTGGGCACCTACAACACCAGCACCAATAATAATGACATCTAACATAATAAACTCCTTTTTTTTGCATATAAGTATTATAACACACTATTTATAAAAAATAAACAAAAAAGCAAAAGTAGAAAAATTATAAATATTTATTGATTTTTCAATATTTTAAAAATAAAAGACTGTAAAAAATTTTTTTTACAGCCTTACTTTTCTTTATATACATATTTAATATATTCATAATCAGCATGCTCATTGTTAATCTTAACCATTGTATCATAAACCTTATCTCTTAATTGCTTAATTCCTTCTTTTCTAGGCAAACTATTATCTTTAAAGAATGGTCCTTCAACATATGTTTCTATTCTAGGTCTTTTACCTATTTTTCTTTTCTTATATACATTTACAAAACAAAATACTGCTTTATTTGCATTATAAGGATATGCAAATGAATTATCCTTAAAAGGTCTAATTTTGTTATAATATGGCCAAATATGAGCTTCAGGATATATAACAACTAAATTATTATCATTTACTCTTTTATTAATACAATCTATAAAGAGCTTTGTATTATTTAAATTATTAGGTAAAGGTATAGCACCTAACATCATAACTAATGTTCTTATTCCTTTAATAGATGTTGCATCTGGATTTACAATAATATAATCTTTTTTAGGCCTTGTAAACATTGAAGGAATGAACGCATCAACATCTCCATTTGTATGATTACCGTATAAAAAATATCCATCCTTATATTCTTTTAATAATTTTTTATTATATGTTTTTTGATGAAACTTAATTTTAATATATAAAAATACTAAAGGCCTTACAATAATACGATAAATAATGAATTCAAAAAAAAGATAAAAAACATTATTGTTTATATATTTGAAATTATCCGGTAATTCCTTTTGCTTTATATTATTATTTGCAAAATCATCATTTAATGGATCACTATAATATATAACTTTATCTTTATTCATTATTTTCGCCCTTATTGTCAATTACATCTAATAACATATTACGCATCTTTTTCATGCATTCATCTTGATTGAATTTATTAACATTTTGTAAATATTTAATTGAATATTCCTCTTTCAATTTAGGATTTTCAATCCAAAAATCTATTTTAGAAGCTAAATCTTTACTATTATTACATTCAAACAAAGATAAATTATCTAAAGCAAAATATTTTGTGGCAGACCTTTCTGAATTAGATATAACAGGCACCTTACCACAGCATATAGCTTCTAAACATGAAATTGCTTCTATTTCTGCTACTGATGGATGACAATATAAGTCAGCATAATTAATTACTTTAATTAATTCATCACGAGAATAGAAATTCATAATTGGCATATTAATTTTAGCTTTTTTAGCACATTTTATTAATTTATTTCTTCTTGGCCCTGATCCCGCAAAGACTAATTGAATATCCTCTTTGTATTTAGAATATTTAATAGCATTTATTAAAACTTCATGTGACTTTTCTTTTGAAAATCTACCAATAAACAAAATAATAAATTTATCTTGTAATTCTATAGGTTTAAAAGACTCTTTTTTACAATATTTGTCATTTACTCCGTTACTGATAACATAAGCATTTGTTTTATTTTTGATTGCTTTTTCAAAAACATCTTTAATGAATTCAGTTGGGTAGTGAATTGCATCAACTTTATTATAAAATTTATTATAGAAGTTTTTATATACCAAATGATTAACAGCAAAGCTATTCATTAAACCATATAAATGACCTGTAAAATTTTCAGCTTGACAATGAAAGCCAGCAGTAACTGGGATGTTGTTTTTAATTGCTATCTTTAAAGCTGCTCTTCCTAATTTAAAAGGTATCATAATATGAACTACATCTGATCCTATTATAGCTTTTTCTAAGATATCCTTTTTTGGTTTAGCTAAACTAACTTCATTTTTCTTAATAACATAATTTAATAAGCAACCTAAATACATTGTAGGGACAACGTAAAAATCATCTTCACCTTTTCTATCTTTGTCGCAACAAACAATTCTTACTTCGTCTCCTTTAGATTTTAAATATCTAATAAGATTCATACAAGCAATAGTTGTGCCATTATTTTCTTTACCCAAAACATCTGCTACAATTGTTACTACCATAATTACCTCCATATATATTTGTCTTTTTCGCCATAATATGTTATAATTATAAAGGTAAAAATATAGTAAATAAAGAAACCGTACACATTACAAATTCTACAAATTAAAGTAGATAGCGTAGAATAGTTCTCTACGATGAGTAGAATTAGCATTTATGGAGGTAAATATGAGCGAAATTAAAGAAATTATTGCAAATAATATCGTTGATTTAAGAAAAGCAAAAAAATGGACTCAAGCAGAATTTGCATCAAAGTTAAATTATACTGACAAAGCAATTTCTAAATGGGAAAGATGCGAATCAACTCCTGACGTAGAAACTTTATATCAAATGGCTAAACTTTTTAATGTAACTGTAGATTTCTTTTTTGAAAACCATGAAGAAATTAATGAAGAAATATTTAAAGAGCCTAAATTTGTAACTAATAAAAAAATAGCTAAATTATCTTTAGCTAATGCTGCTGTGTGGTTTATAGGTACAGTTATATATGTATATAATATGATTAAAGGAAACCCAAGCAACGGTTTATGGATGGCCTTTATTTGGCCCATTCCTGCATGTTGCTTACTTACTACATTATATGTAAGATTTTTAAAATTAAACAACAAAATTTTACCTTATGCATTATCTATTGGTTTATGGTCATTATTAGTATCTTTACATTTACAATTCTTAGTAATTGGTGAAAATATTTGGCTTATATATTTAATAGGTATTCCACTTCAAATTATAATTATCATCAGCTATTGGATAAATGAAAAATTCTCATAACAATAAAGTTATGAGAATCTTTTTTTTAGAAATATCTTCTTCTTTTAATATATGCATATCCAAATAATGATAATGCCATAAATATAATTGATGCTGCTGCATTACCACATCCACCTTTTTCAGGTACTTTAGTTACATTTACATTTACAATGTATGGGTCACTAATGCCAACTACGCTAATTTCAATTCTAGCACTACCTTCAGATATAGCTTTGATATTACCTTCTTCATCAATACTTACAACACTTGGATTTGAAGATTTTAAACTTACTAATTCTTTATAATCATAAGTATAATCTAATTTAACTTCACCACCAACTTGTAAATCTAAGTTATTTACGCTAAGGCTTAATTCTTTATATGTGTCATAATTTAAAGTAAATTCTTTTAATACAGATCCATCAAATTCAAACTTAATATCAAATTTATGATTTCCATGTAAATATTTAGATGGAACTTCAACTTTTCCATCTTCAAGTTCATCACTTGATATACTATTATATAAAGTGCCATCTATATATAAATTAGCTTTATAATTAATTATTTTATATACCATGCCACTAAATGTAATATAGAATTTATTATTTTCATATAAAGTATTTAAATTACTCAATGAGCCTAAATCTAAATCAAAATCTTTTTCAAAAGTTCTACCATCTTTAAGTAGAATTTGTAATTTAACTTTAGAAGTATAGATATCAATTAATGGATATTCATCTAATACATTATTATAATCAATAGTTTCATTAATACATTTATAAGAATCACTTAATACAGTTACTTTATCTACGAATTTAATACTATTATTTTGAGCTATTTTTAAAACACCATCATGTTTTCCTGTTACTGACATACTAACACTATCAAAGAATTCATCCTCTTTGAATTGTTCACAATTAATTTCTAATGGAGCTCTTTTAGCTTTAATAGTAAATTTATCTTTAACATTCTTATAATTATCATATACAGTAACTACCATTTCTTCAGGACTAACTTCAATATTAGCTCCACAAGATAAACCTAAGCCACTTAAGTTATACGTTACTTCATGTAAACCATCTTTTGCAATTTTTTCTTCAGTAACTCTTCTCTTATCACCTGATGAGCCCATATCAAGATAATATGTACCTTTAGTATAAGTAGTTGATACCTTATTATTATACAATCTATAAGTTCTACTAAACATATGGTCATGTCCACTTAATACTAAGTCAACATTACAAGCATCAAATACAGGATACCATTGTGGTCTAATATTTGTAGCTACACGAGAATCTTCGTCATAAGCACCATAAATAGATTTATGATCAAATACAACTAAATATTGGTAAGTACCTTCTAACTTCTTAATAGTTTCTT
This sequence comes from Bacilli bacterium, assembly GCA_045598145.1. Taxonomy (GTDB): domain Bacteria; phylum Bacillota_I; class Bacilli_A; order ML615J-28; family CAG-698; genus RGIG3506. The sequence continues at coordinate 31,244 of JAZLLM010000029.1, read as the reverse complement.
TCATCCAAGTAACTTCTTTATTCATTTTTGTTGAAGATACAGTATTAGAGTCACCCATATCTAAAGCTACAAATAAAACATTATTGTAATAGAAATAATAATTTGAATTTAAAGCTTCAGCACAACCATTTTTAGGATAGTTAAATAATTTATTATAAGTCCAAGGTTCGTCATATTGTGGGTATTTACCATCAATTGAAGCACCCCAATATTCGTGGTCACCAGGAGAACTTGCATAAATAAAGTTAGTAAAAATAGTTTCGTCAGTATTAAAGAACCAATCCCAGTCTTGTATATCACCAGCAACATCCACCTCATCACCACTACAAATTACTAAATTAGGGTTTTTGCCTATTTCAAGCATTTGTCTAATTAAAGGGTGTGATATTGTATTATGACGACATTGGAAATCTGTAAAAGCAACAAAGTTCCAAGTATTAGTAAGTCCAGCAGTTGTAAAATTATAAGTATTGCTTATAAAATCACCAGAAACTACACGATATATATATTTAGTTGCCACATTTAAATTTTCTAATGAAACTGAACATACATAACGTTTAACCTCTAAGCCATTATCTGGTTGAGTATTTTTAATTCCTTCAGTAGACCAATATTCTTCAGTTGGCATAACTTTGATAGCTTTTTCAAACTTAGTATCATCAGCAAATGTATATTCTAAATAACTACCAGAATTTTCTGCATGCCAATTCATACTAATCATAGTTGAAGCATCTTCTCCTGGAGTAGTAATAATATAATATACAGGTTTAGTGTCTGCTTTCATCGATCTGCCTCCTAAATTAATAAAGCATAAACTTAATACAAAAATTAAACTAAAACAAACAATTAGTGATGCGTAAATTTTTTTCATTAATATCCTCCATCATTACACTAATTATAACAAATTATACTAATAATGACAAGAAAAATGAAAAAGACAAAGTAAAACTTTGTCTATTCGAATGTTTCTGATGCTACTCTATTCATAATCCTATTTAAAGCATAAGCAATAGGAGTACCTACAAATACTGCAAGTAATACCTCTATTAAACTATTAATTGTGAAACAAGATAGCATAAATTTTAATATATTAGCATCAATTGTGTAAGGATGACCACTTGAATAGAAGAAAAATCCACTCTTACCAACTAGATACAATACAAACACTACCATAATAGTATGTAAGAAAGTGCAAACTGCAAAACTTACACCTAATGATAGAATCTCTTTATCTTTAAATAACTTTTTAAATAAATTATAAATTGGATATACTAGAAAACCAAATATAATTCTTGGTAAAACTGAAAGCAATGGGTTAGTAAAAGGTGCATTTTCACCAAGCAAAATAAATGCATATATCATTGAAGTAATACCGAATACAAATCCTAGTAAAGCACCATATTTTTTACCCAAAACATATGCTCCTACTAAAACTGGAATATGTAAAATAGTTACATAAGCAAATGTACCTATATATAAATATCCTAAACCTGTAATCATTAATATTAACAATATCGCAGAAACAATAGAAAAAAATACAATATCTCTTATTTTTTTATGTCTCATAATATCACCTATAATTAATCATAGAATTCAAATTCATAACCAAGAATTAAAACTGTGTCATAATCCTTAGCGCCCATTTCTCTTAGCTTATCTTCTACACCCATTAATCTTAATTTTCTTGCAAACATCTTAGCACTTTCGTCTTTTTCAAAATTTGTGGCATTAAATAATCTTTCAATTTCAGGACCAATTACATTAAATAAACCTTCTTCAGTTACTTCTATTGTAAATGGTTCTTCTTTTCTTTCATATTTATATTCGACTACCTTATCAACATTATTGTCTTCAAATTCATCTAAAGATATATTTTCTAAAGTATTTGCAATTTCAATTAATAATGGATCTATATTATTTCTTGTATATGCACTAATTGGAAAAACCTTAATATCATTTGGAATTAATTTTATAAATCTATCGAAGTTTTCTTGTGCGTCAGGCATATCCATTTTATTGCAAGCAATTATTTGCGGTCTTAATAATAATTTAGGATTGTAATTTTCTAATTCTTTGTTAATTTTTAGATAATCGTCATAAGGATCTCTGTTCTCAGGAGAGGCCATATCTACAACGTGAACAATGACTCTAGTTCTTTCGATATGTTTTAAAAATTGAATTCCTAATCCAGCACCTAATGATGCACCTTCAATTAATCCAGGCATATCTGCAATAACAAAGCTTCTTCCATCATTTGTTTTACTTACACCTATATTTGGTACTAATGTAGTAAAAGGATAATCAGCAATCTTAGGTTTACATGCAGAGCAAACACTTATTAAAGTACTTTTCCCTACACTTGGAAAACCAACTAAACCTACATCAGCTAATATTTTTAAAACTACACGTACATTAATTTCTTCACCAGGTTCACCTTGTTCTGCGAATTGTGGAGCAGGAATATGAGCATTAGCGAAAGCACTATTTCCTCTTCCGCCCTTTCCACCTTTTGCAATAACAACCTCTTGTTTATTTCTTGTGATATCAGCTATTACAATACCTCTATCATCATCATAAACTACAGAACCAATAGGTACACGGACATAAACATCATCTGCTGACTTACCAAAACAATTTTTTGTCATTCCATTTTGACCATTTTGAGCCTTGATTATATGTCTATATTTTAAATCTAATAAAGTTGTTAATCCTTCATCACCAACAAAGATGATACTTCCACCATGGCCACCATCTCCGCCATATGGACCACCTTTAGGTGCATATTTTTCATGACGAAAACTAGCATTACCATTACCACCATTACCAGCTTTAACGGTAAATTTGACATCATCAACAAACATATGTCTATCTCCTTTCTTTAAATTTTATAAAAACTTTTACTAATTATATCACATAAATATAAAAAAATGCTACTATAAGCAGCATTTTAAAATATTAATTATAATCTTTCTTCGTAAACAGAAACTTGTTTTTTATCTTTTCCTTTACGTTCATATTTTACATATCCACTTATAGTTGCGAATAATGTATCATCTCCGCCTAATCCAACATTATTACCTGGAAGGATTTTAGTACCTCTTTGACGATAGATGATTGAACCTGCTGTAGCGTATTCGCCATCACTCTTCTTAGCACCTAATCTCTTAGCTTGAGAATCACGACCGTTCTTAGTTGAACCAGCTGCTTTCTTAGATGCAAAAAATTGTATATTTATATAAAGCATGAGTTAACCTCCTAATTTTTAATTTTTTTAATTTGTAAATATTTTTTAAATTGTTTTTCTACGTCTTCTAGTGTTTTAACTAGATTTTCTAAAATACATTGAACAAGCTCTTCTTGTTCATAATTATGATCAAACTTAAGCGAAATCATTGGAATCTTTTCATCTTCTACATAATCAAACTTAATGTTTAATTTATTTAAAAGATTATAAGTAAGAATAATTGAAGTTGAAACTGAACTACATACAATATCTTTACCGATATCTTCATAGCCAGAATGACCTTTTGTATTAATACAATTTATTCCCTTAGCGTCTCTAATAACTTCTACAGTAATCATAATTAACCTTCAATAGTAGTAATTTGAACCTTAGTGAAAGGTTGTCTGTGACCTTGTTTCTTATGGTAGTTCTTCTTTGATTTATACTTGAAAACGATAACCTTCTTAGCTTTACCTTGTTTTACTACTTTAGCGAAAACTTTAGCACCACTAACATATGGTTCACCAACTTTATCTTCAAGCATTAATACCTTATCAAATTCTACTGTATCGCCTTCGTTAGCTTCTAATTTTTCTACGAATACGAAATCATTTTCTTGAACACGGTATTGTTTACCACCAGTTTCGATAATTGCGAACATTTGCATACCTCCTTCATAATATTTTAAGACACGCCATTGAGGTAACTAAATATAGTTTTAAAACCTATTCTGTGCGGTTGCTACACGCAACATACATATTATACATCAATAACCTTAAAAAGTCAATAATTATTGAATTTATTTAAGTTTCTTTAAAATCTATTTATATTGTTTTTGTCTTTGAATTGATTTTCTTAAAACGAAAATTTCACAAATTGAAGCAATAGCAGTAAATACTAAAGTCATAATGATATTATAAGAAAATTCTCCACTAAATCCATTATAATATTGCATACAATAAGCAAATGGTGATAAAGTGCCTGTTGATATACCTTCTTGGATAACTAAATCGTTAGCTGCAAATACATATAAGAAATATATACCACCTAACATAAATAATAGTGTTACACAAATTGTAGATATAATCATTACAACATTAGGCTTTCCACCAAGTTTTTTATATAAGAATGCGCCAAGAGCAATTGATACAAAAGATGAAATAGCACTAATTAAGCCCATTAAGAAGAATATAAAAGCTACAACTAAGCCTACTAAACCACCTAACACAGCACCAAATATGCCTTTTCCATAATTATTAGGAGCATTTTTGAATTCTGTTTCTGCTTTTTCTATTCTATCATTAATTTGATTTAAACATTCTGGATGAACTGTTACAAATAGATTACCATCCATACCTGATTTCTTATTTTCTTCTAATAATTTGCCACAATATGGGCAATATAAAGAATCCTTTAAATTATTGTTTACTAAACAATCAAAAATTCTATCAAGATTTTCATCAAGTTTTTTTATAACTGATTTAAGTGTAAAACCATTTAGCATGATAACCAATGAATGATTACTAAATGCTGCTTTTAGCATATTTATCTTTAAACCTCTAATATCTTGGACAATCTTTCGATTTTGGTCAAAAGAATCTACATAACAATTAATAAACAGTTTTATTGGGAAAGAGTTATCAAATGCCTCATAAATTAAGTTTATTTCGTAATTTCTATAAAAACCATATAAAGTTTTACCATTATTTTTAAGTTGTCTTTTTGCTCCAAATTCCACCATCGCTTTATGCATTATAAAATTCCTCCTATTATAATAATTTCGCTCTTACTAAAATTAAAACTCAATATTTTTTCTAAACCAAACTTTGAAAGTATTGTAATTAATGGATTTTGTTGATAGAAGAATTTAGCTATACCAAAGCCTTCTACTTCTAATTTCATATCACTGCTAATAAATGAATATATTGAATCACCTAGTCCACTAATAGAAGTTAAACTTGATAATATAACCATTGCAATACATACTACAATAAATGTTTTTACTAAACCCCATGTTAGCCCAAGTATTCTATTAACAACACCAATTGCTGAATTTTCAGATAGTTTTGTTAATCCTCTAAATATTAATTTAAATATTATCATTACAATTAAATATAATGCCACACAAACAATTAAAGTTATAATAACCTTAGACAAAACAGAACCGATAAATTCAGCAAAAGTCATATCGGGTGTATTTAATAAAGCTTGTTCAAAAGGTTCACTAAACAATTTAGTTATAAAGGCAGGTAACTTCACATTATTTAAAGCAGTATCAAAGCCTTCTTTTCCTAAAGTAGCTAAAGTATAACTTGCTGCCTCACCAGTTCTATTAGTTGCTAATGAAACCATTTTATCATAAATTGTATTATAGAAATTCATTCCACACGCAATTTCAGTCACTTTCTTATATAATAATGAAGTGATAATAATAGCTCCTACTATTGATATTACTCCTCCTAATTGTCTTAAAAAACCTTTTTTTAATCCTGAGATACCAAATACAAATGCAATGATTATTATTACAATGTCAATTATTCCCATATTATTTTCTCCCTTATTTTTATAATTAAGCACATATTAAGATTGGGAGAGTATAATTAAAACGTACTTCACAAGAAGTATAATTTCCCTCAATCTTTTTAGGAGGTCGTTAGATTATTCTAACGACTTTCTTTTTATTCTGTATAATCATTATTTAAACTTTTTAGCATTTTAGGCGCAATTTTAATTAATGCATTACGTTCATTTTTAACTTTTCCAGTTAAAACTTGATCAACTAATCCGTTTAATATAGTACCAATTTCGTTACCTTTATAACCTAATGCCTTTATATCATTACCATTAACATCTAAATCTGAAATACTTACTACATCACTTATAATATCATTAATTTTTTCTTTAATCAATAATATATCAACATTATTATAATAGCACAAATATTGAATAATGAAATATCCATTAGTTAAGCCATAATTTGATAATATCTTTTTTAAGAACAAATCATCAAATTGCTTATTTCTCATAGTCATAGAATTATTAATGTAATTTAATATTAATTTCTTTTTATCATTACTAATCTTTAATGAATTGATATATTCATCTTTATTAATATTTTTCATAGAGGAAATGAAGAAAGCTATTTTCATTTTATTATCAGGGAAATTATCACACATATTTAATTCTTTTAAGTTAAATTGATAATTAATACGATATGCACAATCAAACAATTCCTTATAAGTTAAATATGTGTCTTTAAAAGGATAGCATATAATCTTTTTAAATTCATCATTAATTCTTTCAATTGAGATATTAGAAATAGTATTAGATAATTCTAATATAGCATTTTTAGTTTCTTCTTCTATTTCAAAAGATAAGGTCTTAGAAAAACGAATAGCACGAAGCATTCTTAAAGCATCTTCAGAAAAGCGTTTAATTGGATCGCCTACTGTTCTTATTATGTGTTTATTAATGTCGTTTAAACCACCTACATAATCAATTACATTACCATGTTTGTCACAAGCTAAAGCATTGATAGTGAAATCTCTTCTTTTAACATCCTCTTCTAAACTTGCATCAAAAGAAACACACTTAGGATGTCTACTGTCTAAGTATTCACCATCTACTCTATATGTAGTGATTTCAAAAGTAACATTATTTTTAAGTACGCTTACTGTACCATGTTTTATACCTATCTCAATTACTTTGAAATCATTATTTGTAAATATTTCGCTCACTTTTTCAGGTTTTGCGTTTGTGCATATATCAAAATCATTTATATGTCTGTTTAATAAAGCATCTCTTACAGCACCGCCAATAATGTATGCTTCATAACCAGCTTCTTCTAATATACTTAAAACATATAATGATCCTTTAGATAAATGCTTTAAAATATTTGGCATAAATCTACCTCCGATAATGCTTTATAATCATCAAATTCATATACTTTGATGTTTAAATCATCATATTTATATTCACCCTTATGGAAACGATTATAAAACATGCAATTTATATTTGCTGAATTTGCGCATTTTACATCAAATTCATACATATTTCCTACATATGCAATATCACCTTTTTCAAGGTCAATTGCGTCAATACCTAAATCCATAAATAATTTAGAAGGTTTACGAACTAAGCAATCACTAGATGCAATAACAAAATCAAAATAATCAAGTACACCTAAGCACTTTAATCTACGTTTCAGTTCATTTGAACTTAATATAGTATTACTTAATATACCCATTTTAATATCGTTTTGCTTGCATTTTTCTAAAAAATCAGTGATCCCCTCACATAATTCATCTATTTCACATGATTTAGAATATAATTCTTCGATTTCTGAAGGTTCTAACATAATTTTATCTTGAAAATGTAATTCAAGCAAATGAACTAATTGTAGCATACTAAAATCAAAAGTAGTTCTTACATTAATAGTTTGTTCTTTTACTTCTTTTAGATATGCTTTATATTCTTCTATAGAAAAGTTTTTCTTTTCAAAATAATTATATAAAGGAGTAAAGCCGTTCATAAAGCTTAAGCCTCTATCGGTAACAACTGTTCCTCCTAAATCAAATATTAAACCTTTAATCATAATTCACCGTTTACATCATTAATATTATACCATATATTAATTCAAAAATAAATCTTAAAATTATAAAATGTGAACTAAAACAAATAAGATTTTCAAAAAAATACTTGCTTTTTAATTTTAATAATGTTATAATAATAGTACATTGTTCGTGCAGGTATAGTACAACGGCTAATATGCCGCCTTGCCATGGCGGAGATGCGAGTTCGATTCTCGTTACCTGCTCCATTTAGTAAAATTTGTTTGATTAACTGGTGTTATTCAAACTTTTTTTATTATTAATATATATTTGATAAAAAATTCATCAAAATAAATACAAATACTTGCAAAAAAATAAATAAACGTTTTATAGGCCCAATTTTTGGACCTTTTTTTGTATTTTTTTATTAAAAAAGCTAAATTTTTCCTATTTTTTAATTTTATAAAAAATTGAAAACACTCAAAAAGTCGTTTGCAATATAATTTCTTATTATATATAATATCACCAAAGAAAGGAGTTATATATGATAAATAACGTAATATTAGTTGGAAATTTAGCTTGTGATCCTATATATAGAGAAGTAAAAAGTGGTCAAAAGAAAGTATGTGATTTAGTTTTACAAGTAGCTAAACCATTTAAAGACTCTGTAACAGGTCAAATTGAAAATGAATTAATTAAAGTAACTTTATGGAATGCGATTTCAAAAACGGCTTATGAATACTGTCAAAAAGGAGATACGGTAGGAATTAAAGGTAGATTATCTGATAGAATTGAGGAAGTCGATGGAGTAAATCATCATAATATTCAAGTGATAGGTGAAAGGTTAATTTTAATTAATCTAAAAATCAATAAAGAACCTGTCTTTAGAGATGATAATAAGATAAATAAAGCCAAAAAAGTAAGTAAGAAAGACGAAAATCTAGACATCATTGAAGATGATGGTTTTGAAGATTTACCTGAAGATTTTGATTAAAGTTATTGAATCCCCTTCAATAATCAAATAAAAAGGGCGGATTAGTTAAACACTAATCCGTTCTTTTATTTTGCTACTATATATTTATCAGCTATTTCTTTTAATACTTTTATTACTTCCTCATCCATTCCTAATGGCACATAATTATTTTCACTTGCTTTTCTACCTGTATATGTTACATAATGAACACAAGCTGATAAAAAAGCGCCATATGAATTCGGATGATTTGCGTCAATATATAAAGATGGTAATTCTATAGTACACATATCGCTTTGTTTGCACTCTTCTTGTAATTCAAAATAATCAAAGAATGCTTCTCCAGCTCTTACAATCAAGTCAGCTCCTACTTCTTCTTTTGCCATGTTATACGCATCCACAATACTATCATGCATTACTTTTTGTTCATCTCTTCCACCCATATATTCTCTTTCATAAGCCCATGTTTGGTATAATACAGTTTTTGTATTTTTATATGGAATTGCGGAAATAAATTCATTTAACGCATTAACAAATCGATCATATTCAGTATATGATCCGTTAGATTTTTCTTGGAAAACAATATGCGTATAGCGATTATTATTTACATAATCAAAAAAATCATCACTATGGTCATCTAAAGAAAAACCAGAAGGTGCATCAAAAGTATATGTGTATGGTATATTAGCATTAATCATCAAAGCTTGAATGTATGCTGGAATGGAAAAAGTGTAATTAGTAAGTGAATTTCCAATATATAATACTTGATAACATTCTATTTCAGGATTGAAATCAACTTCAATCTCTAAAGTTTTACTAATAGTTCTATCTACTTTTGAAAAAGCAACTAAAGTATATTTGCCCGCTTCATTAAAAACAATCTTTTTATTATCTTCACTTAATACATTATTAATATTACCAGTATTGATGATATAAGTTTGGTCTACATCAATAGGATATATATTAACATTCACATTATATTCAACACCTGTAATAAAATTATTGCCTTCTATATTAAAATCAATGCTAGTAGGCTTTTTTAAAGGTAATATCTCAATTTCAAGATTTAATTCACCATTACAAGAGCTCGTAATAATCAAATATGCTTTCCCTGCCTTTAATGCTTTTGCATTGAAATTATCGTCTATATCTAAATATTCAGGGCTTAAATTATCAATATAATAATAGTCATTAATATATGAACTTTCTACCTCTATTTTAAACACATCATTTACATATATTGTTTCTGGGAAATTAGCAGAAAGTTTAGCAGATGGTTCTTCTATATTGCAAGCAAATAATGTTATTGAAAGTAATAACAATAAAATTAATAATACTTTTTTCATACATCACTCCATATTTTAAAAATAAGAGTAATATAAAACTTACTCTTAAATTTTTATTATTTTGCAGCTTCTAAAGCTATTTCCATCATTTTATTAAATGATGTTTGTCTTTCAATTGCTGATGTAACTTCGTGAGTCACTAAAGAATCTGATATAGTTAATACACATGCTGCTTTTTTATTTGCAAATTTTGCATTAGCAAATAAAGCAAATGATTCCATTTCTACAGCAACACATCCATATTTATCCACAACATCAGCGAATACATCACCTTGATGTCGATAGAAAACATCACCAGAGTGGATTCTGCCATTTACAACTTTATAACCTAATCTATCTGCTGCATCATTTAAATCTTTATTTAATTCTTTGTTAGATTCCATAATATCAGATGGATATCCATAAGCAACTTTTGCGAATGTTGATTCAGAATATGCATCAGTAACAATAACAACATCATATATTTTAACATCATTAACATAACTGCCTGCTGAACCAATTCTTATTATTTGATCTACATCATAGAAATTAAATAATTCATATGAATAAATACCAATACTTGGCATACCCATACCAGAGCCCATAACAGTAATTTTCTTACCCTTATAATATCCAGTATAACCAAACATATTTCTAACTCCATTAACTTGCTTAACATCAGTTAAATAAGTTTCAGCGATATATTTAGCTCTTAATGGATCACCTGGCATTAAAACAGTTTTTGCGAAATCATCTTTTGATTTAGCTTCTATATGAGGAGTAGGAAATGCCATTATTTATTCTCCTTTTGATTTTCCATAATTTGTACGCCAGAACTTGCGCCTATTCTTGATGCACCAGCCATAACCATATTTGTAACATCATTAGCAGTCTTAACACCACCACTAGCTTTTACAAACATATCACTAGAAATATTAGCTTTCATCAAACTAACATCTTCTACTGTTGCTCCACCAGTACCAAAACCAGTTGATGTCTTTACAAAAGTGGCTTTAGCCAATGTAGCAGCTTTGCAAACTTCAACTTTTTCTTCATCAGAAAGATAACATGTTTCAATAATTACCTTAACACATTTTCCGTTAGCATAAGCCACAACTCCAGCTATTTCATTCTTTATATATTCATAATCATGTTCTTTTGCTTTACCAACATTGATAACCATATCAATTTCATCAGCACCATTATTAATAGCATCTTGTGTTTCATACCATTTTGTTTCCATTGTATTTGCACCAAGTGGGAAACCAATAACAGTACATACTAAAACATCAGAGTCTTTTAATAATTCTTTAGCTAAAGGAACATTTACAGGATTTACACAAACGCTCTTAAAATGATATTCTTTTGCTTCATTGCAAAGTTTAATAATTTCATTTTCAGTTGCAAAAGCCTTAAGTAATGTGTGGTCAATTAATTTACTATCTATAGCCATATTATTCCTCAATTACATCACTCATTCTTAAAACATTAAACTCTTTACCAAGAATCATAATCTTCTTAATTTTCTTAAGTTCTCTTGTTACAGTCTTAGCTTGTTTGTTTTTAAGAATATACATATCTGGTAAGAAGTTCTTAATTTCAACTAAATAACGACTAATTATATTAAATAATTCATCTTTTTTAACTAAAATAGTTCCTTCTTCAACATCTTGAATATTTATATAATCAACATAAGGAGCAAATATTACACTTGTTCCCATTCGCCAATCATAACAAATACCTGCTTCACCTGAATTCTTATCAACAACTGGATAGCACAAATTAACAATTACTTCATTTTGATAATAATCGATCAAATTATTAACAGAGCGTTGGAACTTGCAAATAATATTTAATTTATCAGCATTATAAGAAATCTTATTTTGTTTTCCGTTTTCATCAATATATGCATTTCTTTGTTTTTCAAAGAAATCAATTAAGTCTACTATATTAAATACCTTTACATCAGAAAATGATGAATGATAATAACCTAATTCGAAAGTTTTACATAATTTTTGAGTTAATGTGAATATTTCTTTAGCTAAGAATGATGGAATAAGTAATGGCATTTCTAGTAAGAAATTCACATTAGAGTACATTGGATTAAGTTTATAAATATTAGTTACTCTTGACTTTTTAGTAATTATGAAACGATATTCATATTCAAAATCCTTATCTTTATATAAGATTTCAACGTAAGTATCTGTATAATAGATTTCAAAGTTTGGAATAGTAGAAAAGAATTCTAAAACCTTTGTGAAATCAATTTTTTCTAAAGTACTATTTCTAAAAAAGTGAATAGTTAGTAATTCATTCATTATTATTTCTCCATGTTTTTAATAATTTCGGCACAACGTGGACATAATCCATTTTCATCAACTTCATCCACAACTTTCCAACATCTATCACAAATATGACCAACTCTTGCCTCAACTAAGAATTTTCCAGAATCAAATTCTTCAAAATCATTATTTGCAGAGTCAACTAATACACATTCAGATACAATAAATACCTTGGCTAAATCAATCTTTAATGTATCAAGTAATTCTTTTGTTTCCTTACTTGGACAAATAGAAAGTTTAGCGCTCATTGATTTACCAATTACTTTATTATTTCTAGCATTTTCAATAGCTTTTAATACATCTGTTCTAAATTCCATAAATTTAGAATATTTATTTAATAATTCTTCACTATTTGCATATTTAACTACTTTTGGCATAGAAAGCATATATGAACTAATTTCTTTATTTTCTAAGTTCATATTTGAATAAATTTCTTCTGAAGTAAATGGTAAAATAGGTGTAATTAATCTAAGTAATGCATCTAAGTTATCAAACAATACTGTTTGAATGCTTCTTCTTTCTTTGTTATTCATTTCTTCGATGTATAAAACATCTTTAGTGAAATCCATATAAAAAGCACTTAGATCATTAGTCATATAATTTAGAATAGAACGATATACTTCATCAAAGTCATAATTTTCATATGCATCTAATACTTTTTCAATTACGTTATTTAATCTACATTCAATATATTGATCAACTTCGCCTAATTCTTCATAATTAATTTTATCTTTATCAGGATTAAAATCAGATAAGTTACCTAATAAGAACCTGAAAGTATTACGAATCTTACGATAAGCTTCGGCGTTTTGTTTAATAATATCCTTTGAAATTCTAACATCTGCTGTATATTCTGTAGATGCAACCCATAAACGTAAAATATCAGCACCAAATTCTTTACAAATATCTAATGGGTCAATAGTATTACCTAATGATTTACTCATCTTATTGCCATTACCATCTAAAATGAAGCCATGTGATAAGCATGTCTTATATGGAGCATGTTTAGTTACAGCTACAGATGTTGAAATAGATGAATTGAACCAACCACGATATTGGTCACTTCCTTCTAAATATAGGTCAGCTTGAACCGGTAAGCCTCTAGGTGGAAGTACTGCATAATATGAACTACCACTATCAAACCAAACATCCATAATATCCTTTTCTTTTGTGAACTTTCCATTAGGACTATGTGGATTTGTATAACCTTCTGGTAATAAATCTTTTGCTTCTTTTAAGAACCAAATGTTAGATCCATATTCACCAAATAATTTAGAAACATGTTTTAATACTTCTTGATCTAAGATAGGAGTTTCATCCTCACAATAGAATACAGGAATTGGTACACCCCAAGCTCTTTGACGGCTAATACACCATTCATTACGATCTTTAATCATATTTGAAAGTCTTAATCCACCCCAAGCTGGTTTCCAATTTACTTCATCAATTGCTTTTAAGATATCTTCTTTTATACCATCAATAGATGCAAACCATTGTGGAGTTGCTCTAAAGATAATAGGTTTTTTAGTTCTCCAATCATGTGGATATGAGTGAGTTATCTTTGATTGAGCAATTAAAATATTGCGTTCAATCATCTTTTCAATAACTAATTTATTACATTCTTCATAGAATAATCCGCCAAATTCACCATATTCAGCAGTAGTATATCCACGAGAATCAACTGGAGCTAATATTTCTAGACCATATTTTTTACCAACGTTAAAGTCATCTTCACCAAATCCTGGTGCAGTATGAACTAAACCAGTACCAGCATCTAATGTTACATGAGATCCTAATGTTACTGGGCAAATTTTATTCATTGGATTAACATATGTAATATATTCCATATCATAGCCCTTAATTGTTTTAACGATTTCATAATCAGTAATTTTAAGTAAAGGAGTAACAGTTTCAAGCATTTCTTTTGCAAATACTAACTTACGTCCATTAGCAACGCCTTCACTCTTTACTAAGATTTCTGCATATTCAAAATCACCATTAATACAAACGGCTAAGTTTCCAGGAATAGTCCAAGGAGTTGTTGTCCAAATTACTAATTCAGCATCATTATCTAAAACATTCTTGCCATCAACAATTTTAAAAGCTAAATAGATTGTGTCACTAGTAACATCATGGTATTCAACTTCTGCTTCTGCTAAAGCTGATTCACTAGATGGTGACCAATATACAGGCTTTAATCCTTTATAAATTAAACCTTTTTCAGCCATTTTTGCGAATACTTCAATTTGACGTGCTTCAAAGTCTTTTGTTAATGTGATGTATGGATTATCCCAATCTCCTAATACACCTAAACGTTTAAATTGTTCTTTTTGATTTGCTACTTGCTTTAAAGCATATTCATAGCATAATTCTCTAAATTCAGCTACAGGTGTAGTTTTACGATTTACCTTACCATTTTTAGTAAGTGCAGTTTCAATAGGTAATCCATGTGTATCCCAACCAGGAATGTATGGAGTATAATAACCCATCATAGTTTTATAACGTAAAACAAAGTCTTTTAAAGATTTATTAAAAGCATGACCTGTATGAACATTACCATTAGCATATGGTGGTCCATCATGCAAAATAAATGGTTTACCATCTTTATTCTTTTCTAATACTTTTTCATAAAGATGTTCTTCTTCCCACTTTTTTAATATTTCTGGTTCTCTTAAAGGTAAATTAGCCTTCATAGAAAATTCAGTATTCATCATTAATAATGTATTTTTATAATCGTTTCCCATTTTAATATACCTCTTATACTAACTTAATAATAATGCATATGCTTGAATAATAAAATCAAATAAAAATATACCAATTATTGGTGTAAAATCAAAAATGCCTAAAACCAATATACCATGGAATGGCTTCATATAAGCATCTGTTATACGTCTTAGAAATCTAAAGAACCCTATATTATATATTCCCGGAAACCAAGATAAGATAATATTTATAAATATTAATCCAGAATAAGCATATAACAAATAAAAAATTCCAATTTTAAAATATCCTTGCATTATATTTTTTGATCCTCAACATAATCATCAAGAGAGCCATCTTCAAATTCTTCTTTTCTTGCAAATAAGAATAGTCTGTCACTGACTTTAACTGGGCTTCCATCTTTAGCGTAAACTACGCCTGACATGAAAGCTAAAATGTAATTACAATCAGCAACTGATAATTGATCTAAGTTAGCAAGTACTGGTCTTCCACTTAATACTGTATCAGCTATTTTAAATAATTCTTCATTGCTTCTATCTTTCACAATGAAATATTCCATCATATCAAAAGATGTCATTAATGCTCTTGAATTTATCTCAGTTGTTTTACTTTTTTTCTTTCCAAATAAACCCATAATAACTCCATTAATTTAAGAAGAATCTACCAATTCTTAAGTGTGTAGCACCATATTTTAAAGCAATCTTATAATCATTACTCATACCCATTGATAAATAATGACATGGGGCATAATCTAAATTTAATTCTTCTATTTCTTCTTTTATTTTTTGCATTTTCGCAAATGATTTTTCTAATACTTCATCATCAAAAGTTAATTTTGCAATGCACATTAAACCAATAATTCTAATGTTTGTGCATTTATTTAAACTTTTAATGAATGCTTTAGCACGGCTAGCTGGAATTCCTTCCTTGTTAGGTTCTTCAGATATATTTATTTGAACAAAACAATCTAGTGGTTTTTCTAATCTTTTATCAAGTTCCATTGCAGTTGAAAACTTATCTAAAGAATGTAAGCAGTCAATTTTACCAACTACATCCTTAATTTTTCTTGATTGCAAAACTCCGAAAAAATGCCACTTTATATTTAGATCTTTTAAAGCTTCATATTTTTCTAAAAACATGTCAGTTCTATTTTCACCTATTTCATTTATACCAGCATTGACTATTTCTCTAGTTTGGTCAATACTCATATATTTAGTTGCAGCTATAATCTTTACATTTTCGTATTTGCTTATTTCACTATTTAATTCAGCTAATTTATTTTTAAAATCCATTTTTAGCACCTCATTTGTTATAGTGTTTTTTATGAAACATTGATACTTCCTCATTACATATTATACATCAAAATGACAAATAAATCAATACGAAAATAAATGTAATATAAAGTTTAAAAATTAGTTAATAAAACCGCCCTAACAATTATGTTAAAGCGGATTTTGTATTACATTTTTTCTTTTGTATTAACACCTATTAATGACAAAGCATCTTTCAAAACATATTCAATAGCTTTGATATATGTTAGCTTTTCTAACGTTTCTTGCTTGTCATCACTAATTATCTTTTCATCATTATAATATGAATGGAAAGCACTAGCTAATGATAAAACATATTGACTAATTCTATGTGGAATTCTCTTTGTAGCTGCTTCAATAATCACACTAGGATATTGAATTAATAAGCTAGTAATATCCTCTAATTTATTTAAATCAAGTTTAGTAAATTCTTTTACTTCTTCAAAATCAGGATATTGTCTAAACAAACTCTTAATTCTTGCATATGCATATTGAGCATAAAATACAGGATTTTCATTACTTTGTTTAGTCGCTAATGTTAAATCTAGGTCCATTTGTGTAGATAAAGCTTTTTGTATAAACATAAATCTTAATGCATCACTGCCTACTTCATCAAGTAAATCTCTTAAAGTAATTGCTTTACCCCTACGTTTACTCATCTTAATTTCAACACCATCTTGCATCGCTCTAACCATTTGCAAGATTTCAACGTTTAAAGCATCTGGGTTACCACCACAATATTTAATTGAAGCCTTAAGTCTAGGGATATAACCATAATGGTCAGCTCCTAAAACATCAACTAATTCATCATATCCTCTTGATAATTTATTCATATGATATGCAATATCAGGTGTAAGATATGTATAACTACCGTCACTCTTAATAATTACACGGTCTTTTTCATCACCTTCATCAGTTGTTTTAAGCCACAACGCACCTTCTTGTTCATATGTATGACCACATGATTTTAATTTTTCTACTGTATTTTTAACATCACCTTTTTCATATAATGATTTTTCTGAAAACCAAACATCAAATTCAGCATTAAAATCTTTTAAGTCATTTTTTAATTTAGAAAGTAAATAATTTACACCAAATGTCCTAAAATAGTCATGACAATATTCATAGCTATTATTAATAATATATTTATCGTTTACTTCTTCTTTTATTAATTGTGCTATTTCAATTATTTCTTTCCCATGATAGCAATCATCATCTAAAGTAAATGGCAAACCAAATAATTCATTATATCTAGCATAAATACTTTTAACTAAATTTTCAATTTGGTTACCGCCATCATTGATATAATATTCTCTTGTAACATCGTAACCTGCTTTTTTAAGTATTCTAGATAAAGAATCTCCATATGCTGCACCTCTACAATGGCCAATATGTAAAAATCCAGTAGGGTTTGCACTAACATATTCAACGTTTATCTTCTTTCCCTTACCAACGCTACCTTTACCATAATCATATTTAAGATTAAGAATTGCAAAAATAGTTTGAGATAAATATGCTTTATTAATAAAGAAATTAATAAAACCATTAACTACTTCAATATTAGATAAATGTGATTTATCTAAATCTATCTTTTCTTTAATAGCATTTGCAATTAAGACAGGACTTTGTCTAACTTGCTTTACTATTCTCATAGCAACATTTGTAGAAAAATCACCATGTTCTTTATCTTTTGGCTTATCTAAAATTACATCTTCATTATTAAGATGTAAATCATATAAAGTTTCGATAATATTAACGATTTGCTCTCTTAATGATTCTAATAATTCTTCAATCATATCTATCACCATCCATTTAAGTATTATACCACTAATTAAATAATTTATAAAGAGAAAAATATTTAAACTTGTATTAATCATTTAATATTCACAAAAAAAAGCAAAATTTTTCATTTTGCTTTAGATCCAGAAAGCCGTTAGTACTTTTGTGAACCATAAAGTTCACCTAGGGCGGGTTTCTCTCTTGCTTTTTATCGGGATTCAAATTAATAATTTGCGTTCTACACCAAAAAAGCCTCAAAATCCTTAAATATTCATGTTCGGTTCGCATATCGTACAAACGCGGAAACATTCCAGACATCTAGATTATAGAATACAAAATATAAAAAATCAATATGAAAATTTTTCATTTTTTATTTGATATTTATTTGAAAATTTTTCATACTAATGTTATAATTTTTATTAGAAAAGAGGTAAATAAAAATGGATAGATCTTTATTATATGAATTATTAAAAACACCATCCCCATCTGGATTTGAGCTAAGAATGCAAAAGAAAGTAATTGAATTAATGAAGGATTATGATGACAAAGTAATTACACATCATAATTATAATGTAACTCATGTTATAAACCCAGATAGTAAAGTTAAAATTTTATTATGCGGTCATATTGACGAAATAGGTTTATATGTAGATAAAATTCATGAAAATGGTTTAATTCAATTAAATAAAATAGGAGGCATTAGACCTTATACTTATATTGCACAACATGTAAGAGTCATCAAAAAAGATGGTAGTGAAGTTCCAGGGATTATTGGTTACTTACCAAATTTAGCTGATGGAAAATTAAAAGTTGAAGATTTAAGATTAGATATAGGCGTTAGTAGTAAAGAGGAAGCCGAAAAATTAGTAAGTTTAGGTGATCCTGTAATTTTTAAAGCAGATTATACTGAACTTGCAAATAATAGACTTGCAGCAAGAGCTCTTGACGATAAAATTGCTGTATTTATTTTACTTGAAGTTTTAAAAAGAGCAAAAGAAAAAGGATGCAAAAATGGTATTTACGTTTCTTGCACAGTTGGCGAAGAAACTACAGGTAGAGGTGCAAAAGCTGCAGCAGATGAAGTTAATCCAACTTGCGCTATTATTCTAGATGTTACATATGTTAATGATATCCCTTATTTAGAAGGTTTACATGGTGATACTGGTTTAGGTAGAGGTCCAGCACTTACAATAGGTTCATTAATGAATGATAAGATTGATGAAATGATGCGTTCTTCTGCTAACAAGCTAGGTATTAAAGTACAAAATAGTGTTGATATAGCATCTACATGGACTGATACTGATGATGTATATTATCGCCATAGCGGTATCCCTTCATATTTAGTAAATATTCCTCTAAGATATATGCATTCATCTGTAGAAGTATGTGATATGAAAGATATTGAAGAAATAATTGAGTTAGTAACTGACTTTGTAATGGAAGTAAATGAAAACACTAACTTTAATCCTTTTGAATAATGCCTGATATTTCATATTATAAAAACAAACAACATCGTTATTATAGTGTAGATTATTATTTTAAGGATTTATATAATAGCAAAGTGTTTAAAGTAGCTTTAAATGGTAATTTTACATGTCCTAATAGAGATGGCACCATAAGTACTAAAGGTTGCACATTTTGTTCTGACAAAGGCAGTGGCGATTTTGCGGGAGATAAAAACGATTCACTTGATGTTCAATTCAAAAAAATTAAAGATATTATCTCTTTAAAATGGCCAATTGCAAAATATATTGCTTATTTTCAAGCAAACACCAATACTTATGGTCCAATTGATAAATTAACAAAGCTTTATAATGAAGCTATTAATTTAGATAAAGACGTAATAATTTTAGATGTTGCTACTAGACCAGATTCAATTAGCGATGATGCACTTCTTCTTTTATCAAAAATAAATAAAGAAAAGAAAGTAATCGTTGAATTAGGTTTACAAACAATATACGACTCAACCGCTGAATATATAAATCGAGGATATAATTTAAAAGTTTTTGATGAGACTGTTGATAGGTTAAGGAAAGAAAATATCGAAGTAATAGTTCATATCATCAATGGTCTTCCAAATGAAAGTAAAGAGATGATGATAGAAACCGCTAAATATCTATCAAAAAAAGATATTCAGGGAATCAAAATACATTCACTTTTCTTACTTAAAGATTCTATTATTGCTAATCAATATTTAAACAATGAATTCAATATATTATCTTTAGAAGAATATATAGATATAGTAACAGAGCAATTAGCTTTTTTAAGAGATGATATAGTAATTCACAGAATTAATGGGGATGCTCCAAGGAATTTATTAATCGAACCAAAGTGGAGCTTAAAGAAATTAGTTGTAATGAATGAAATTGACAAAATGATGATTAAAAAGAATTATTATCAAGGTTGTAAATATAAATAAATAATAAAAAACGGGTAGAATCATAATGATTTTACCCATTTTTTTATAATTATATTTTCAATAGTATTATTAGATCTATAACACTTTTAATAAATCAAAATTATTATTTATTATACCATTACACATATTAACATAGTCCTCATTTGTTAATATAACAAAATAGTTATACGAGATTAATCCCTTATATTAATTTATTTTATTATAGACTTAAATATTAATATTCTTTCTTTTTCACTATCTTTACAAGCATAGACATAATTTATATCATCTAGTACCTTAGAATAAATATATATTGTATCGTCTAAAATAGCTTGATTAATATAGGAAATTTCTATCTCACTAAAAGTTCCTTCAAAGCACTCAAATAATACTTTTGCATATTTTGAATTATTCATATGATGATTAATATCAATGTCATCTTTTGATACAATATATTCACCAATCATATTAAATGCATTGTCATTTAAAACATCAACTTTTAAATATGCCTTATCAAAATCTAAGTTAATTTTTTCTAAATTTGTTTCGCACTTATATTCTATTTTTTCTCTAGAAATCTTATGATTTTGAATATTAACTAAAACCCATCTACTTAATCCTTCAAAGATAACTTTATCATTCTTTATTGCATCATAAGAACGGACATATTCAGCTAATCTTGGTTTACTAGGCCAAGTTGACACATAAATATTATCATTTACAGTTGGATTATCTAAA
Organism: Bacilli bacterium; assembly: GCA_045598145.1. Taxonomy (GTDB): domain Bacteria; phylum Bacillota_I; class Bacilli_A; order ML615J-28; family CAG-698; genus RGIG3506. Next base: position 9,888 of record JAZLLM010000029.1, on the reverse strand, counting down.
ATCTTTACTTTAACATTTAACAATATCCATGCTAAACCTTGTTTTTTAAGTTCTACATCACCAATTTCTAAATTTGTGCCATGTCTGGAAGCAACAGTTTGAAAATAATCTAAAACTGCTTCAAATTTTATTCTTTTGTTTTCATCAAAATCATTACTTCTTAGTGGAAACAGTATTGTTTCTTTATTATTGTATACCAAAATATTTTTTAATCTCCTCAACCTTATCTAATTTTTCCCATGCTAAATCAGCTTTACCGAAGTGACCATAATTTGTTGTTTGGGCGTAGATTGGCTTTCTTAAATCTAAGTGCTTAATTAATTTTTTAGGACTTAATGGGAATATATCCCTAATCATTTGGCATAAATTTACTTCATTAATATTTTCATAATTGAATTTATTACCGAATGTATCTACCATAATTGAAGTAGGTTCACTTACACCAATCGCATAGCTTAAGCCAATTTCTATCTTACTTATAATACCGCTAGCAACAATATTTTTTGCAATATATCTAACCATATATGCAGCACTTCTATCAACTTTTGATGGGTCTTTACCGCTGAATGCTCCACCACCATGATGACATGCACCACCATAAGTATCTACAATTATCTTTCTTCCAGTTAAACCGCTATCTCCAGTAGGACCGCCAATACAAAATCTACCAGTTGGATTAATAAAATACTTAGTATTAGCATCTAATAAGTTTTCAGGAATCACTTTTTCAATAACTTCATTTTTAATAAAATTACGTAATTCTTCCATATCAACTTTTTCATCATGTTGAGTAGACACAACAACATTATCTATTCTTATCAATTTACCATCTACATATTCTGCACTAACTTGTGTTTTTCCGTCAGGTCTTAAATAATCTACTAATTTTGTCTTTCTTACTTCTTCTAATCTTTTAGCTAAAGCATGAGCATAGCTAATTGGAGCAGGCAATAAATTTTCAGTTTCATCAGAAGCAAGACCAAACATCATACCTTGGTCTCCAGCTCCATCATCATTACCTACACCTAACATGATATCAGCTGATTGAACGTTTAATTTAACATCAACAACTAAATCGTCAGCAGAAAATCCTAATACAGGATTATCATAACCTATTTCTTTAACAGTTTTTCTAACTAATGCATCTACATCAACCTTTGCATTAGCAGTTACTTCACCAAATACTAATACGTAATTTGTTGTAGCACAAACTTCACAAGCAACATGAGCATTAGCATCTTGCTTTAAATACTCATCCAAAATAACGTCAGCTATCTTGTCACATACCTTGTCAGGATGTCCTTCAGTTACTGACTCTGAAGTGATAAACTTTCTTAATTCTTTCATTATAATTCCTTCTACAAATGCATATTTCCATTATTTTCTTTTTTTATTAGAAGGGTATGGAGTCCCTTTTTTATTTTTAGAGTAGTTTTTTTCTACTTTTTTACCTTTTTCACTTGATTTAGCCTTATTTTGCCCAGGCATATGTTTTTTAGAACTTGATGATTTAGAAGGTTTAGCTTTTGCTTCTTCTACAACTACACGTTTGCCTTCGTATTTCTCTCTTACAAATCCATCTAAAACTTGGTTTAAATATTTTTTATTAACTTCAAAGAAAGAGAAATCATCGTGCATTTCTAGTGTTTTAATATCTTCATCATCAATATTTGCAAGTTTACAAATCAATATCTTTAATTCTCGTTTTTCTAAACCATGAGTTTTACCTAAATTAATAAATAATCTAGAATTATCACCTTTTGATGATTTACTTAAAGTTTCGTCTATAATATCGACATCTTGAGTATCTTCCATTTGCATTAATATCAAACCTGATATGATATCTTCAGCCAAAATTGATTTATCAATTATCTCATTAGCAACAGTTTTACTAATCATTTTCTTTAATTTAGCTGTTTCAATAGAATCATTCATTGTTTCATCAATAGCATTTTGAATTATTCTACTAATTCTAACTTTCAAAACTTTAGATAATTCTGGCACTTCTAATTTAGTAATCTCTGCTTTAGTATAATTTATGATGCTTCTTAGTCTGAATTTTTCGTTTGTATTTACTAAAGAAATAGCTAAACCTTGTTTTTTAGCTCTACCAGTTCTTCCTATACGATGAATATAATATTCATCATCTTCTGGCACATCATAATTTATTACAACGTCAACATCATCAACATCCAAACCTCTTGCGGCTACGTCACTAGCTACTAAAATATTGATTAAGCCCTCTCTAAATCTAGCCATTACACGGTCTCTTTGCATTTGGCGCATATCACCATGTAAACCTTCTACGATATAACCTTTTTGAAGAAGGCCACTTGTTACATCATCAACAGCCCTTTTAGTATTACAAAATACCATTACTAATTTATAGCCATTTAAATCAATTAAACGACTCATAACCTCAATTTTATCCTTTTCTTTAACTAAGCAATAAAATTGTTTTACAGTTTCCACAGTTAATGATTTACTTTTAACTTTAATATTATAAGCATCATGTAAATATGTGTAACAAATTTCTTCAATTTCTTTAGGAAATGTAGCGCTAAACAACATTGTTTGATGTTCATGACTTGCTGATTTTAAGATTTCATCAACATCTTCTTTAAATCCCATATTCAGCATTTCATCGGCTTCATCAAGGACTAAAGTTTTAATATTATTAAGCTTAACTGTATGACGATTTAAATGATCTATTAATCTTCCTGGAGTTGCCACAATTATTTGTGGTTTCTTTTTTAAAGCAGTGATTTGTTTAGTAATATCTTCTCCACCATATAAACATACAATTCTTACACCATCAATAAACATTGAATAGTCTTTTAAATCATTAGTTATTTGCATTGCAAGTTCTCTAGTTGGAGAAAGGATTAATACTTGAACTGTTTCATCTTTAATAATTAAATTATTTAAGATAGGAAGTCCGTATGCACATGTTTTACCAGTACCAGTAGGTGCTTGAGCGATAATATCTGTGCCTTTTATAGCTACAGGGATTACTTCTTTTTGCACATCTGTAGCATCAGTAAAACCTAATTCATTTGTTGCTTTTATTAAATTTTTAATAAGATTAAAATCTTCAAATTTCGCCATAGTCATCACCATAAAAAAGAGAGAGATTTTACTCACTCTTTATGTTTTAATATTTATTTACCTGAAATAGATAATTTATTGAATTTAATAGATGGAGAACCAACTCCTCTAAAATCTAATTTAAGATCTGATGCAACTTCACATACATCATTTAGCATATCTTTAAAATTACCAGTAGCAACGATTAAAGTTACAGGTTTAGTAATTTCACCATTTTCAATATAGAAACCAGAAGTCTTAAGGCTCATATCTCCTGAAATAGCATTTAAACCAGCATGTAGGCCATCAAAATTATCTAAGATTAAACCTTTATCAATTGATTTAATTAATTCTTCTTTTGTTTTTTCGCCAGGTTTAATGTATAAATTACATGGGCCAAAGCTTGATCCAGTAGATGTAGTATTAAAAACTTTTGCAGTTTTTAGGTCATGAAGCATCATTTTAAATACACCTTTATCAACTAATACTTTATTGAAGCATGCAACACCTTCATTATCAAAAGGTTCTCTAACGATAGCATCTTCTTTTAAAGGTTCGTCACAAATAGTGATTTTTTCACTAAATACTTTTTCACCCAATTTATTTTGAAGTAAACTAATCTTCTTTAAGTGAGATTCACCAGTAAACATACCAGAAAATGCGCCTAATAAATTAGCCATTGCACCATTTTCAATAATAACTTGATAGTCACCACTTTCAATTGGTTCTGCCCCAAATTTTGATGTTGCTTTCTTAATAGTTTCACTAATGCATTTTTCTATATCTAAGTCTTTAAAATTATTCTTTACTTCTACGTTAAATCCTACTTGAGGAGCTTTACCATCAAAGGCAACACATTCTAAAACCAATACACAATATTCGTTTTTCTTAGAAACATTTAAACCCTTAGAATTGTAAATTTCTTTTATTGTTACTTCTTCATCATATTCAAGCATAGGAATTTGTACAATTCTTGCTTCTCTATTCTTAAGTTCTTTTTCACATTTTTCAAGTAATGCTATTTTTTCAGTAATAGATACATCATGAAAATCTGATACTTTAGATTCAATATTTGGGTATTCCTTGCTTCCTTCGTAAAACATAAATTCTTCAGGAGAAGTTATTTTACTTGCGTTTTCATATAAAGCTTTAATTACGTATTTTGGTGAAGCTTCTAAATCTTCAAGTACATATGATGCCTTCTTATTATTAACAATAGCACTAACTGTCATACTATTTACGTCACTAATTGTATTTGATTCTAATTCACCATTAGAATATACAAGTGCTAATTCTTCTTTTTTATCAACGATAAGTTGTAAATCCTTAATACCTAATTCATTTGCTTCTTTTAATAAATCTTTATAATTAAGCATTAGTTTTTACCTCCTACTGTAATATTTTGAACACGAATAGTTGGTTGACCAACATCTGTAGGAATAGAGCCGCTTGCACTACCACACATACCATGGGCAGTAAGCAAATTATTTCCAATCATATCAATGTTCATTAAGATTTCAGCGCCTGAACCTACCAATGTAGCTCCTTTTACAGGCTTTGTAATCTTACCATCTTCAATCAGATAGCCTTCACTTACAGCGAAGTTAAATTCACCAGTAGCTGGTTGAACACTTCCTCCACCCATACTCTTACAGAATAAGCCACTCTTTGTATTAGCAATAATTTCTTCAAATGTACTTTTACCATTTTCAAAGAATGTATTACTCATTCTTGATGTAGGTTGATATTTATATGATTGTCTTCTTCCAGAACCAGTTACAGGATGATTCATGATAAAGCTATTACGGTAGTCAACTAAATAACTCTTTAAAATACCATTTTCAATTAAAACATTTCTTTGAGTTTTATGACCTTCATCATCTACATTACAAGAACCCCAATAATTTTTTAAAGTGCCATCATCAACTGCAGTTACAATATCACTAGCAATCTTAGTACCTAATTTATTACAAAATACTGAAACACCTTTAGCAACACTTGTAGCTTCTAAAGAATGAACGCATGCTTCATGTAATAAAACACCACCAAATCCGTTATGAATTACAACTGTCATTTTACCACCTTTTACATAGTCAGCATGTAACATTGTAACAGCTTTTGTAGCTGCTTCTTTTCCTAATTCTTCGAAATTAACATCGTCAAAATATTCATATCCTTGATTATGACCAATATCAGAGTTTCCTGTTTGCATATCTTTACCATCAGATGCAACACATGTTGTGCTAATACGAATATTATTTCTTACATCACTTGCATATACACCATTTGAGTTAACAATTAAAACATCTTGATATTTGTCTTGTGCTCTAACAAATACTTGAGCGATTTCATCACTGTATTTTTTTGCACCTTTAAAGATTCTATCGCAATAGCTAATTTTTTTATCTATAGGCACATTTAAAGGATTAACTAAACATGTAGTATTTTCATCTTTAATTACTTCTACTAATTCTTTAGCTTCATTTACTCTCTTAGAATTAAAAGATTTAGCAAGTTTTATAGTTAATTCTTCAACCTTAGAAATATCATTTGTATAGCCATATACAATTTGCTTACCTTTTAATAATCTAACAGCAACACCATGAATATTATTTTTACTGATTCTATTAACATTGCCACTTACATATTCTATAAAATTTGAAATTGTATCTTCAAAGAATAATTCAGCGAAATCAGCACCAAATTCAAGGCCTTTATTTAAAATTTCTTGTAATTCTTTTTTTGAATATTTAATATTTAGCATTTCAACCTCATTAATTTAACCAAGTTAAAGCTTGTTTTAATCTTCTAATTGATTCATCTTTTCCTAAGATATCCATCATTTCTACGCTACCACCAGGTGTTACCATAACAGAAGTTAAAGCAATACGCATAACAGTATAAACTGCACCACTCTTAACTTCTAATTTAGTAGCTGCATTAACTGTAGCCTCATGCATCTTATCCTCATTCCATTCTAAATTTTCGAATACCGGAATTACTTCTTCTAATATAACTTTAGCTACGTTTTTATTTAATTTGAACTTTTTATTATCGTACATTGTATCATCAATCTTATTAAATTCAGTGATAAATTCAACCTTTTCGGGGATTTCACTAAATATTTCAATTCTTGATTGTAATAATTTACCAAATTTACGATAATCATATAAACCCTTAATCTTTGATAATTCGAAGAATGGAGTTGCATATTCCATAAATTTTTCAAAATCTAATTCTTTAATATATTCACCATTCAACCATTTCATCTTAGCTTCGTCAAAAATTGAAGATGATTTACTTAAACCACTAATAGAGAATTTTTCGATTAGTTCTTCCATAGTGAATTTCTCTTGTTCACCTTTTGGGCTCCAGCCAAGTAATGCTATATAATTTACAATAGCTTCAGGTAAATATCCTTTTTTAATGAAATCATCAAAGTTAGCATCACCATAACGTTTGCTTAACTTTCTAGTTTCATCCTTCATAATTGGAGTTAAGTGAATATAATTCGGTCTTTCCCAACCAAATGCATCATATAACAAATTATATTTTGGAGTTGAACTTAAATATTCATTACCTCTCATAACATAAGTTATATTCATCAGATGGTCATCAATTACATTAGCAAAATTATATGTTGGTAAGCCATCAGATTTAATAAGGATTTGATCTTCTAATTCACTATTTGGAATACTTACATGGCCAAATACTAAGTCATCAAATTCACTTACGCCTTCAGTTGGCATATTTTGTCTAATTACCCATTTATCTCCTCTTTGAAGTCTCATCTCAACTTCTTCTTTAGATAAATGTAAGCAATGCTTATCATATCTTGCAATACCACCATCATTCTTAAGTGATTCTAATCTTTCTTTATCACAGAAGCAATAATATGCAGCACCTTTAGAAACTAGTTCCTTAGCGTATTTTAAATAAATTTCTTTTCTTTGAGTTTGTACGTAAGGTCCATAAGGTCCACCTTCATTTGGTCCTTCGTCAATTATCATATTAGCTTCAGCTAAAGTTTTATAAATTATTTCTACTGCACCTTCTACATAACGTTCTAAGTCAGTATCTTCAATTCTTAAAATAAATTTACCATTGTTTTGTTTTGCAAATAAATAACAGTATAAAGCTGTTCTAAGTCCACCTACATGTAAAAAACCTGTTGGGCTTGGTGCAAATCTTGTTCTTACTATATCCATTTTTATTTACCTCTTTTACATAGCTTTTTTGTCGCCATTAATTAAATATCTTGAATAAGCTGATCTTTTATCATTTACTAAATCATCAACTTTACCATATTCAACGATTTTACCTTCATTTAAGATCATAATCTTATCACACTTAGAAAGAGTTGAAATACGATTACTAACTACGATCATCATCTTGTTCTTTAATTTATAGAATTCGTTCATAATTTCAACTTCACTAACTTGGTCTAATTTACTTGTTGCTTCATCTAAGATTATGATTGGTGAATCTTTATATAAAGCATAAGCTAAACCAATTCTTTCAACATCAACTTGTGATAACTTAACATCCTTTACATTTTCTTGATCTCTCTTTGGTAGATTTTGAAGTAATGTTTTAAGTTTGCATTTATTTAAAGCATCATTATAGCGATATTCATCTAGATCCATAGGATATACGATGTTTTGCTCAATTGTGCCATCAAATAATGAGAAGTTTTGAGGAACATAAGCAATAATATTTCTTAAATATGATGTATTAATTTTATTAATATCACAATTATTGATTAAAATATTTCCATATCTTGGTCTAATAATCTTAGAAATCATATCAACTATTGTAGTCTTACCACTTTTAGCATATCCTAAGATTCCTAGTTTTTCGCCTTTCTTTAATTCAAAATTAATCTTTTCAACACCTGCAGCACTTTCAGCGCTATATTCAAAACTTACATTATTAAACGATAATGTATGAATTTCATCTAGTGAATTAATATTTTCACTTCTACTTTCAGGTCTCATATCAAGTATTTCATTTACTTGTTTATATGCAGCACTAATGCTTTGCTTATCTAAATAGAAATCAAACAAATCTTTGAATGATGAAACTAATAAATATGTAGCTAAAAAGCATGCAACTAATACACTAATAGGTGATTTTAAAGCACTTACATTTAAATTAGCAAAAGGTTCATTTCCTAAAACATTGAAAATAGCTAAAACAAAAACCATAATTTCAGCGAATAAGAATACTAGCATATTTCCACCAAGTTTCTTATAAACACTTAAATTTGAATTTGGTTTCTTGCACTTTTCACTTAAAGACGCAAATTCATCTATTTCTTTTTGAACACCATTTCTAATCTTAATACTCTTTAAATTTTTAGAGTTATATACAATTTCATCATTTAAATCTTGATATTTTTTAATTGAATCATCAGCAGTCTTTTTTCTTAAAGCATAAAAAATCTTTAAAATACCAAACAAAGCAAAACACGATACAAAGCAAATCAATCCATATGCAACATCAAGTATTGACAAAAAGATTGTTAAACCTATTACCATAGATAAAGAATATAATAATCTAATAACATGATCAGAATAATATTTATAACCTATAGTATGACATGATGATAAAATAGCTTCTTCTATATTAACATCATTCATAGTATTTACTTCAAATAGCTCGCCTCTTAAGTAGCATGCATAACATTCATTTTCTAATAATGATGTAATGCTACTTCCATATGAAGATATTTGTTTTTCTAAAACTATCTTTAAAAAGAAAGTCAATCCACTGTCTAGTATAAAAGCTAAAAGCAAAAAGAAACATCTTAAAGTGATCTTATCTTTTTCATCTGATAATATTGCTAAATCTAGACTTTCTTTAAATGTAATAGTATTATCAATAACAAATGAAAGTAATACTGGTAATGCAATCGTACATATTATTGTAGCGAACGATATTAAAATCAAAGCAACTAGCTTTTTAGGATTATTCATATTAAATTGTTTAATTAATTCTTTTGCTTTCATAATGTCTTTCTTTAAAAAATACTCCTACCTTTATTCATATTCTACCACTTTTTCAATACTTTTTCAATCAAATTATCCTTAATTATTTATTTTTTAAAGTTATTAGTGTATAATATAGCAAAGAGGTTAATATTATGAGAATAGCTGTTTATCCTGGTTCATTCGACCCTATCTCAAATGGTCATTTAGATATCATTGAAAGAACTGCAAAAATATTTGATAAAGTATATGTATTAGTATCTATCAACCCAAACAAAAAGAGTTGTTTTACTACTGAAGAGAAGGTTAAATTCATTTCAATTGCTACTAAACATCTAGAAAATGTTTATGTTGATAGTTATGACGGTCTAGTTTTAGAATATGCAAAGAGTAAAAATGCAAATGTTATCATTAGAGGTTTAAGAAACATAATTGACTATGAAGATGAAATTACATTGTTTCAATTTAATCGCTCAATTTCTCCTGAAATAGATACATTTGTTTTATTCCCTTCAGCTAACAATTTATTCTTATCTAGTTCTTCTATCAAACAATTAGTTAATTTAAATGTTAGTATAAAAGGTTATGTACCAGATGATTTAGTTAACGAAATCACAAAAACAATTAAAGAAAGAATATAAGAAAATGGTTCACAATAAGTGAACCATTATTTTTTGAGTATTTAAATTTGTTTGGGGTTTTTGACTCCTTTAAAATAATCTGGGGTTGACCCCAGCTTATTTAAAGCCCTATTTTGACGTAAAAAAGACCTCAAATATAAAAAGTTGTCACACCAAAATAAAATGAGGTC
>JAZLLM010000028.1:0-5950 GCA_045598145.1 Bacilli bacterium | reverse complement strand
TGCTATGAAGAGCCGTATGCCTTAATAGGGCACGTACGGTTCTGTGAGGGGCAACAGTAGACGCTTACTCACATTATGATATTTTAAAACAATATAAAATGAAGGGAGGAGCGTAGACGATAAGTTGTCTACTCGACTGATAGTATGAAAAACGTATATTTATTTACAGGTAATGAAGAGTTAATTATTAAGAACAAAATTGATTCAATAATTTCTTTAGCTAAGCCTGGTGCTTTTAATTTAACAACTTATGATATGGAAGTTGACAGTTTATCGCAATTAATTAGTGATTGCAAAACACTACCTTTTATGAGCGACAATAAAGTTGTAGTTATGAGGCATCCTTATTTTTTAGGTAAAGGTGATGGCAATCAAGATATTAATTTATTAAGTGATTATTTAGATAGTCCAAGTGAATCAACTATATTAATTATAGATGCTACTAATGTAGATATTGACGATAAAAAAGACATTGTAGTTAAACTTAGAAAAAAAGCCGAAGTGTCTGAAACTAGAATCCTTAGTGATGTAGAAATGAGAGGATGGTTAAAAAGACAATTTGGCATCTATAATATCGAAATAGAAGAAAATGCAGTTGAATTGTTTTTTGAATATGTAGGTACAAATTTAATACAAGCAAAAACAGAAGTTGATAAGTTAATAAATTATGTGGGAGATAGAAAAATCGTTAGTATTCGTGATGTAGCTAGTTGCGTTAGTGAGGATGGTGAGACTAACGTATACGCTCTTACTAAAGCAATTAATAGTAAAGATAAAAACAAAATTATGGATATATATTACAGCTTATTAAAATCAGGAAATGATCAAATGAAATTAATGAACTTAATATATAGGTCACTAAAAGATTCTTATACTTGTTTATTATTATTAAATAAAGGAATGAATCAAAGTCAAATAGCTAGTGTCTTAGGTGTAAGTCCTGGTAGAGCATATTATATTATGAAAGATGCTAAGAGTTTTGATATTGACGTTTTAGAAAAGAAGATAATTGAATTGTGTGATTTAGATTATAATATTAAAACTGGTAAAATTGATAAAGTATCAGGTTTAGAATTATTTTTATTTAGCATATAAAAAAACTCCCGATGTGGGAGTTTTTTATATACTTAGCAAATTAAGCTAATGTGTTTACTAATTTTTGAAGACGAGATTTATGTCTTGCAGCATTGTTTTTATGTAAGAAACCCATTGTAACAGCTTTGTCTAACTTTTTAGAAGCAAATTTTAATGCTTCAACAGCTTGATCTTTATCTTTAGCTTCAACAAATTTTTCAACGTTCTTCATAGCTGTCTTTAAAGAAGATTTATAGCTAGCGTTTACTAATCTTTGTTTTTCATTTGTTAGGTTACGTTTCTTTTGTTGTTTAATGTTTGCCATACGTACCTCCATTTATTTCCTTTATAATTATACTCTAATTGCATAAAAAAATCAAGTAAAAAAGAAAATTATTGAAAAAAAGGGATTTTTTTAATAATTAAATAAGTTTTAATTTAGAATTATTTGATGGTTTTATAAAATATTATTAAATATTAATAACTATATAAATTAATATTCTTTATTTTTTGCATTATTTCTATAAATGATGTATAATAATTATGGTAGGTAATATAAGTATGGATAATAAAAGAAAACTTGCCATTATAGGTGGGGGAGCTAGTGGTGTATTTAGTGCAATAAATTTAGCTAAAGATACTAATCTTGATATCACTATTTTTGAGAAACAAAATAGAATATTAAAGAAAGTGCTTCAAACTGGAAATGGCATGTGTAATTTGACTAATACCAATATTAATAACATTGATAATTTAGATTATTTTTATAATACAAATAAAATTTATAATACAATTAATATATTCAATCAAACAAAATGTGAAGAAGTATTTAAGAATTTTGGAATCATTTTTAGAAAAGATCTAGAAGGAAGATGTTACCCATATTCAAGAAAAGCATCAAACGTATGTGATGTATTAATTAATTGTTTAGAAAAATCGAGAGCAAATATATACACTGATACTGCCATTGAAGATATTGAATATTTAAATAATCAATACAAATTAAAAGCAAAGGGTAAAGAATATAATTTTGATTATGTGATTATATCAACTGGTGGTAAGAGTGGAATTACTTTTGAAAATAATTATAATGTTTATAAAAAGTTAAATCTTAATATTACTGAATTAAAACCTAGTTTGGTTGGATTTAAATTACAAGAAAATACTAAAAGTATTAGTGGTATTAGATTAAAATGTGATGCGAAATTAATTGATAAAATTAATAATAAAGTATATATAGAAAAAGATGGCGAAGTTACTTTTAAAGATAATGGCATAAGTGGAATAATCATTTTAGATTTATCAAGACATTTTAAAAATAAAGCTATATTAGAATTAGATTTATTAAGCGAGTATGATTTATTAAGCGCAAAGAATATGATATTAGAATTATATAAAGTAAGCAATAATATTGAAGAAGCATTACTTGGTATAGTTCCAAAAATGATTGCAAAAGATATAATTATTAAAGCAAATAATGATATCGAAAGAATAGCTTATATATTAAAGCATTATAGTTTTAACGTCGAAGGTACTTATAATTTTGATATGAGCCAAGTAACTAGAGGTGGAGTTAGTTTAGATTGTATTAATCTAGACACTTACGAGTCTTATAAATTTAAGAACTTATATATTATTGGAGAAGCCTTAGATGTTGATGGTAAGTGTGGAGGATTTAATTTACACTTTGCCTGGGCTAGTGCATATATGGCATCTTTAGCTATAAAAGAGAAGGAGAACAAATAATGAATTTACCGAACAAACTTACTTTAATGCGTATATTTTTGATTCCTTTAATAATTATTATCGAAATAATAGAAGGAATAGTATTTAATGGTAATTTTTTACGCAACGAATTATTTCTTGGTGTAACTCTTGGTAATATAATTATATTAGTGATTTTTATTATAGCATCTTTTACAGATTATTTAGATGGTCATATAGCTAGAAAAAATAATTTAGTTACTGACTTTGGAAAATTTTTAGATCCTTTAGCTGATAAATTATTAGTTAGCTCTACAATGATTTATTTAATTCAAGTAGGTAGATTTAATTTCTTTGGTATAAGTTTTGCATTTGTGGTTACTTTAATAATTGCAAGAGAATTTGCGGTAACTGGATTAAGATTACTTGCATCAAGCAAGAATGGTGAAGTAATGGCTGCAAAGATGCTAGGAAAACTTAAAACAGTAACTCAAATGATAACAATAATTGTTTTATTATTGAACAGTTTTAGTGTAGAAGTTATCGGTTTTATTTTTGTAATATTGTCTTTAGCTTTAACATTAATTTCAGGAATTGATTATTTTGTGAAGAGTAAAAATATATTTAAATTAAATGAATAAAGGAGTTTTAAAAATGGCAGACGATAAACAAAAAATTTTAGATGATACCCTTAAGCAAATTGAAAAGCAATTTGGTAAAGGATCTATAATGAAACTTGGCGATAAAGTTTATGAACAAATGGAAGTAATTCCTTCAGGTTCTTTAACTTTAGATATGGCACTAGGAGTAGGTGGATATCCTAAAGGTAGAATTATTGAAATATATGGACCTGAAAGTAGTGGTAAAACAACACTTGCTTTACATGCTATCGCAGAAGCTCAAAAAGAAGGAGGCTTTGCTGCTTTTATTGATGCTGAACATGCATTAGATCCTAAATATGCACATGCATTAGGTGTAGACATTGATAACTTAATTTTATCTCAACCTGATACAGGTGAACAAGCATTAGAAATTGTAGAACAACTAGTTAGAAGTAATGCTATTTCAATTGTTGTTGTAGACTCAGTAGCAGCATTAGTACCAAAGGTTGAAATTGATGGTGATATGGGTGACGCTCATGTTGGTTTGCAAGCACGTTTAATGAGCCAAGCAATGAGAAAATTAAGTGGTGTTATTAGTAAGACTAATACTGTAGTTATATTTATTAACCAAATAAGGGAAAAGGTAGGTGTATTATTTGGTAATCCAGAAACTACATCAGGTGGTAGAGCTTTAAAATTCTATTCTTCAATAAGATTAGATATTAGAAGAGTTGAAGGCATTAAGCAAGGCGACCAAATTATTGGTAATTTAACTAGAATTAAAGTAGTAAAGAATAAAGTGGCTGCTCCATTTAAGACAGTTGATATTGAAATTATTTATGGTAAAGGCGTATCAAGAGAAGGTGAAGTTCTAGATATGGCAATTGAAAAAGACATAATTAATAAGAGTGGTGCATGGTTCTCATATAATGGTGAAAAGATAGGCCAAGGAAGAGAAAACGTAAAAGAATTTATTAGAACAAATCCTGAATTTAGAGCTGAAATTGAAGCAAAAATCAAAGAATCTTTAAGTGAATAATAATATATAAAGAGTCCAAGTTTTTATGGACTCTTTTTGTTTATTTTATTTTCATTTTGTGTTATAATTAATATAATAAAAAGAAGGCAAAGAAATGAAAAATTTTATTAAAATATTAGTTAACAAACCTATAACAATAATATCTTTAATAATTGTATTATTAACATGCGGTTTTTTTGCAACAACTGACATGAATGTTAATCTTTTACCAGATATGAATTTACCTATGGCATGTGTCACAGTAACATATATTGGTGCTGATGCAAATACAATTGAAGAAGAAGTTACAAGTAAAATAGAAGTTGTTTTAAATAACATTAGTAGCGTTAAAGATATTGAAACATATTCAATGGATAATGCAAGTATTTCTGTTTTAACTTTTGAATTTGAAACTAATATGGATAAGGCATTAGAAAATATTAAGACGCAACTTGACAATATAAGCTTTCCATCATCTTGTTCTGTTCCTTCAATAACAAGAGTGGATTTAAATGGAGACGCAATAGCAACATTAGCTTTATACGGTGAAGATATCGATACCCTAACTAAAGAGGCTAAAGATTTAAAGCAAAAGATAGTTTCAATAGATGGTGTAGGGTCTGTTTCTATATTAGGCTCTTATAATAAACAAATATCAATAAAAAGTTTAGATGGTTTAGATTTAACATCATTATTAATTGTACAAGCATTATCTACTAATTCTTTAGATATGCCATTTGGAAACATTTATGAAGATGGTAATGTAATTTACTTAAATAATGTAAGTGACGCTAAAAGCATTGAAGAAATTAAAGATTTACCAATTAGCTTATCTTTTGATAATAAATATTTTGAAATGATTAATTTATTAAAAGATTATTTAAATAGATATGAAAATGCAACTAAGTTAGAATTTGATGAATATTTATCAAATATGATGAATGCATATAAAGCAATCATTTTAACAAATAGTGAAGATGTAGATAATTTAAAAAATCAAAAAGAACAATTTTCTACCCTTTCATCTTTAATGAATTTTATTGATAAACATACTAGTGATGAAATTTCATATATGTATCAAAATTATTTAAATCCTCTAGTTACAAGTCCAATGTTTCCATATATGAGTGAAACGGATATAAGAAACTTGGCTTTAGCTAATGGTTTTAGTGCTGATTTATTATTATATTTACAAAAAAATGTAAGTATAGTAGAACCACTTTTTAATAGAGTCATTGCTTTTAGAAGTATATACCCACTACCTAATAAAACTAGGATCACTAATTATGATTATGCATCACTATTTGAAGATGGCAAAACAATATCTATAGACGGATCTGATGTTACATATGAAGGATTAAATATATTTGATGATACTTATACATTAGATAGTATAAGCGAAATATTAGAATTAATTAATTCAATAAATCTAGATTATTTAGATGAAATAATAAATAAAAAAGAAAATAATATTATTATTGAAGTTGATGATTACTTAAATCTAGTAAATAATACAATCACAGAAAATGATGTAAAAATCATTCAATATGCT
>JAZLLM010000027.1:0-2254 GCA_045598145.1 Bacilli bacterium | reverse complement strand
CCTGGCAAAGCATATGTGTTTGAAAAAGCTGAAATTGAAAGGTATGCAAGTACTAAAAAATGGAAGCACAAATCTAATGTCAAATAATGCTAGTGATTTGATATTGAAATGCAAATGAGTGGAATTTAGTACTAAGTACTAAGTTCTGCTTGTTTGTGAATTAAAGAAAGGAGGCACGAAATGGGCAGAAGAATTGGTGATGGGATTTCATTTTATCCCATGGATGTAGATTATTGGAAAGATGAAAAGCTAGTAGATCTTGTTTTTGATTGCGGACAAATATCTGAGCTTGTTTATGTTCATTTGTTATCAATTGTTTATAGTAGTAAGAAGGGTTATTACATAGATCAAACCAGCAAAGAAAAAACAGCTAAGACAATCCTTACAACTTTTTATGGTGATCATGGCATACGATGAACGAATGCAAAATTTCAGAGAAAGAATGGATGAAATCCTTAGAGGACTTCGTTAGACATGTTAGAGGGAATAAATATAGGCTTGAAGCTTTATATGAAAAATTAGAATGGGCTAATCATCAGCTTTATTCTATTCCTGGACCTAACTATGAAAGAATAGGAACTCCGTCTAATGTTCAACCAAACTGGATTGATATTGTTTTAGATCGTATCTGGACTCTTGAACACAGAATAGCAGAAGTGGAGGAATCTGAAAAAATACTCCATAAATTTGAAGCAAAACTTACAGAAAAAGAATTAAAAGTATTTCATTTATATTACTTCAAACTTTATTCACAAGGCCGAGTTGCTACTGAAATGGGAGTAACTCAACAATGCATAAATCAGTATATTAATAAAATTAATAAAAAGTGGCAAAAACAAAAACAGTAATCCGATGGACAAAATCGATGGAATGATATATAATATACTTATCTTTATTATCAGGAGGTTTTAGTATGGCTTTTGATATTCAAAATAGACGCTATACAGGAAGCAAACAAAAATTAACTGATTGGATAGATTCTGTAATAGAAAGTAAGTGTGTTGATTGTCATTCCTTTTTTGATGTTTTTGCAGGGACTGGCATTGTGACAGCTAAAGAAATCAATAGATTCGATACCTTTTATATTAACGATTTTTTGTTTTCAAATAATATTTTTTATAAAGCATTCTTTATGAATGAACAATACGATGAGGGTAAGATTAATAAATTATTTATAGAATTTAGATCTTTGGAAGCTAAGTCACTTAAGGATAACTATGTTTCAAAGAATTATGGTAATAAATATTTTACAAATAATGATGCTAAAAAAATTGGATATATTAGAGAACAAATAGAAAGCATGAACGATTTAAATGAAAAAGAAAAATGTATTTTAATAAGTTCACTTTTATATTCAATGGATAGATGTGCTAATACTTGTGGCCATTATGATGCATATATTAAAAAGCCTATTTTAAAAGATTCTTTTAATTTTGAATTGATTAAACCTATAAATACTGAAGGAAAGAATGTGAATATTTATAGAGAAGATTCAAATATTCTTGCTCCTACAATTAAAGCTGATGTTGCTTATATTGATCCTCCATATTCTTCTAGACAATATAGCAGATTTTATCATGTGCTTGAAAACATAGCTCAATGGAAAAAACCGAAGCTTTATGGCGAAGCAATGAAACCTGAAGCAGAAAACATGAGTGAATATTGTAAAACTAAAGCTATTGATTTTTTTAACGCTTTAATCTGTTCGTTAGACTGCAAATATATTATTGTTTCATACAATAATACATACAATTCTAAGAGTAATTCGTCAGAAAATAAGATGACTCTTAGTGGAATAAAAGAAATTCTAGAAAAAAGGGGTTCAACTGAAATATTAGAAATTGAACATCCTGCTTTTAATGCTGGCAAAACGGATTTAGATGATCATAAAGAAATTTTATTTGTAACAGAGGTGACTAGGTAATGGCACGCTCACCTTTCTTTTATGTTGGCGATAAATATAAGTTAATGCCTCAATTAGTTTTATTATTTCCTGAGGAAATAGAAAACTATTATGAACCTTTTATTGGAGGAGGCAGTTCATTAATTAACACAAAAGCATTGAAGTATTATGGAAATGATATTAATCCTTTTGTTATTGAACTTCACAAATTTTTAATAAGCTACAAAGGAAAAAGAAATAAATTTATTAATGATGTTTATGAAGTAATCGAAAAATATGGCTTAACATGTTCTTATAAAGGAACAAAGATATCGGCTGATCTAAAAAAGAAATATCCTAAGACTTATTTTG
>JAZLLM010000026.1:0-2193 GCA_045598145.1 Bacilli bacterium | reverse complement strand
TCCAACAATATTATACCAAAAAGCGTATCCGGGTTCGACTCCCTGAACGCTTTTTCGTTTTAAATAATAAAAAAAAGGGCTTTTACCCCAAAAACTTAATTTTTTAAAAGTTAAGTTTTTTTACAGCCCCTTTTTATTTTTACTAAGATTATTCTTCTTTAGCTTCCTCAGCAGGTGCTTCTTCTTTATTTTCTTCAGCAGGTGCTTCTTCCTTAGTTTCTTCAGCAGGTGCTTCTTCTTTAGCTTCTTCAGCTTTAGAATCGGATGGTAAATCCTTAACAAATTTTCCAGCTAGTGCGAATGCTACAGGAACTTCCCAATATTCTTCTTGGTATGATTTTACCATTGCAACAATTACAAGAGCTAAAAATGCTAAACTTAATAGCCAATTAATTACTTTAATAATATACCATATAACATTAATATCAAAGAATATAGCTGAGAAAATTGATAATACAATCATAATAATTGTATATAATGCTCCTACAACAATCATACTTACAAAATGTTGTCTCTCGTTCTTTGTTAATTTTTCTCTTTCAGCTGCTAAAGCAATAATACCAAAAATAAAAATTAACCATGATAATAAAAAACAAATGTTTTTATCTAAACCTAATATTTTTTTCTTTTCCATATTTATACCCCTTTCGATAAATATATTATATCACTATATTTTTTTACTTTCAATGTTTTATTTTCAATAAAATATGATATAATTTATTTAGAGGTGCTTTATGAAAAAACTATTTTATTTGTTAATTATATTTGCTATGTTTCTATTTCTAGGTTGTAAAAATGACAATTTAATTAAAGTAACAATACACTATGATACCGAAACGATTATAAAAGAAGTTAAATCAGGAAGCATTATAGACTTTGAACCTTTAGACATAGATAGTTATGTATTTGAGGGGTGGTATAATGAAGATTATACAGAATGTTTAAATGATAAAATAATTAATGAAGATATTTATATATATGCAAAAGTTATATATAAAGGTATTTCTTATAATATTAATTATATTTTAAACGGTGGAGAGTTTACATCTGCTAGACCTAACAAATATATTACAGGCGAAGAATTA
The DNA here is from genome assembly GCA_045598145.1 of Bacilli bacterium. Taxonomy (GTDB): domain Bacteria; phylum Bacillota_I; class Bacilli_A; order ML615J-28; family CAG-698; genus RGIG3506. Next base: position 1,108 of record JAZLLM010000026.1, on the reverse strand, counting down.
AAATTACCTATTCCTTCTAGAAATGACTATTATGCTTTTACTGGATGGTTATATAATAATGAACCTATAGACACTATACCTTATAACTTTGAAGGTGATATTACTGTAACTGCTACATGGGAAGATGCTGCAGAATATTATAATATCTCCTATGAAACTAATGGTGGTTCAATAGCAAATGAAATTAACATATTAAGACAAGGTGATGCTTTTTATCTACCATCAATATCAAAAGAAAATTTTTATTTTAGAGGTTGGTATCTAGATAAAGAGTTCAATTCAAAATATTCAAATAATACAATTATTAATAACGACATAACATTATATGCAAAATGGGAAGAAAAAACTCCTGAAAACACCTATATTTCATTTTTAGGTGATTCTATAACAACATTCGAAGGTTACATTCCAGAAGGATTTATTCAATATTATCCACAAGGTGATGTTACAAAAGTTGAGCAAACATGGTGGTATCAATTAACAACTAAACTTAATTATAATTTATTAGTAAATGATTCATATAGTGGTACATTAGTTACGAGTGGAAATAATTATGGTGCTAGTGAAGAAAGAATTAAACTTTTAGCTACTAATGAACACGATCCAGACATTATTATTATTCATATGGGTACTAATGATTTTACACATGGGATTTCAGCTAAAGCTTTTGAAACTGCGTATAGATCAATGATTGATTTAATTATTAAATACTATCCAAACGCTATTATATATATTTGCAATCATCCATATAATGGATATGGTGAGGATTTTATTAGTATAAGAGAAACTTATAACGAAATCTTAGCCGCTATAGCTCAAGACTATAATTTTACTTTACTTGACCTAGCTAGCATTATAACAATTGATAATTGGCGAATTAATATGTACGCTGGCGCACATCCAAATGCATTAGGTATGAAAACAATGGCTAATTTTATATATGAAGAAATAAAAAAGCATTAGTTTATGAAATAGTAAAGTATTTGTAGACACAAAAAAACTATTAATTACTAGAATCCCCGTTCAGTTCTATATTGGACGGGGTTCTTATACCCTAGGGTATAAGAAAGACGCTCATTATTAAAATAATGAATGTAATTTTTTATGG
>JAZLLM010000025.1:0-2674 GCA_045598145.1 Bacilli bacterium | reverse complement strand
AAGTATTAAAAAAATACCTATCACTTTAAAGGAAATTGAGAATGAAGAGCTAATGGCAAACAAGTGGTTAAAACTAATTGAATATGCTAATCAGTATCCATTAGTTTCATAAGTTTTCATAACTTATTTGACACTACCTTTTTAAAATTTTATTCTTTTATTCTCTTAACTATGCAATAGAAGCATGGAATAATTAATAATGTAACTGTAGTACCTAATAATAATCCGCCCAAAACTGTAATACCCATTGGTTGCATTAATTCACTACCTTTACCTATTCCTAATGATAATGGAATCAAAGCTAATATAGTAGTTAAAGAAGACATCATTATTGGTCTTAAACGATTAGCACAAGCATATGTAACAGCTTCCTTACCTTTTATTCCTTGCTCATTTAGATATGATATTTTATCAATCATTACAATAGCAGCATTTACAATAACGCCCATTAGCATTATAATTCCTACGAATGAAACAACATTTAAGCTTGTTCTAGTAATAAATAAAGCTAAGAAACCTCCAGTGAATGAGAAAGGAATAGCCATAATTACAACTAATGGTTTTATGAATGAGCTAAATTGACATGCCATTACTAAATATAATAAAACAAAAGCAATTATTAATACTGTAACTAATCCTGAAAAAGCATCACTTAAATAAGCAGAAACTCCACTTTCAACGTATTCATATCCTTCATAATTTGCTAATATTTTATTTACTGATTCAGAAATGATATCACTGACTTCACCACTAGTAAGTTCATAAGCTTCAAGAGTAATTTGTGTTTGATATCTACCACTACTCTTCTTAATTACACTTGATTTATATTCTTGAGTTATATGACTAATATCACTTAATTTGACAGCTTTATTTTCGTATACTCCTACTATAATATTATTTATGTTATTTACATTTGCTAATGTATTATCATTGAATCCTACTACAATCTTAATATCTTCGCCTTCATATTCTAGAGTAGAAACCTCATATGATGCAATGCCTACTCTTAACATACTAACAATATTAGTATAATCAATTCCGTATATTGCACATTTTTCTTTATCTATTTTATATGAATATTGAAGTTTTTCTTCAGTTATATCATCAGTTATTGATACTATTCCTTCATGAGTATTTAATTCATCTTTAACTTTTGAAGTTATTTCTTTTAAAGTCTCAATATCATCTCCTACAATTGTAGCAGATAAATTAGAAAAACCACTTGTTACTTCAGCTACAACTCCATCAATTTCTAATACACTGATTTGTTTTATACCATTTACTGTATGACATAAATCACGCACTTCTTGCACAACTTCGCTAGTTTTTCTGCTATCACTCTTTAATTGAATTCTAAGTTTACCACTAATTCCTGTATCTAAAGTAGATAATTTACCAACTGTTAATGCAATATAATCAATCTCATCAATTTCATTAAGTTTTGATACAACTTCTAAAGATTTTTGATTAGCTTCGTCTACTTTAACACTTGAATCATAATTTAGATTTACTTCAATAATACCCTTGTCAATTGAAGGCAAGAACTCTATATCAGATGTAAATACCAAAACAATACTTGTTAAAAATATCACTAAAGCAACAATACAAACTACAATCTTTTTGTTTAAAGCTTTGCTAAGTAGATTTTGATATTTTCTTTCTAGTTTATTTAGTGGTGCAATTACAACTTCTTTTTCATTAATAATTTCTTTATTGATTTCTTTTTCTTTATCTTTTCTATAAACTAAAGCATATAAAGTAGGTATTACAGTAATAGCTACTACTAATGACATTATCATTGAAAAGCCTATAGAATATACTAAATCATTAAAGATCATTTTAGTCATTCCTTTATTAAATAAAATGGGAATGAATACTACGATATTAGTTATTGTGGAAGCAAATAAACTTCCAGCTACTTCGTGTGATCCTTCAATTGCTGAATGTTTTGCATCGTAACCCATATCACGATATTTCAAAATACTTTCTAATACCACGATACTATTATCAACTAGCATTCCAATACCAACTGCAAGACCTCCTAATGACACCATATTAAGAGAGATTTTTATAGCCCATAGTCCAAGCAAAGTAACTAAAACTGATAATGGTAGCGTTATAGCAATAATCAACGATGTTCTTATTTTTCTTACAAATAAATATATAACAACAACAGCTAAAATACCACCTATTATAATTGATACTAAAATGTTACTTATGCTATCATTGATAAATGATGCTCTATCGTCTAATAATACAATTTCACTATTATACTCTTCATTAATTTTATCTTTTACGCTAGATACAATTTTTGTAGTGTTAGCACCATCATTTGGATATACCTCTAATGTAACACTAACTAAATCATTATATTTTGAATATGATTCATAAACTTCGTCTAAACTAACATAAGCTATTTTTGATAATTTAATTACTATTGTACTTGTACCATCATTATTATCATATACATTATTAAAATCTACATCTCTAATTAGGCCTATCATATCAGGTGTTATACTTACACCTAATTTATTTTCTAAATTTAAGTCTTTAAATAATGATGCATAATCTTCATTACTAAATATAACTCCATTATTTATTAAAGGATTTCCATTATCATCTAAATGTGATAATTTATATGAATTTATAACTGAATACTTTTCAATTAATTCAT
>JAZLLM010000024.1:0-18591 GCA_045598145.1 Bacilli bacterium | reverse complement strand
AATAAAAGTGTAACAAAAAAGGGGCAATATATGCCCCTTTTTATGATTAAGGTCAAACCCCATTGAAATTTAAAGGAGAATCAACCCCAAACAAATTTAAAGGTGTTTTTTATGTGACCCCAAGTTATTTTAAATCACCTTCTTATTCTATAGTATTAACTATATTAATAACATTTTCTTTAATCTGATTTACTCTCTTATTTGCACCTTCGTAACTATTTGACTTAACTGAAAAATATACTTTCATCTTAGGTTCGGTGCCACTAGGTCTTAATACAAACCAACTACCATCATCTAAAATATATTTGATAACATTAGATTTAGGTAAAGTAATTTTTTCTTCTTTCTTATTAATATAGTCATTTCTAATTTGAAGTTCATAGTCTTCTTTAATAACTACTTTTAATTTATCATTTTTAAAGTCGTATACTCCTCTAAAGTATTCTAATACACGATTAATTTTTTCAGCACCACTTGCTCCTTCAGATGCAATATTTACTAAATCTTCTTTATAGTAACCATACTTATTATATATTTCTTCTAAGACATCTAATAAATTCTTGTTTTGTAATTTATAATAACAAGCCATTTCGCTACACAATAACAATGCTTGTAATGAATCCTTATCTCTTACGAAATCTTTAATTACATATCCATATGATTCTTCATATCCAAAGAAGAATTCTTTATCTGTTTTGCTTTCTAGTAATGCCGCTTGTTCACCTATAAACTTAAATCCAGTTAAAGTTGAAAAAGATTCCATACCAAAGCTTTTAGCTATTTCTACTCCTAATGGAGATGTTACTATTGTATTAAATACTACACCTTTCTTTTCAATATGACGATTATTGCATAAATAATAAATTAATAATGCGCCAGTTTGATTACCATTTAATAAAACATAATCACCATCTTTCTTAACAGCTAAACCTACTCTATCTGCATCAGGATCAGTTGCTATGCATATATCTGCATCATTTTCTTTTGCATATCTAATTGAATATTCGAAAGCTCTTTTATCCTCAGGATTAGGTAAAACTACTGTGCTAAATTCACTATCCGGCACCATTTGTTCTTTTACTGGCACAAATTTATAACCAGCTTCTTTTAATAATCTTTGGCCTAATAAGGCTGATGTACCGTGTAAAGATGTAAATACAATTTTAAAATTAGATTTATCTAAGTCTTTATAAATACTAATTGTTTTGACAGCATCTAAATATGCTTTATCGATTGTATCATCTGTCCACACAATCAATCCCTTTTCTAAATAACTTTCAAAACTATCAAGTTTAAAAGTAAACGGATCAGGCGAATTACTTATTTCCGAAATTACAATATTAGCTAAATCAGGCACTAATTGACAACCTTTATTATCATAAATTTTATAACCATTATACTTAGCAGGATTATGAGATGCAGTGATTACAATTCCACCACTTGCTTTTAAATATCTAACTGAAAAGCTAAGTTCAGGAGTTGGAGTAATCTTATTAAATAAATAAACCTTTACGCCTAAACTTGCAAGCACACAAGCACTATCCTTCGCAAATTCTAATGATTTTCTTCTAGAATCATATGCAATTACAACACTCAAACTTTCCTTAGATACTCTTGATAAATATTTATAAAACCCATAATTAGCACTTCTTAAAGTATAAATATTCATTCTGTTAGTACCAGCACCAATAACTCCCCTCATACCTCCAGTACCGAATTCTAAATCTTTATAAAATGCGTCATATAATTCTTCATCATCCATTGAAAATAATTCTTTTTTTAGATTATCGTCAAGTTCAGTAAATTCTTTCCATTTATTTATTGTATTTAATACTTTTGATGTAAAATTCATAATAAACTCCTAATTTTTATACTTATTTATTTTACTTTCAATTTCTTTTTCTTTTAGTTGATTTCGCTTATCAAAAGCTTTTTTACCTTTACATAAGGCTATTGTAAGTTTTGCAAGTCCTGATTTAATATATACTTCTAACGGTATAATTGTCATAGACTCTAATTTAACTTTAGTTTGTAATTTAATAATTTCTTTTTTATGTGCAAGTAAATTCCTTACTCTAGTCTCTTGATGATTAAAAATATTACCTTCACTATATTTTGCTATATGCATATTATATATTTTTAATTCTTCATTTTTAGCTTCTACATATGCTTCATTAATTGATACTTTACTATCTCTAATAGATTTAATTTCTGTACCCGTTAATACAATTCCAACTTCCAATGTATCAAGAATAAAGTAATCATGATTAGCTTTTTTATTTCTTGCGACGATTTTTATTTCTTCCTGTTTTGCCATTTTTCTTACCACTATATTTTACTTGACTATATTTTAGCATACTTGCTTTATTTTTTCCAGCACTTACATTAATAACTTCAAAGTCGATAGCTTTATCTTCTTTGCTTGCGCCAACTACCTTAATAGTTAACTTATCACCTAATTTATATATTTTATTAGTTCTTTTACCAATTATTGCCATTTTGAAATCATTGTATTCATAATAATCATCTCTAAGACTTTTTACATGAACCAAACCCTCAATAGTATTATCTAGAGTTACGAAGAAGCCAAAATTTGTAACCGAAGTGATTTTACCTTGATATGTTTCTAGCAAATGATTTTCCATATACTCTGCTTTTTTCATATCTTCTACTTCATACTCACACATTGTAGCATTTACTTCTTTTTCACTTGATAATTCTGCTATTGATGCTATCTCATTAGATAAATCTATTTCATATTTATTATCATAATTAGTATAAAAATCATTATTAAATAAATATAATCTTAATAATCTATGAACTAATAAATCAGGATAACGTCTAATTGGAGAAGTAAAATGTGTATAACAGGAGCTAGCTAAGCCAAAATGACCAATATTAATATTACTATATTTTGCTTTTGCCATCAACCTAAGAAGCATAGTACTTATCATAGAATCTTCTGAATTAATTTGATTTAATAGATTTTGCAAAGCTAAAGCATTAATATTTTTACTTTTTGAATTAATCTTATAATTAGTATTTTTTAAGACTCTCTTGAATTTTTCTAGTTTTAATGAATTAGGTTCATCATGTACCCTATATATAAAAGGAAGTGACATATTAGTTATTGTTTGAGCAACTGTTTCATTTGCTATTAACATAAACTCTTCTATTAATTTTTCACCTTCTCCTCTTTCACATTTTATTACATCAATAGGTGTTCCTTTTTCATCTACTATAATTTTAGCCTCAGGAATATCAAAAGTTAAGCTTCCTCTTCTTTCTCTCATTCCATTTAAAATATGGCTAAGATTATTCATATTCTTTATCATGTCTATTACATCACTATATTCAGATTTAATATTATCATCAATTTCATCATCTATAATTTTATTTACTATAGTATAAGTCATTCGATGTTTTGATGATATTACACACTCGAAAATATCACTATTCATTACGCTGCCTTGATTATTAATTTCCATCTCACAGGCAATTGCAAGCTTATCTTCTTTTTCGTTTAAAGAACATAAGTCATTACATAACTTATGTGGAAGCATAGGTACAACGCGGTCAGTTAAGTACACACTTGTTCCCCTATTTAAAGCTTCTTTATCTACTTCACTATCTTTTGTGACAAAATAGCTTACATCTGCAATATAAACACCAAGCAAATAATTACCATTGCCTAATTTTTCTAAACTAATAGCATCATCTAAATCTTTAGCATCTTCACCATCAATTGTGATTATTGTTTTATTAATTCTTTTACGTTTGCTAATTTCTACATCTTTATTTAGTAAATAAGCATTATTTATATCTTCAATATTTTTAATAACTTCACTACTAAATTCAGGAGTAATTCCATATTGATAGCACACAGCTTTTACGTCAATCCCCACATCATTAGAATTACCTAATGATTCAATAATTTCACCATATATCGTGTTTCTTTTAATTAAATCAACATCATTAACTTTAACTAACACTACATCACCAGGCACATAAATTTTATAATCAACATTAATAATAACATATGGATATGTTTTACAATATATCTTCTTTTTATTAGTATATTCATCATAATATATTTCACATATTAAATTATTATTATGTTTTATTACTTCAACTACTGATCCTTCTTTTCTTTTATTAGAGTCATTTAAAGTTGGTTCTACCCATGCTAAAACAGTATCACCATCTAAAGCATTATCTAATTCATCTATAGGTATAAATACATCATCATTTAATTTTAAAGAAGAGAAAAAACCGTATCCTTGCTTTTTTAATTGTATTTTCCCAACATACAAATTAAAAGATTCTAAAAGACCAAATTTATTCTTCTTGCTTTTATGAATAATGTATTCTTTTTCTAATTCATCTAATGCGTTAACTAATTCATCATCATTTGTTTTAAGTTCTAGCTTAATATCATCATATGACAAAAAATTATTAAAAGCTAAAAGTTTTAATATTTCTTCTTTTAATTCAAGCATACTTTTCTCCTTTCTTTTTATTTTATATAAAACATAAAAAATAGGCCATTATTAGGGCCTATTTTTATTATTTTTATTTTACAAAAAATGCACAAACTACTGATAATGCAAAGAAGATAATTGATAGACAAGAAGTTACTCTCTTAATCCAAACTTCTAATCCTCTTTCCTTCTTGTTAGCGAATAAATCTGATTTTTCACCAGTAAATGCGTTTGTAGCATCTTCACTTGATTCTTGTAACATAATAATTGTTATTAATAAACATGAAACAATTAATAATAAAACATCCCAAAAAGTCATTTGTTTCCTCCAAATATATATAGTTATATAACTAATTCCAATATTAACGCATATATTTTATCATAAAATGATTAAATTTTCAAGCATATTTTTATTAAAGTTAATATTTAAACATTATTTTAAGGCAATGCTTAATATTTCATTTACTTGACTTACGCCTATAATTTCTAATTCTTTTGCAACTGATTCTGGAATATCATCCACATCTTTTAAATTTTCTTTTGGAATAATTATAGTTTTTAAACCACTTCTGTGAGCAGCTATTGCCTTTTCTCTTAAACCACCAATTGGTAATACTCTACCTCTTAAAGTTATTTCACCAGTCATACCCAATAAATGATTTACTGGTCTATTAGTAAAGGCTGATGCAATAGCTGTTGCAAGTGTAACGCCTGCTGATGGTCCATCTTTTGGAACTGCTCCTTCAGGAACATTTATATGAATGTCATTTTCTTTAAATAATTTAGAATCGATATTCAAATCTTTTGCATGACTCTTTACAAAGCTTAATGCAGAATATGCACTTTCTTTCATTACATCACCTAATTTACCAGTTAAGTTTAATGCGCCATTTCCAGGATAATAAGTTACTTCAATAGGCATTATATCCCCACCATATTGTGTATACGCTAAAGCATTTACTATACCAACTTGGTCAATCTCATCAGTTTTTGTATAAGTGTATTTTGCTTTTCCAAGCCATTCTTGTAAATTATTTTCATCAATCTTAGCTCTAGTAATTATTCCTTCTAAAATTGATTTAATGCTCTTTCTTACTAGTGTGCCTATAATTCTTTCTAATTCACGTACACCAGCTTCCATAGTATATTCTCTAATTATTCTCCAAATAGCTTCATCAGTTAATTCAAAATCACATCTACTCAAACCATTTAAATCTAATTGTTTATTAATTAAATGCCTCTTAGCTATTTCAAATTTTTCAAATTCTGTATAACTAGATAATTCAACGATTTCTAAACGGTCTCTTAAGGCAGCTGGTATATTTTCTAAATAGTTAGCTGTAGTAATAAAGAATACTTTACTTAAATCATAGCTTTCTTCTAAATAGTTATCACTAAAATATTTATTCTGTTCACTATCTAAAACTTCAAGCATGGCACTTGCAGGGTCACCTCTATAATCGCTAGATAATTTATCAATTTCATCTAATAAAAATACGGGGTTAACAACCTTTGCCTTTTTCATGCCTTGCAAAATTCTTCCAGGTAAAGCTCCGATATAAGTTCTACGATGTCCTCTTATTTCGCTCTCATCTTTAACTCCACCTAAACTTTGTTTTACAAATGGTCTATTTAAAGCAGTAGCTATTGATTTAGCTAAAGATGTTTTACCAACTCCTGGTGGGCCAACTAAGCAAAGTATGGCTTGAGGAGAATGCTGAGTCATGATACATACAGCTAAATATTCTAATATTCTCTCCTTTACTTTTTCAAGTCCATAGTGATCTTTATCTAATTGTTCTTTAGCCTTTTTGATATCATCTTGTTGATATGCTTCTTTATACCAAGGGATATCAATTAAAAAATCTAAATAAGTTCTAATCATTCCGCTTTCTGCATTATTTATACCAAAATTAGCATATCTACCTAACTCGTTTAATGCTTTTTCTTTAATATCTTTTGGCATTCTTGCATCAAGGATTTTCTTTCTTAACTCATCTATTTCACTATCTTTACGCGCTTTATCACCTAATTCTTCTTGAATAGTTTTCATCTTTTCACGTAAATAATATTCTTTTTGACTTTCGTTGATGCTTTCTCTTACCTTTTGTTCAATTGAGTCTTCAACTGATGCAAGGTATTTTTCTCTCTTTAAATCTTCTAAAACATATGTTAATCTTTCACTTACTAATGGATTATTTAGATATCTAATTTTAAGATTAAATTCCATAGTTAAATTAAAAGCAATTAAATCACAAAGTTTATCCGCTGTAACTCCATTTGAAACTTGCTTTATTAAATTTGGATTCTTCTTAAATAATCTAGGTCCACTTTCTTCTAATTCTTTTATTAGCATTCTAACACATGCAACTTCAGCAGCAACATCAGTGCTTACATAAGGTTTAGTTGTTACATTAACACGCATGAAAGGTAAAACGTTAATATAGTCTGTTACATCACATCTTATAATTCCACGAACTACTAATTTTAATATACCATTAACTTCATCACTTTGCATAATTTGTGCTACAACACCAACAGGATTTAAATCTTGAGGATTAATTTTTTCAGTCGTAAAATTTTTTTGTACAAGCAACACTATATATTTATCTTCGCTTCTTAATGCTTCTTTAATAGAAAGTTTAGAATCTAGTCTTACGACATCGATTCTTATTTCATTATTAGGTAAAGGAATTATACCTTTTAAAGCAATAGCGGGTAGTGTCGCAGTAGTAATTTCAATATCGTTAATAAGCATTTTACTCCTCCATTTCATCAATAATTGTATATATTTGCATTTCAATCGATCTATTCATAACAAAGTCTTCAAAATCAAAAGTATAAATACCTTTTTGAAGAGAGAACAGTTCAAATTCTTTTTTCATATAATTGTCTAATTTATGCCAATCATAATTATTATTATCGCAAACATCTTCAATTTTTTGATTTATTATATCTTCTTTAATTATATCATATAATTTCTCATTTGAATAATCTTCTTTATTAATTGTTCTATCAGTTTTATAATGTTCTAAAGTGTATTTTGATATCTTCACATCATTTGTTGATTTCATCACATTATAAGCTACTCCAATAATTTGACTAAATGACAAAAAGTCTTTATATACTTTTCGTAATGTTTCTTTAAAAGTTTGTACATCTTTAGAATTTTCAAAATTTAATTTACAAACAATGTCATTGGTCAATACTAGTGGTTTTAATTCCACAATATTAGAAACTTTGTATGAGTTAACTGAACCTACTTTATCTTTCAAAATAATCTCATCGCCAACTTTTTTATTTAAAGTAGATGATAATAAACTATTTTCATCTTCTTCAATTAATTCACTTACTTTTTTAATACGTCCGTTAAAATCAATAAATATTTCAGTATTTTCTTTACTTTCACTTACTATCTTTCTAGTATAGTAGCCATTATTTATCAATATATTACCGATCATTTTTTCTAAAAATTCATCTTCAATAACTATTTCTTTACATTTACTTTTTACTTTTTTTAATGTGGGAACATTAAAATAAAATTCGCTAATGATCGGTACTGAACAAACACATACTATTTCATCTTCACTATCCTCATTTAAAATCTTTACACTAGGTGTAGCTGAACGTAATAAAGCATCACCTACCACATTATAAATATCAAATGAAATACCAAACAAAAAGTTTATACGATCAAAACTTATATTAGATAACTCTACATCTAAATCTTTAATATTAATCTCTTTCTTATTAATAATATCTAAGTATTCTTCTTTAGAATAGACTAGTGTTAGTTCTAAATAGTCATATGTAATTTTATTTATTGAATATCTTTGCATAACTTCTCCTAAAACAATAAAAGAGCATAAAAGACAGCATTACTAAGCTGTCTCTTTTTCTAAAATAATTATTGGTTTTTCCTTTTTCAAAATAACATCTTTAGTAATTATACAATCGCTAATGTTTTTCTCTTCAGGAAGATTGAACATTATTTCGAGCATTATATTTTCTATAATTGCACGTAAACCACGTGCTCCAGTTTTCTTCTCAAAGGCAATTCTTGCAATTTCAGTTAGTGCATCATCCTCAAATTTTAAATTTACACTTTCCATTTTAAACATTGTTTGATATTGTTTAATCAAAGCATTTTTAGGTTCAGTTAAAATTCTAACTAGTTCAGGTATTGTTAATTCTCGTAATGCAGCAATTACAGGAAGTCTTCCACATAATTCAGGTATCATTCCAAACTTTTGTACATCGTCATGATTTACTTTTTCATATGCTTCATTATCATTAATTTCTTTACTTATTCTACTTGAATCAAAACCAATAACCTTACTTCCTAATCTTGATTTGACTACATCAATAATTCCTTCAAAACTTCCTCCACAAATAAATAATACATTAGTTGTATCAAAAGGTATGAATTCTTGATGTGGATGTTTTCTTCCGCCTCCAGGTGGAACATTAGCTACAGTGCCTTCTAATATTTTAAGTAATGCTTGTTGAACACCTTCACCACTTACATCCCTTGTAATTGATACATTATCACCTTTACGTCCTAATTTATCAATTTCATCTATATATATTATACCTTTTTGAGCAAGTTCAAGATTGTAATCTGCTGCTTGAAGTAAACGTAATAATACATTTTCAACATCTTCACCAACATATCCAGCTTGTGTTAATGATGTAGCATCAGCAATAGCAAATGGTACTTTTAGTATTTTAGCCAATGTCTTAGCTAAAAGTGTTTTACCAGAGCCTGTACCACCCAATAACAATACATTACTTTTTTCGATATCCACATCACTATTTTGATATAGATTATTTTGCACTCTTTTATAATGATTATATACCGCTACACTCAATACTTTTTTTGCGTATTCTTGACCAATTACATAATTACAAAGTTTATCATAGATTTGTTTCGGAGTTAAGTTTAATTCAAAAGTATCTTCTTCATCTTCCTTTTCTTCAAAAACAAATTCATCTTGGCTAGGATTCAACATTTGATAGCAAACACTAATACATGATTCACAAATAAAACAATTATCACCTTCGATTAAGCGTCTTGTATCACTTCCAGGTAAACCACAAAAAGAACAAACACATTGTTTTTCTTCATCTGCCATCGTTGCATCCTCCTTCTTTATTCACTTAATTATTTAGCTTCAACTACTTCAACTTTTTTATTTACTGCTGTGTCTTTAACTAATTTAATAGCCTTTTGTAATTCAATATATGGAGTAATAGCATCTTTAGTATAAACTTTCTTAACTTCTTCTTCAGTTTTTCCAGTTTCTTTAACAATTTCTTTTACTTCATTATTATAATCTTTTTCAGTAACTTTAATCTTTTCAGCTTTAGCAATAGCATCAAATACTATTCTTTGTTTTACGCTATATAGGCAGCTAGGTCTAACATTTTCTTTATAAACTTCTAAGCTTTCTAAACCAGCATATTTAAGTAATGTATCAACTGGCATATTATACATCTTAGCTTGACGTTCTAATTGCTTAATTTGATGATCAACTTCTGTATCAACCATAGATTCAGGTACATCAACAGTAGCATTATCCATAGCTAAAGTAATTACATCATCAGCAAACTTATTATCGCTAGCTTCTTGTTTTTCTTTTGTAATAATTTCAGTAATATAGTTTTTATATTCACTTACATTAGTAACTTCTTTAATTTCTAATTCATCTTTAACAAATTCATCAGTTAATTCAGGAACTACACGTTTCTTAATTTCATGTAATACGATTTCGAATTTAGCTTCTTTACCTTTTAAGTTTTCAGCTTGGTAATCATCTGGGAACTTAACAAAAATATCTTTCTTTTCGTTAACCTTCATTCCGACCATTTGTTCTTCAAATCCAGGAATAAATTGACCACTACCGATTTCTAAAGAATAGTTTTCAGCTTTCCCACCTTCAAAGTGAACATCATCAACACTACCATCAAAATCAAATACTGCTGTTTCACCATTTTCCAAAGCGCCATCTTCTACAACTTCTAATTCAGCATGTTGTTTTAAAATTCTATCAATGTATTCATTAACATCTGCTTCAGTAACATTAACTTCTTCTTTTTCAACTTCTAATCCTTTGTAAGCACCTAAAGTAACTTCTGGATATACTTCAACTTCAATAGTAAATTGTAATTTTTTACCTTGGCCTAAAGTTTCAAAATTGATATCAACTTTTGGTTCACCAACAACTTCTAATTTTTTCTTTTGAATTGCTTCGATAAATGCTTTATTAATAGCTTCATCTAAAGCTTCGTTATATAAGCTTTCAACACCATACATCTTTAAGAAAACAGATTTTGGTACCATTCCTTTTCTGAAACCTTTAACTTCTTTATCTTTTACAACCTTTGTAAAAGCTACATCTAATGCAGCATCAAAATCTTCAACTGCTAGTGTGAAATCTAATTTTACTTTGCATCCTGATAATTTTTCAACTTTAACACTCATTTTAAAAACCTCCGCGTTTTATTATTATCTTTTTCATACTTTTAATATTATACTCTATAATACCATTTTTTGCAAGAATTAAATATTTTCTTAATACTATGCTTAATTACTATTTAATTTTTCATCAAAAATAAAACTTCCAATATTAGTCATAAAACTTATTATTTCGTTTGAATAACCAAAAGAATAAATAGCATCAATCATCTCATAATATTTATATACTAAGGCATTATCTTCGTTAATACCTTCGATATCATATTGTTTTATTAAGTTCAAAACTAACATGCAAGGAATTTCGTCAATATTTTCATTTACTAGAATATTAGAATAATTAGCTCCATCAATACTTATCCTATCATTAATGACTGAATTATTTAGAAGTTTGCTTTTATTTATATAGCTTTTAGCCATATAAATATCATCTAAAGCTATTAATGATACTAATACAAAGAAATGATATTCTAACTTTTCTATATCATTTTTCTTTAATTCACAGGCAAAAGTAACTACCTCTTCATAAGCTTTACACAAAAAGATAGAATAAATAATTTTATAAATTACTTTTGTATTCTTATAAAATTCAATATTTGTAAATATCTCGTTACGTAAGTTTGCTATTTCTTCAAAATCTCGATTATTAAATAAAATATCTATTTTGTTTGTAAACAATGCTTCTTTTTTAGGAAACTTTTGACTATTCATATTTTTCACCTTTAACATAATCTTTAATACTATCATTAAAGACAATATTATCTTCATTTACACTATTACTAAAATATATTTTTTTATCTTTACTTATGAAAATGCACGATATATTATTTTCGTTAGCATAATTTAATCCATCACTTAATCCTAAAGCAAAGATAGCAGTAGATAAAGCATCTGCTTCCATTGAAGATATATTACCTAATACAGTCACTGATGCAAGTTCATTATCGATTGGATAACCAGTTATTGGACTTATTATATGATGATACATTATATCATCATCACCCATTATATATCTTTCATAAATACCACTAGTCACAAAAGTATTATAATCTTCACATTTATAATATAGAAGGTGTTTCATATCATTTGGTAATGTTTCATTAAAAGGTGTAGCAATTCCTACATTCCAAGTACTTATGTTATTGTTTTTAACTGGATAACCAAAACACAATATGTTTCCACCAATATTTATTATCCCAGCATTTACGCCTATATTTACTAAGTACTCTCTCACTTTATCACAAGCATAACCTTTTACAATAGAACCTAGGTCAATTTTTGCTCCTTTTTCGCTTAAATAAACATAATCATCTTCTATTATAATATATTTATAATTTACTAATTTAAGTAAATCATTTAAAGTATCTTCATCGATAATTTCTTCGATATCATATTTAATTAAACTTCTTGAATAATATCTATTATTAAAATTCCAATAATTAAAAACTGGATAAATCGTAACATCATACAACGCTTTATCGTCAATCTTTGTTTTTTCGCTTACCTTAATTGCACTACTTAAAACATCAATAAATTCCTCATCACATTTAATCTTATTATCTATTGATGAATTATTTACTTTATTAATTAAAGAGGCTTCTTTATTTATATTAAACTTATCATCTAAGTCCTTTAATATTTTATTTATATCATTTAAGATATCACTATCATTAATCTTAATATCACTTTGGATTCTAATATATGGCATAACACTAAATACTTCGTCTAAAGTATATTCATACTCTTTCGCCTTATTTCCACACGATATTAAAAATATGATACTTATCAATAATAATACTATACTTATTTTCTTCATGTTTTCTACCTAACAATATCTATATTTTACCATTATTAACTTAAGATATCAAATACTAATGAAATAATAATCTTTATTGACTATTATTAAATTCTTTTGTATAATACTAAAAAGAGTGGTGATTCATATGAAACAACAATATAATAAAATGATAATTGCTCATAGAGGAGCAAGTGGATTAGTAAGATTCGAAAATACTAAAGAAGCATTTGAAAAAGCAATTGAAGTAAAGGCTGATTCTATTGAATGTGATGTAAGGCGTACTAAAGATAATATAATCATTATTAATCATGATGCAGATATTGACGGAATGGTAATATCAGAAAATACTTATGATGATTTATGCAAAAAAACTAATATACTAGGTTATAATTTATTAACATTAAACGAAGCTGTTAATATTGTGAAAGGACGCATTGGCATCGATATCGAAATTAAAGAAGAAGGATATGAACAAGAAATATATAATGTTGTTATATCTACTTTAAATACTGATGAATTCTATATTAGAAGTTTCTATGATGAATCAATCAAGAAAATAAAAGAGATAGATAAAAGTGTCACAACTATTTTATTATTAGGTTGTCCATCTCCTAGACCATATTTTATCACTAGATACACTGAAGTATTCCCATGGGGAAGAATTAAGAAATGCAAATGTGATTGCGTATCACCATATTACAAAATATTAATTTTAAATTATACAAAGAGAATGCATAGAAAAAACATTAGAGTAATACCTTGGACAGTTAATACTACCGATGATATGATTAAATGTTTATACACTAAAGGATGTGACGCAATAGTTACTAATTACCCTAATGAAGCATATACACTTATAAAAAGTAGATGTTTTCACTATAATTACAAAAATAGATAGTACAAAAGTACTATCTATTTTTTAATAATATATAAGTTAATTGTCTTATTCAAATTATTATCAATGAATTCATTAGTAATTTCAGTATATATATTACCAGCCTCATCTTTATATCCTGCTATTTCAAATGGTAATGATGCAAGAGTTGTAGGTAATTTTGTAGCTTCATAAATTTTAGTAGACTTTAGATCTGGTTTAAATACGCAAGGAATATTATCTAAAGCTTCTTTTACTCTTGAACTATTAAACCAAGCATATTTGGTTTGTAAAGTATCTGCAGTAAAATAGAAAAACTTCGCAGTATCAACCATTGCAGCCCATGAATTATAATATAAATCATATGAATTTACTGGACCATATTCATCACAGCCTTCATCATATCTCCAATATGAGAAGAAAACTTCTAAATGAGAAATAAAATCTAAAAATTTTCCATTATGATAGCAATAGCCAATAAACATAGTAGTTGGTTGATTATTTACTTTACTACCTTCTTTACCTTGCAAGAAATATTTAGCAAATCTATCACCCATAAAGTAGCACTCACTTCTACCATCTTGTTCCCATTTTGAACAAAAATCTAAGAATTGTTCTTTATTACTAAATTCACTTAAATCACAATCTGTATTATTCTTTAAGAAATCATAGAACTCACCCATAAAAGCGTTATATAAATCCTTTTTAGTGTCGTAATGTTCAATATCGCCTAAAATATAATTTATCTCTACATAATGATTTTCAGATGCTCTATATTTTGCATATAAAGTTTTTGAACCAGTTATAACAGTGTCAAAATCATATAATCTAGTTAAATATGGATCACAATACCATCCATCAAATTCATAGTTTGTTTTTGTTGGAGGTAAAGGTTCTGAAATCTTTACACCACATTTTACTATATAGGATTCTATTGGTGTACCGCCATTACTTTCAAAAGATATTAAACATGAGTCTTTAAGATATCTTCCATATAGATTTAAACTAGAACTTGAAACCTCAAATTCATATTTTTCTTCATAATCCGAATCAGTATACCATCCATCAAACAAAGTGTTCTTCTTTTCTCTAACATTAAGACTGTCTATAGTGTACTCATTCATATTTATTTCTCTGTATAAATTTCCATCAATGTATAAATTTATTGCTTCCTCATTAGATGTACATGCAAACAAACACAATGATAAAATTAATAATAAAAATGCATATATTTTTTTCATGATTTTTCTTCCTCTTTACGCTTTTATTATACTAAAACATTTTAATTATTGGCTTAAAAAAAGTTTAAAGTATAAAAATACTTTAAACTTTAATAAACTAATTACCTTTAACTACTTGATTATAATTAATAGCTTCTTCATATGTGCCGGTATACATACCATCAATTAATCTTACAAGTAAATCATTTAAATATTCTACTTCTGCTTTTTCTGATGTAGTAGCATCAATATGATATGAACCAATATGTGAATGATTTGTTAGATATACATAACAACCATTAGTTAATATGCATTCATTTCTAAATAAATATTCTGTCTTTTTATCAATTCCACTACTAGCTACATTAATTATTCTAACACCTTTACTAGCTAATTTTTTAACTGAATTCATCCAACTATCTACGTCACTATCATGAGATGGTGCATCAGCTACGTGAATAATTATTTTTGTTGATGGAATGTCAAGCCATTGCTTTTCAGTTGCTTCTTCAAAAGCAATTTGAACTGCTTCTTCGAAATCTCCACCACCAGCTGCTCTTTCTGGGCTTAAATTATTAACTTGTGCATCTATGTCGTCAGTAAACCCATAATATTTAGTTATATATAAATCTGTAGTATCACGATATAACATTATTGATAAATAAATTTTACAAGTGTTCTTTTCTTTTATTCTTTCGATTACATCTTTTATTTCTGCTTTTAAATAATCAATTTCATCCATCATTGATCCTGTTGTATCAATAATAAACATTAATTGTATAATATCATATTCTTCTGACTCATCATTAATTCTTATTTTATCATTATTTTTAACAGTGTAATCAGCATTTTTAACTTCCCCTTCACTATCTAAATAGCTAATATTTACCTTATATTCTTCTCTTTCTTCTGAATTAAATAAGTAACAAACACCATTCTTATCAGCATATGATACCCATTCAATTTCATTATTTTCTCCATATAACGTAACTTGTGCTTTTTTTACACCATTGATTTTTAGTGTTATTCTATTATTTACTATATTATACTTTTCTTGATATGAATTAAATATTCCTGCACTATCTTGACCTTTTTCTTGTAAAGACAACCAATAATCATAGTCATCATTATCAAACAAAACTGATGCTGTAATTTGCCCAGGTTCAATTGTTTCTTGATTGTAAAAATGAATATCCTCAAAATAATCTGAATATAAACCATGTGTATAAGTAGTTATTCCATCATAATAAAACCCAAAATCTTCAGGACTAATAGAACTTACTACTATATCATCTTCTAAAAAGTCGCCTTTTGGATACGATATATATGGATATTTTTCTATAGAACTCCACACATCTACTTCTTTCCCTTCTCCCTTATGAATTACTACACTATTATCAAAAATAATTTCAGTATCAGGAAGGTTTTTTTCTTTATTAACATTTATAACTTCAGAAGATTTACAAGCAACTAAACCTATTGTAAAAACACACATTATAATTAAACATATCTTTTTGATTTTTTTCATTTTTATTAACTCCTTTGAATGTTCATATAATAATACAAGATATAATACAAAAAAGTTTCAAAGCAAAATAAAAAAGGCTGCCAGGAACAATGCAGCCTTCCTTCGATAGGTTTGATGGGCAAATAATTAAAAATCCCATCTACTAATATTATACATTGATTAAAACAAATAATCAATATATATAATGCAATTTTTTGCAAAAAAAGTTCGTATATATGAAAAAACGAAAGAAAAAATCTTTCGTTTAATTATCTTTTGTCAATTTTGTATGTAGGAACAAGTTCAGAAATTAATTTTTTCATTTCTGTTGTTTCACTATATGCAGCTTCATACAATTTATCTAAATCGTTAAATAAGGTTTCTTCATTCAAAACGATTGGCTTACCTATATATATTAGATTATTATCAGTTTTTTGAAGTCCTTCTTCACTTATTAATAATTCTTCATATAACTTCTCACCAGGTCTTAAGCCTGTAATTTCAATCATCATATCAACATTTGGAGTATATCCACTTAACTTAATTAGGTTTGTAGCTAAGTCATAAATTCTAACTGGTTTACCCATATCAAGTACAAATATTTCTCCACCATGTGCATATGCCCCAGCTTGTAATACCAAACTTACTGCTTCTGGTATAGTCATAAAGAATCTGGTTATGTCTTTATGTGTTACTGTAACTGGTCCACCAGCAGCAATTTGTTTCTTAAACAAAGGAATTACTGAACCATTAGAACCTAATACATTACCAAATCTAACAGCTACAAAATCAGTATTAGAATTTTTTGCTATAGTTTGAATAATCATTTCACAAATACGTTTTGTAGCACCCATAACATTAGTTGGGTTAACAGCTTTATCGGTACTTATAAGAATGAATTTCTCAACACCATATTTATCACTCATTCTTGCACAATTTAATGTGCCGAATACATTATTTTTAACACTTTCATTTGGACTTGTTTCCATAAGTGGAACATGTTTATGTGCAGCAGCATGGAAAACAATATTAGGTTTATATTTATTAAACAAATCATCTAATTTTCCTTTATCTCTAACACTTCCAATTAAAGCTAATAAGTTTAAATTTGGTAGTTTACGTTTTAATTCTTGTTCAATTTCATAAGCATTGTTTTCATATATATCAAAAATAATAAGTTGTTTAGGAGAATGACTTGCTATTTGTCTACATAACTCAGAGCCAATTGAACCTCCACCACCAGTTACTAGTACTACTTTATTTTCAATATATCCCATTATTTCGTCTAAATTTACTTTAATTTGATCTCTACCTAATAAGTCGGTTACTTCTACATCTCTTAATCCAGTAAGTAATGACTTACCACTTAAAATACTCTCTGTACCAGGTAGTATTTTAACTTGACATTTCGTATCTTTACAAATGTCTAATATTTCACTCTTATCTTTGTTTGATGCTGAAGGTAAAGCTAAAATAATCAAATCTATTGATAAATTAGCTGCAAGTTTTTGAATATCGTAACGATTTCCTAAAACTTGAACATTATGAATTTTGGTACCTTTTTTATTTACATCGTCATCAATTAAACAAATAGGTAAAATATTTAATTTAGTTGAAACGTATGACTCATCAATAATACCTAAACCAGCATCACCAGCACCAATTATCATTGTACGTTTAAAATTTAATTTAGTTTTTGTATGATATTTAGAAATATATCTATATATTCTAAGCCCATATCTAGGCATAGCGATAAAGAATACTTGTAATATTGCTACTACAATAACCCAGTTCATAAAAATGCTAGTTGACAATGAAGATTGTAATGAATATTTGAAAATACCACCAATTATAATAGTAGTAATTCCAGATATTCCTATTCTAATTGCTTCAGTTAAACCTGCATATTTCCATAAACTATTATATAGTCCGCACAAGGCATTAATTATTACTACAACAAAAGCCATACATACACTATATAATAAATATATTTTTGCATATTTTTGAAAATCTTCAAATTCAATAAGCAATAATGATAATATTCCACAGCCAAAAACAAAAATGTAATCATAAATTACTAATAATATTTTTTTAATTACATTATTATCGAGTATTTTTCTCATATAAATACTCCTTTCATTTTAATTTATTATATCATATTAACTAACAAAAGTAAACCATATAAAAAAATGAGTATTAAAAATACTCATTTTTATAGATATTTATTTAAAAATTT
>JAZLLM010000023.1:0-9105 GCA_045598145.1 Bacilli bacterium | reverse complement strand
CAAAATGGTTCTTCTAACATACCCAAATCGGGATTTAAACCCTTATTTAACTATGAAAAAAGGCTTGATCACGAGTATCAAACCTATGCTTCTTAAATGTCTTTAAGTAACAAATATGATACGTCCTTTTTTGCAGTTTGTAACGGATATGATACATCAAACACTAATTTCGAATAGTTCAAATCTCTACGAGCCTGGGCATATTTCACTCATTTTAGTTGTATTTCCTTATAAACACAATATGTGCCAATTGTACCGTCTTGTGATGTACCGATAATAATTGTATCAGCATTAATTTCCATAGGAAAATCACAATTCTTAATCATTTCAAAAGCTTTTCTATTTTTATCTACGTCATCACTCATAAATAAAGTCGTGTGAAATTTATAATCAAGATCATATTCGTGAGGAGCAGTACTAAATTGTTTCTCAATAATGTTAATTAAATCCAAATGAACACTATCTATTTGATCATTGTTATTCATTCTAAGCCAAACAATAACATCCTCGTTTTCTATTCCTTTTGGATAAATGATAAATGGTTTAACTTTTTTAAAATAATTCGTTAGTATCTTAATGCAATTTTTGACTTTTCCATCATCAATTTCAAATGACATTTTTAATGAAATATGTAATGGAAGAGTGGAGTGTTCATAACCTAAATTATCATTAATCTCGTTAACTTTTCTTCCAATATTTTCTAATGTTTTATCAACATTTATCCCAACAAAAATATACATCATTAGCCTCCAAAACAAATTATTTTAATATTTCCCAATAGCCAGTCTTGTTTGATCCATTTCTCTTTATGTAGTCATGTTGCTTCAAATATTTTAGATTATTATCAACAGCGGTTTCGCTAATACATAGAATACTAGCCAATTGAACAGTTGTGATATTAGGATTGTTTCTTATTTCTTTTAATATTTGCAGTCTATTATTTGTTAATTCGTTTTTATTCCCAACCTTATTCCCAACCTTATTCCCAACTACATTAATCCAGTTAAAAGGAATTTTTACAACAATTGAGTTTTTTCTGAATTCAATACAATCTTTACCGTATGTTTCAATAATTTTGGGAACACCTCTTCCAGATTTTTCACTTAAGTGAAGCTGCAAAAATATATCAGATAATTTTTCATTTACTGGAACAGATTCGCCAAGGAAAAATCCTTCTAATGTTTGTGTTGGAGCTAATGTTCCTCTTGATAATATTTCAATTCTATTAGAGAAAACAGAAATCATTGGTTCGTTTCCATCAACCCATTTGTTATGAAGAACTGCATTAATAATTGCTTCATTAAAAGCTTTACTTTCAAATAGAGATACTTCTTTTCTTTCAACAATTCTATTTCTTTCATCTGCTTGAATAATGTTTAATACATCCCCATATCTTAACAATTCATCTAAAGAATATAGCAAACAATTAAAACCAAATTCTCTTACAGAAAATAAATTTGATGCTTTAGTTTCTCCATCAAAGATTGATACTCTTAAAGGTATTTGTGAATTATCAGATAATAATTGTGCTTGAATATTATATTTTCCATCGTCAGTAAGTAGTCCGAGATTCTTTTTAAAGGTTTCTTCTTTTAGTATTATTCCTTTTGATCCATAATATCCAAACAATTTATTAAAAGTTAAATCTTGGTATTTTGATGCTGTATTTTCGATTGTTGGAAGTCCATCTCTTAATACCTTAAACAAATAAACTTCTCTTTCAGGATATTTTGATATTTTTTCTTTACTTGAACCAACTCTAATATATCGTTGCCCATCCCAATCAACGGGAATAGTTTTTGCTGCACTGATTATTAAAACAACAATTCTCTTTTCTTTATAAACTACTTCATTAAAATCAATAAAAACATTATTGGATAGTTTTCTTTCAAGATAATGTTTCAATGGTTCACCATGCTTAGCATTTTTGTCAAAATTAAAATTAGTGCCAACTGGTTCGTGAGTTTTATCATTAATTCCCCACACAAGAAAAGAATATTTTTTTCCACAATAAGCAGCTGAATTTGCTAAAGCTGAAATATATTCTCCAAGTTCTTCATCATTATCAAAATTTTCTTTAAATTCAAACCATTCTTTTTCATATTCATAAAAACATAGTTCTTCAATTATTTCTATGATGTTCATAATTAGGTCTCCTTTATTACCCAACTATATTATACATTATTGTTGGGCATATTACAAGATGTTGGGTATAAATTTAATATGTATTTTAGTAGAAAAATGTTTGACAGTCTGGCAGATATTTTTCAATTTGATGGGAAAAGTAAATAATTAATATATCATTTCCGTTATTAATAAGTACTAGTCCTAACCGGAATTAAATCACCTATGTCCTAACGGCTGGTGTGAACTATCATTTTTTGAATATCTTTTAATATTTAATAACAGAAATGACACTTCTATTTCTATTTAAAACTGCAAAACTAGTCTCTTTTCATTATTTTTCCTACAGAAACAAGAAAAAAGACGATACTTATATGTATCATCTTTGTATCTTTTAAATGGCAAAGAAGAATCATTTTGATACAAACTGAATACCCCCAGCAAAAAGTGAATACCCCCTTTGTATTTTTGAATACCCCCTATAAATTTTATATTTTAAGTTTGTAATGCTATTATAAAAGTGTCTACTTTATGTTGACTAGTGCAGTTGTTGTGTTTTAAATAATTCATCACAAAATTTGTTCCACTTTAAATCATATTCTTCATGGCTTAAAACTTTAATATCATAAGGTGTTTTTATTCCTCTTTTAATAGCTTCATCAACAAATTTCATTAACCATTCTCCACCTTCGGCTATATATCCCCTAACTTCATTATAACCTTTATCTATTGCAACAGCCAATCTAGTATGACCATCTAATGAAATGTATTGATCATTCGTCTTAACTAAAGGGATTATTACTTGACTTGAATCATTAATAAATTCTGATACAGCTTTCTTTTTATCAATATCCACATAAAATTGGGAAGGTTGTATTCTCGCTATTTCAACAGGAAATAAAGGCACTGAATCAAACTCTGCCACACATTTCATCTTATCATTATAAAATTTAGTAATGTGTCCTGAGTAAAATCTAAATTCTTCTATTATTTCTTCAAAATGTTTCTCTGGACCACGAATAATTGCCTCAAAATCAGAGATTATCTCTACTTCATATAACATATCATCTAGTTCAAAGGCTCCGTGTTGTTTTAATACTTTCATTGAAAATCTAGAATCTATATAATTATTAATTCGTTTTATCACCATAACAAATCCTTAATTTGTTTTATTGGTTTATATGTAATGCTAAATGTGTTTCCTATCATTTTAAAACCTCCCAATAGCCAGTTTTATTAGAACCAACTCTTTTTAAAAGTTCTTTTTCTTTTAAAGATTTTATTATCCTATCAATTGTTCTACTTGATAAACCAGTTCCCTTAATAACATCATCTTTTAATGCATTTTTATTTATTTTAAAAATAGATAAAACAGAGAATTCATCATCTGATAATTCGCCATTTAATTCGCCATTTAATTCGCCATTTTCATTTCTATCAATTCTAGAAAACTCAATTGTAAAATCATTTTCATTATTAATATAAGAAATATTGACATTGTTTTCTTTACACAATAGATAAACCTTTTTAAGCCCATGACCACACGCCTCAACATCCTTACAAAGATATAAAACATCAGCAATTGATTGATTTCTAAGATACGATTTTAAATTTCTATTAAAGAAATCGGCTGGTGTAAATTCGTTAGCAAAAGAACCAGGATTTACGATTGATATTCTATTAGAATAAATATCTATTTCATGTTGGACATTCCCATCGTATCTAGCATGAGCAAAACTATTAATAATAGCTTCACGCAAAGCGATTAAAGGAATTTCCGGAATTTCTTTTCTTTGAGTGGTAACACCATCGATAACTACTTTCCACCTTATATTTTTGATTACAAAATCCATAGCTTCATCTATCAAATCAAAAATATTTCCTTTTATTGTTTTCATGTCCAATATTGTAATTCTTTCACTCGTAGCAAAAACAACGAGTTTTAGAGTAATAGGATTTGTTTTTGCAAAAAGCATTACACCAGCATTTGTTAGGTGGCCATTTCTTAATAAATTATGCTTTGTTAATAACGATTCTTTATCGTAACCAATTTTAGGTAATCTTCCACATTCGGTAGCACTATTATAAAAGTTTAATAAACATTCTTCTTTTACATCAGCAGCTGAATGCAATGTAAGTTTGTCACACCAATTTTCCTCATATTCTTTTGATATCATTATTTTTCTAAGTTCATTTGGAGTCAATTCTCTATCTTCATCAGCGACTCGTATATAGTATTTTCCAAATGCTGAATATGGAGCATCATCTCCAGAAAATTCTACTTTTATAATATCGATACCATTTACAGAAATAACTTCAATTTTCGGGAAAATTTGAGGCTTTATAGCCTCGTAAATTTTTCTAGATATATCTCTTAAGGTAGAATCTATAATTTCAAATTTGAATGGTGTTCCATCATTTTTCATTCCGAAATATAACTCACCATGCCTATGTTTATTTAAAATACTAACAATAGAAATAATTCCCTCGGTTAATTCACCAGTTGTCTTTTTAAATTCTTTTGTTTCATTTTCAATCATAAGAGTACCTCCAGCATTATAATTATACAATGTTTGGCGAAATAAATCAATTGTTTGGCGAAATAAATGGCGAAATAAGATCAAACGCACTTTTTCTTTGATTGTATATTAAAAGCTTTGAATTAAGTCTTCGGACTACTATTACTACAATGCATACTTAAATACTTTTGTATTTTGTCGCTTTAATATCACTTTAATTAAAATAAGTTTAAAGAATTTAAGGCTTACGGTAAAAAGTTGAGCAATCGGTAAATTGTTGACCTTTCGGTAAATTGTAGGGGCTTTCGGTAAATTGTAGACCTTTCGGTAAATGTAATATCTAAAGACAAAATAAAAACTAGAATAGCTGCTCTAAAACAACGAATTCTAGTTATAAATAATTGGCAAATAGGAAGAATTATTCCTTTATGCCAAAGAAAAAGGATGACATTTATTGTATCATCCTGACTTTTCTTATATGGTACACCCTTGGGGACTCGAACCCCAGACCCACTGATTAAGAGTCAGTTGCTCTACCAACTGAGCTAAGGGTGCATATCGTTAATTGACTTTATTATTATATATCAGAATACTAAAATAATCAAGTCTTTTTAAAGTTTTTTTAGTTATTTAAGTTAAAAATAAACTAGCACGTTTTGTGCTAGTTTATTTTGATTTATTTAATTATTTCACCAAATGCATTTCCAACCATACCAGCATTTGACTCATCTGTATCAATATGCATTGCTAGTTTGAACTTGTCAGATACTCTAACTACAACATCACCAAAAATGATGCTTCTGCAATCATTAGTAACTTTAACACTTACGATTTGTTTATCTATTAAGCCTAATTCTTTTGCATCTTCAGGTGTAGCATGGATATGTCTTTTAGCTACAATTACACCCTCAGAAATTTCAACTTCACCAGCTGGACCTACTAATTTAATTCCTGGAGTACCTTTAATATCTCCACTTTCTCTTAC
This sequence comes from Bacilli bacterium, assembly GCA_045598145.1. Classification (GTDB taxonomy): domain Bacteria; phylum Bacillota_I; class Bacilli_A; order ML615J-28; family CAG-698; genus RGIG3506. The sequence continues at coordinate 3,477 of JAZLLM010000023.1, read as the reverse complement.
AACTGCATCAACACCTAATGTTCTAGCATCTGTAGCAGATACTTCAACTTGATTAGCTTTTCTGCATGGGCCTAAAATAGAAACACCACTAATTGTCTTTTTAGGACCAACTAGATCAACTTTTTCAAAAGATGCGAATTGTCCAGGTTGAGATAATTCCTTCTTCACATTTAATTTAGCACCTTTGCCAAATAATACTTCCAATGCTTCTTCAGTTACATGAACATGTCTAGCTGAAGTTTCAATTAAAACTTGACTCATTTTTATTCTCCTTCTTCTTTATTTTCTAAATATACTTCTTTATATACCTCAGCATCATAACGATAAGGTAACTTATCATTATTACCGTGATGAGCTTTATGACTCTTTGGCCAATTAATACAAGCTAATTCTAATGCTTTTTCATCATTTGGAATTATTAAACATAAATGATTTTTTAAAGCAGTAGGACATACATCGTAATCAATTCCTCTTAATCTCGAATTATTCATTACAATAATTGGCTTATTCTTGCTTATTGCATATTCTATTTGCCATTTAGAAAAACGACGCATAGATTTTAAAGTCTTACTTAATAATACTAATACAATATCAGCCTCTTCCATATTTTCTTGAATTAAAGCTTTTAAATTAATATCACTTACTTTGTCTAAATCTTTTACGAATCTACTTCCATCGTAAAAATCAAATATACTACCATCACTTTGACGAAATTCTTTTATTTTTGAAATTAAAGCTTTATCATTTAATGCATCATATGCAATATATATCTTTCCAGTATATGCCATTATTTTTTTATCCTTTCAATATATTTATTATAAATATCTTTAGTAACATCATCAATTGTTTCATTTGTATTATCAATTACATAATCAATATGATTTAATAATTTAATATCAAAATATTTTGAGTCACCTTTAAGACGCTTTTCGATATCTTCTTTTGCGTCTCCTCTTTCTATCATTCTATTCACTATCACATCGTGACTAGCTTTAATATAAAAGTAAACTGCTTCGTCTTTTATTTTCTCAAAAAATTTATTTGCACCATTAATATCTACTATTAATACTTTATTAAAGCTAACATTATTCTTTTGTGTTCCGTAATAATTATCATTATAAAGAGTTGTTTCTATAAATTCATCATTTTTTTCTTTTTCTAAAAACTCATCCTTAGAAATAAAGAAATAATCAACTCCATCAAGCTCTCCAACTCTTGGTTTTCTAGTTGTGGTAGTTACAAATTTTAAGAAACCATATGACTCTATTAATTTTTTCGCAATTACGGTTTTACCACTTGCGCTAGGGCCTACTAATATTAGCATAGAAATCTCCTAATCCTAATGTTTTCTTTAATCATTAATATTATACACTAATTATTTAAAATAAGCAATTCAAAAATAAAAGCTTCTCATCTTTAATTTAAGATTTGAAGCTAAAAAATCATTTATCTTTTTTTACAAGCATTACAACGCTTTCTGCAGATATTCCCTTCATTTCACCAACATAACCTAATCCCTCTCCTCTTGTTGCCTTTACATTAACCTTATCTATACTACAATGTAAGATAGATGCTATTTTTTCTTTCATTAATGGTTTATATGGCAAAAGGATTGGTTTTTCAATATAAATAATTGTATCAAGATTATTTATTTCATAACCCTTTTCATTCATTATTTTATATACTTCATCTAAAAAATAAATTGAAGAAATTCCTTCATATTTAGGATCCTTATCAGAAAACATTTCTCCTAAATCGCCTAATGATAAAGCACCTAATATTGATTCAGCGATTGCGTGTAATAATACATCAGCATCAGAATGTCCTAACAATCCAAGTTCAAACGGAATGTTTATACCACCTAGTACCAAGTTTCTTCCCTTTACTAATTGGTGTGTATCCATTGAATGACCTATTCTATATTTTTCTTTATATTCATTCATTATTTTCACCTAATAAATATTCAAAATATTTTAAATCCGCTTTTGTTGTGAGCTTAATATTATCATTACTTCCTAAAACAATTTTAGCTTTTATATCATATATTTTTTCAATTGCTTCCACATCATCATAAATTAGGTAATCAATGCTTTCAAGAGCTTTAATCATCATTTCTCTTCTTACGCCTTGCGGTGTTTGCATTGTATATACATTTGATCTATCAATTGTTTTAGTAACAAATCCATCTTTAACTTCTTTAATTGCATAAATACATGGACTAGCTAATACAGCACAATCATATTTAACTGTATTATCGTATACAGCTAAAATTTCTTCAACGCTTGTATTAGGCCTTGCTGCATCATGAATTAAAACTATATCACTAGTAGCAAGCTTTAATGCATTATATACACTATCTTGCCTTTCTTTACCACCAATACATATCTTAATTCTTTCATTTTCTAAATCTTTAAAGATATCATAATCATTTTCATTTACTGCTAATATGACTTTTCCAACTTCTTTTAAAGATAAAAACTTATCTAAAGAGTATTTGTATAATTCTTTACCATTAATCTTATAATTGATTTTATTATAATTTAAACCAGTTCTTTTTCCAGAGCCTGCCATCAATAATATACAATCAAACATAATCATTTCTCCATTTTAATAATTCTTTTATTTGTTACTATAAGGTCAACTTTGATGTCGTGTTTTTCTTCGAATTTATAATCAATAACATTATCATCATAACATGAACCTATCATCAATCCCTGATAGTTTTTTAATGCTTTATCATAGCATCCCATGCCTCTACCTAAACGATATCCTCTATTATTATAGCACAAACCAGGAATAATTATCACATCTAATTTATTAATGTCAATTTTTTCTCCATTTGTGCTTTTAATATTTAGATCATCTTTTGTATGTTCAAATGTATATTTATGATATTCCATAATTAAATCATTGTTATATTTTCTCATATACGGAACATATAATAAATTAACATCTAAATTATCTAATTTAAGCATTAATTCATTTTTAAGCGGTATATAAATCCCTACTTTCTTATTAATAAGGTATTCATAAATGTCCTCATGAATGTAGGCTGGCTTTAATTGATTTTTTTTAATTTCTTCCCTTATATTATTTTTATTCATCTTTTCTTATTATATTGTTTATATCATTTTCTAAATCAATATCTAGATCCTTTAATGTATACGTAGCATCCATATTTATTCCATTTTGATATACAACGAAGTCATCAACATAATCTGGTGAATTAACAACCTGAATAAGTTCAAACGCTATATTCATTATGTCGTCAGTTTCTTTTAAATATAAAGAGGATATAAATGCTAACTTAGATTTTATAGTACTTATTTCTTCGTTTATTATTATATCACATTTTATTAAATTTGACCTATTACAATATACATCTTTTAAAATAGTTTTGTATACATCATTATCTGTTATAAGCAAAGCATATTCTAAATTATCCAATTGATATATTTTTAGTTTTTCCTTGTAAGT
>JAZLLM010000022.1:0-24217 GCA_045598145.1 Bacilli bacterium | reverse complement strand
TTCCATTGTGTCATCATATTCAGGTTTTTCTATCTTTTCATTTTCTAAATCTAACTTACTTAGCATATAGAATCTTGCTTCATGCAATTCTTCTTTTTCTTCTTCTGTTAGTATTTCTTCTTTTTCTGGTATATTAGGGTTTGAAACTAGATCTTGTTTGTCACCATCCAAGAAATTCTTCTTAGCCTTAAGCTCTTTACCAGCCTCTTCAGCCATTCCAAGTTCATCCTTTAATTGATCAATCTTGTTTTGCTTATTTATATAATATATATCTTGTCTCTTTGACTCATTCACCATCATTAATATTATTACTAAAACAATTAAGAATATCAAAGCTAATAAATAAATTAGCAATGCTATCTTGCTTGTAAATATATCAATGATAGAAAGTGTAGTCATTATCATACCTAATGAATACATAGTTCTACCTACCTTGTATTATTTCATATTGATTTGCTTAAGTAATACTTGACTGTTAACAATAAAATCAGCACCTAAAATCTTTTCAGCCATTCCAACAACACTTTCTTCATCAGTTTCTAATAACTTATATTCGTTAGGAATAGCAATTAATAATAATTTCATAGTAAGAAGTGCATCAATCATATCAACTTTATCACCTTCACAACCTAAATAAATAGCCGCAAATCTTTCTAATGCTCTAACGATACGATTATCAACGAAGTATTCACCTCTTTTAGCTAGGTATTCTTCAAATTCATCTAGCTTCTTCCAAGTTTCTTCTTCAATGAAATTATCTTCGTATAATTCATTTACACATTCAAATAATTCAGAATAAGTAATTACTTTATGTTCAATAGGAGTAACTTCTTCTGTATCCGCTTTAGCCTTTAACTTTAATTCTAAATTAAATGCATATTTTGCGATTTCACTAGGGCAAATAGTTTTATCTTCTTTTCCAACAAAGAAAATAAACCATTGGTTTCTAGCGACCTCTCTTAATCCGTCATTTACGCTTCTACTACCAAATCTAACATTACATGGTAAATCAGGATTCTTAACGAATTCAAAGAAATCTTTAAAGTATTTGCTTACTGAATCTAGTTTTACATTATCTAAAACATTAAAACAAATAGTATCAGGGAATTGTCTAGCATCAGATAAACATTTAGTAAATTCAGTTTGGTTTCTACCATTACTATCATAAGACCATAATAAGTTATCAAGCTTTTCGATACTATCATTTATTTGTGTATAATAGAATTCAGAACCAAAGTATTGATTTAAAGTTTTAACTAATTTAATCTTTAAATCTTTATCATCTTCTTTGATGATAAGTAGTCTATTACCAGCGATACTAGCTAATATTTCTCTAGCACTCTTGTTATCAATAACTAAGCCATTTTCTAAAGCAATATTGATTAAGTCAGAATGTTCTCTTCTAATATCTAAGCTTCTAATAGTCTTAACATTTCTATATACAACCTTTTCTTCTGCTTCGTTAAAGTTATCATTTTCTCCTCTACCATCAATACTTTCCATATCTTCCATCATCTTAAGTAAAGATTTAGACTTATCTGGGGAGATTGTTTTTGCATCCTTAAATAGTGAAATACCTACGATATTTACTAATAAGAACAAAACAATAAAGATAATTAAAACTGCAAAATAAGGTTCTTTAATGATATTTGGAGCAGAACTAATCTTTTCCATTATTCTATCTATACCAATAATGAACAATACAGCTACTAATACTATATCTAAATATGCAACAACGATACTAATAATTATTCTTTTTTTACGAGTGGATTTATCTAAAGCTTCTTTTATTTTCTTTTCCTTTTCTCGTTTTTGTTTTTCTTTTTTGATGACTTTTTCTTCGTTTTCGTTTTGACTTTCTAAATCAAAGCCTTCGTCTTCTAAAGCAAGCTCTCCGTCATCTTCAGCTCCTTCAATCTTACCTTCTTCACCAGGAAGATCTGGAGATATGGTATTAATTGTTGTTTCATATAATGCCATCTTTTCATCTTCGATTTCTTTTGCTTTAGTATCTTCATTAGTATCTTGTTCTTTAGTATCTATATCTTCGCTCTTCTCTTCTTCATCTATATTATTTTGATAAACATCATCAGACACATTTTCTTGTTCTTCATTTTCTAATAATTCATCTTTTTCTTCTAATGTGTTATTTATCATACTTATTTTCCTCCTAAGTAATAAGTTACCTTATTATTTTTAGTTTCCCTTTCTCTTTTTATTTTTAAAAGAGATGGCTCCTTAATTAAATTTTTAAAATATTAATTTATAAGGAGCCATCAATAGTTTTTAATCTAATAATTAATTTCCATTAATTATTCACTTGCTAGTACTTTTACAGTACCATAAACTTTTGTTATATCATAATATTTAGTAACATTGTTACCATTTTCATCATAAATATCAATTCCGAAACTACTTTCGTAATTGCCTACATTATACATACTATTCCATGATGAGTAAGAAACCCAGTCACCTGTAGCTAATTCACCTTCTAATGTAATATCATTATCATATGAAGGGTAATACCACACATCATCAAATACTTTTTCATAATCTCTAGAAGTAAATTTTAAAGATATAATTTCTCTTGTTGGATCATAATCGAAATAAATATTATTATATCCGTTTTGGAATTTAGCATAAATATCACTATAATATGATTGTGATTCAACTATACAGAATGTTGCATTACTACATCCATAAAATGCACTATCATCTACTAAACTTACTTCAGGGTAAATTACAACTCTTTCTAAATTATAGAAATAATAAAATGCATATGCTTTAATATTTGAAATATTTTTTCCTTCAAGTGTTTGAAGCGACAATTCCTTAGCGTTGTAATCCATGTATCCAATAACAACTGCTGTATCATTATCATCAATATAATACATAATACCATTATCAAGCTTAATAGGCTTTTGATTTAAATAAATATAATTTGTATTTGCATTCCAATTGCTAGCCCAATAAGCTGAATCAGCTTCACTAGATTCAAGATAAATTCTTACATTCCAAGTAGATTCAAATGCATAATCGTCTATATATACTATACTATCAGGAACATTTATACATCTTAAATAATCCATGCTACTAAAAGCATAATTCCCAATTGATTCTATTCCATCTTCAATATAAATTGATCTAATATTATCACAATCAGTGAATGCATTTTTACCAATCTCTTTTACGCTAGATGTAATATGTACACTATATAAATTATTGTCCCTTCTAAATGCACCATTTCCAATTGCCACTACATCATAGCCGTTAACTTTATCAATTACTAAATCAGTAACAGTCTTATCTAGTAAGCCTATAATTGTAGCTTTATTAGAGCTATCTAAAGAGTAAATAAATGTGCCGTCATTTTCAACTTTTGCACCCCAAGTTACATTATTTTTATAACTTGTCCAATTATAATCCCAATTTGTAGGTTGAGATGTTACTTCACAGTACATCGTCAAATTACTCATATCACCAAATGCGTAATAATCAACTCTTTCAACACTAGCAGGAATATATGCATAAGCCATATTTGAGCAGTTTTCAAATGCATATGAACCAATTTCAGTTAATGTATCAGAAATATATAATGATTTAATACTATAGCAAGCTCTAAATGCATTTGAACCAATATATTCAATTTGTGTAAACTTAACATCGTAATTCATTCTGCATTCATAAAATGCATAATTTCCGGCATACTTCAAATTATTGATATTAAACATATTATTTAAATTATAACAATTGTACATACCATAATCCATTACATATTCAATGCTTGTAGGGTCAGTAAATGATTGTAAATTATTACAATTATAGAATGCATAACTATCAATCATATTTAAGTCTTTTGCACCATTAACAGCTTTTAAGTTTGAGCATTCATAGAATGCATATTTACCAATGTATGTTATATGTTCTGGTAAAACAAGTGTTGCAATCTTATCACAATCATAAAATGCATAGTCCCCAATTCTTGTAATTGTATCAGGAATTACTATAGAAATTAACTTATCGTTATTATAGAATAATCTAGATCCAATTTCAACAACATCCATATTATCGATATGTTCTGGAATAGTATAAGTTACGCCTATTGTTCCTTTAATAGATGTTAAGATAACCTCATCATCATTAGTAACAATGTAAGTATAATCATCATTTTCACCAAATTCTTTTACATTCCAATATGCTGGTCTATTTGATGAATTCCAATATTTACTCCATGAACTAGGTTGTTCCTTCATTTCAAAATAGAATGAAGCATTAGGAATATTCATGTATCCAGTTCCCATTTCTTTAATAGTTGCAGGAATAAATATACTTAATAAGTTTTCATTATAACCAATAATATTATTGTTAAACATAATTACATCCATACCTTCGATCTTTGATGGAATAGTGAATGTTACATCAGTAATACCATTTTTAATTTCAGTTAAAATTACTTCGTTATCATTTGTAATTACATAAGTGTAATCATCATTTTCGCCTAACTCTTTATAATTAAATACTACCATGCGACTTTCAGCGCCAGCCATGAAATCCCATCCAGGAAGTTTTTCAGTTGCCTTATGGTAAATTGATGCTGTGCAACCTTCAAATGTTTCCCAAGTAGCATTTGTTACTGAAGCTGGAATAATTATTGAAGTAACTTCATTATTTCTAAATAATCTTGCACCAAGACTTGCAACTGTTAATCCATCAATTGTTGCAGGTACTTCATATTCATTTTCCATTTTAGATTTAATAGCAATTAATTTAATTCCATCGTCCAAAATTTGATATGTATAATCTTCGTTATCAACAAATCCTTTAACACCCCAAATAACATTTGAATTACCTCCACCATTTTCACTATAATTCCAATCAGTAATCCAAGTGCTTGGTTGAGATTGAGCTTCACAATATACTGTAATATTATAAACATTTGGCAAATAGAAAATTCTATTGCTAATTTGTTCAACTGAAGATGGTATATATATCATTGATAATAAAGATTGACCATTATCAGAAAAGAATGCTCTATAATCTATTCTTGTTAAAGAATCTGGTAAAATAATTGTACTTAATTTATTACAATTATAAAATACATATTCACCAATAGCAGTAATTTGTGAATCTTTTTCAAATGTAATACTTCTTAAATTAACACAATTATAGAATGTTTGGCTTTGTATTTCCATTGCTAAAGTATTAGGAATAAATATTTCTTCTACATATTGATTGTTATAGAATAAGCTATATAAATTAGCTTTAAAAACTTCATATCCATTTACATTACTTGCAATTTCATATATAGTTTGTGTTTTATCTACTGGAGCTACCGCAATAGCATCATTATTATTTGATAATGCATAACGTATACCATTATAATCAACCATTTCTTTAAAGCCCCAAACTACAGTTGCACTACCACACCAGTTAGAACTCCAATTATTTGGCTTTGATTCATTTTCACATAAACAAATTATATTAGATGAATTAAATGCATAATCACTAATAGTAGTAACAGTTTTTGGAATTTCTATATAACTTAATGAATTACAATAGCTAAATACATTGCTAGAAATATTAGTAAGGGTAGATGGAATATTAACTTCTTTAAGTTTATTACAGCCTTCAAAAGTGTTATAACCAAGTCGTGTAATGCCTTCTTCAATAATAACTTTTTCTAAATTATCGCAATATGCAAATACATATCCATCATTAAATTCCGTTAATCCTTTAGGTAAAGTAACTTCTACTAAACTATCACAATTATAAAAACCATTATAGCCTATAGTTCTTAAATTAGAAGGTAAAACTAAATTTGCAAGTTTAAAGCAATCTCTAAATGCATAGCTATATATTCTATCTAAAGATTCAGGGAATTTTACACTTTCTAAGTTTTCGCATCTTTCAAATGCATAATCATAAATATATCTACATCCTTCAGGGATAATTACATTGTATAGATAATTACATCCTTGGAATTGATATGAATCAACACTTGTTAATCCATCATATAATTCTAGTGTAATATTTTCTCCTTCATTCTTTTGTTTTACAGTCCACATTAAATTATTAATACTTAATGATCCATAAGCATATTTAATATAATTTAATGAAGCTGGTACATTAGCGACATTATTACCAAATAAGTACTTAAGTTGTTTATTGAATGCTCCATCAATTGTAATCTTAGTAATTTTGTCATCACCAGTCAATAAATCACTTCCATAAGTTCTAACATTAGCAGGGAAACTAATTTCAGTTAAATTAATACAACCACTAAATGCATCATTACCTATAGCAGTAATGCCATCCATAATTTCAACTTTAGTAAGATTTACATTACCTTTAAATACTTCTGCTTTAATTTCTGTAACAGGAATTAAATCAACAATATTAGGAATTACAATTTCACTATCATCACCAGTATAAGCAGATAATACTAAATGGTCATCAACTTGTTCGAATACAAAATCAGAATATACTGTAGCCCATCTAGCAACAAGCTTACAATCTTCCATTATTGTCCAGTTTTCACCATCTAATACTTGTTGATTGTTATAGAACCATCCAGCAAATAAATGTCCTTCAGCTGTAGGTACTGGTAAATTTACTTGTTGATTATATAAATATTCAACCTCATTTTCTTTTAGATTTCCACCATTAGCATCAAATGTTACATTAATAACTTTTGCTTGCCATGTAGAATATAAATATAAATCATTGTATGGCATTGTTTCTGGAACTTCATTTTCATATCCTGTAAAAATATATCCTAATCTTGTAGGGTTTGTAATTTCAATTTCTTGACCATACTTATATTCTTTTACTCTTACCCAATTATTATTTGAGTAATTCATCATATATACACCAAAAGTATTTAACTTATAATATGCTTTGAAAGTTAATGAGCCATCAGCTACTACTAATCCTGTCTTATCACTAGATGGAGTGCTATATCCAGAGAAGTAAGGAGTAGGGCAGTATACTGTTGATTCAGTTAATGCATCATAAGTAATTTCTTTTGAAGGAACTAGGTTATATGTTCCATCTAGGTTTTCAAAATATACTTTTAAAGTATAAGTTGAATTACCAGATACTAACCATCTTGCATATAATGTTATATCTTCATCACCCATTGTTTCATCATCATAACGGTTAAGTAATGTATCATCAGTGCACCAATATAAGAATTCATAACTTTGTCTTACAGCTTCTGGCAAATTAATACTTTCACCATAAGAAACCTTAATTGGACTGATGTATGCTCCACCATTAGAAACAAATGAAATTTGATGAGAATTTGCTAACCATCTTGCATATAATGTTAAGTCACCAAATGAACCTGTATCAATTCTTGTAACTTCGTTCATGAAGTTCTTATCACTATACCATCCTAAGAAAGTATAGCCAGATTTAGTTGGTTCATAGAAATCATTTACCTCAGTGTATAAATCATATTCAACTGGGTTATTTTCGTTATTATCTCCACCATTAGTTTGATAACTAATTTGGTATGTTGCAAGTTCCCATTTGGCTGTTAATGTAATAGCTTCTGTAATAATATATCCTGAGAAACTCCATTTTTCGTTACCAACAAACCAACCCTTAAAATTATATCCGTCTTTAGTTGGATCAGTAGGCTCAGTTGCTTTACGGCCAAATCTTACGCTTTGACTTTGAACTGCAGAACCACCATCACTATCAAAAGAAACTGTATACTTCTTTTCATCTACTGGTAAACCGTGTCTAATTTCAAAATCAAAAGTTGTACCATCAGTGAAATAAATTGTATAAATATCAGTGTAAAGGTCTGGAGAATCAGTTAATTTAATTTCTACAATACCATTACCTTGGCTACCTTGTTCTCCCTGTTTTCCTTGCTCACCTTGAGGACCTTGTTCACCTTGAGTTCCTTGTTCACCATCATATACATAGAATGTTGAAGTTGAACCATTATCAAAATAGATAGTATATGTACTTATACCATTCTCATAATCAGTAAGCTCAATTGATTCAATACCGTTACCAGGTTCGCCTTGTTCTCCTTGCTCACCTTGAGGACCTTGTTCACCTTGTTCTCCTTGCTCGCCTTTTTCCCCTTGCTCACCTTTAGGACCTTGTTCTCCTTGCTCACCTTGAGGACCTTGTTCACCTTGTTCTCCTTGCTCGCCTTTTTCACCAGGATCACCTTTTTCACCTTGTTTTCCATTTGTAACTGTGAATGATGACATAGTTCCATCAGTAAATGTAATAGAGTAAGTATCAACTAAACCTTCAGTATTAACTTTTTCTATTTTGCTAATACCTAATCCATCGTTACCATCTTCACCTTTTACTGTACTTAAATTAAATAAGTTCTTCCAGTCATTAGTGTTAACATAACGCCATTGGATATTAGCTTCGAAAACACGAAGTTCAATGTCTCTTCCATCTACTCCATCTTTTCCGTTAATGCCGTCTTTACCATCAACTCCATCTTCACCATCTTTTCCATCAATACCATCTTTTCCATCAATACCATTGATATCTTCAATATTGAATAATGGTGTCCAATTAGGTTGATCAGTATAACGCCATTGAACATAATTATTTATAATTGCCAATTCAATTTCTCTACCATTAGCACCTCGAATAGTATTTAACCATTCTTGGTATGCTTCTGTATCAATTGAATTAAAGATTTCTTGTTGCTTTGATTGAGATCCTTCTCCACCTGAGTTTGAGCCACTCATAGCATCACAACCAATACAAAAAACTAAGATTAACGATAAAAATAAACATGTTATTTTCTTCATTTTGCACTCCTTTTTTACTTTTGTAACAATTGATTTTATACCTATTTTGTAAAATTAGTTATTTAACCCCAATTTACTATTTATATTATAAACTAAATTTAAGAATTAAGCAATTGCGCAAATCGTTTTCGAAAATATTTTTCGCATTTATTCTATCATTAACTATTTTTATGCAAATAATTAAATGATTTCTATAGTATATTTCTAAATAAATAATTCCTACAATTACGAAAATAAAAAACTCTTAAATTGATAAGAGCTTATACTCAAACCAAATTAAGAGTTAGTTTTTTAATTTTCTGAATCTAATGATAATCTATCAAAATTAACATTAAAATGATAATCACTTAATATTTCATTATTTAGATATCTAATGACAAAATAATATTTTTTACCTGCCTCTAAGTGAATTTCTAAATTGAAATTTAGAGTTCCATTAGAGTCATCAGCAGTTTTTAATTGATTCATATTTTCATCATAAACCTGAATATATGGATCACCATCAGTTAAATCACATGAGTTAATTTTATATGTACCGCTTTGATCAACACTATAACCCAATCCAACGAATCCATCAATCATTCTAGAATCAATATATTGTAAGAATTCTTTTTCTGAAATATATAAATTTTTTGCAGCTTTTTCTGCTGATTCTAATCCGCAATGCACACATTTATTATACATTGAAATTCCATTACCATCTATACAATATGCAACATTTGAAAAATCATGACCATACACAATTTCACTTTGATGTTCATCACCACAAACATCACATGTATATTTAATATACCAACCATCATTACAAGAATCTCCAATTAATACATATTCTTCTTTTAAAGATACGTGAGCTATATTTTCATATTCTTGATAACTACCCTCTGAATCGGATGATATATATGTATATTTACAATATGAATCTTCATCAAAAATATGTTCTTCACTTCTACTATATGTTACTTCACCATTTTCATTATAATTATAGTAGCATGATAAACTTGTTACTGAATAAGTGTTATTATCAACTGTAAAGTAAATATTAAAATAATATTCTTCACTACTTAAATACTCATTTCCGTTCTCATCATTATGATACCATCTCCAGCAGTATCCCTTTTGTTTGTTTTGGTCTTCATCGTAATAAAAAGATACAATATAATGACTACCTATATAACCACAATCACATTGTTCAATATGCTCAGTTTTTATTGTATTATAAGTAACACCATTTACTGCAGTTTCAGTAGTCCAATCACTACCTGAATCACTTATTGTATAATCATGACTATATTTATTAGTTAAATATGGATATTTGTATTTCCATTCCTTATAATCATCTACATTACCATTGTCCATTATAAACTTAATTTGTTTTTCTGCTATAACACGACAGTTTTCATCTTTGCCAGTATCATATTCATTTAACTCATAGCTTAAACCTGTTTGCTCATTTACATAACGACCTAAGTTTACATCATAATTAAATTCAAAGCCTGACTTTAAAATGATTTGAGGTACGCCATTTATATCTAAAGCATACATATATCCTTCAGGATCAGCAATGCCAAATTCCATTAAACATACTTTTTCAATTGGAGTGTATTCTTCACAAACAATATTGTAATAACCTTGACCTTCATTAAAATATATTTTTGCTTGATAATCTACTCCAGCTTCTAAATAGCAAATTACAAAGAATTCATTACTATCGTTATTATAATATACATCGTGTGTCATTTCGCTATAATTTTCATACATGCATCCTGATTTTCTAACTGTTGATTCACATGTATAAATCTTATAATAACCTGTCTTCAAAACTATTATTTGAACATCAGCAAAGTAACTATTAGCACTCTTTACCAACATTGTATTAACAGAATCATAAGTATAGATTGGAGTAACAATATAATTATTGTCCGAAAGTTTACCACATACTGAACATTTTTGACCTACAATAAATTTACCATCAACATATTCTATTGATTCAACATTCTCATGATAATTTCTATAATTAGTTATTCTATTTGTTTCTTTTCCACAAATTTCACAACGTTCAACTAAATCAACACCATCTTCACAATTTGTTGATCCTTCATGCAATTCATAAGATGTAACGTAATTCATATGTCCATGTGTATATAAAGCATGAGTTACTATTGTTTCTCCACATTCTGGACAATATGCATCATAATATACGCCATCTTCACAAGTTGTTCCTGGTTCAATATAATATTTTCTTTCTTCCATTAAATGGTCAAAGCGATCTTCATCAACATGTCCATAATCAGTTCCATCAGCTACATAATGATACTTGCATATAGAATCATAAATATATTCTCTATTCCAAATATTATGCCATATTTCATTACCATTTACATCATATCTAGAAGCATTATTTTTTACTTCACAAAGACGATTTCCATTAACTGTAGCAAATAATTCTCTATAAATTGCTTGAGTTCTACTCTTATATAATTCACCTGTGTTTTCATTTAATTCATATTCATCATATATTGATATCATATTATTAGAAGTATTTAAATCATGATAATAATAATAAATTTGTTTTCTTACCAATTTACCACATTTGTCACATATTTCTTCATGAACTTGTGTTTCTACTTCATATGTTTTACCATCTATTTCAGTATTATAACGGTCTGGATAACTCCATGTTGAATGTGTTGAATGATTAGATATTTTATTATTTGTAGCTACTTCATAAATAATTGGTTCATTAGAATTAAATTTATTACTAAATTTAAATATATAATTTAAAGTCGCAGTACAATCACCATTATCTTTATATTCTGAATATTCATTATGCATTAAACCACATTTTGTGCAATAAAGTCCATTTTCATCATAATTCCATGAACAATTACCATATGTTTCAAGCCTACTACTTCCTTCATATTCAAAAATACAAATTATTGATCCACATTTTTTAACGTCTTGTTCACCATATGCTACATCATCAAGATTAATAATATTTGTATTCTCATTTGGTAATTTTTCAAAATTCAAAATACAACTAGAATTATCGTACACATTAACATAAATAATATGTTTTTCGCCCTTATTCAAATATGTATAACTTTTCCAACTATTACCTAATGTTGTTGATGTATAGCTAAAATCATAACCTATACCAATATTTCCAATTTGATCAGAATTGTAGAAAATATACACACCAGATTCTTTAGGTATAAACTCTATATTTCCGTCATTATTTAGATAATAATCACAATCTTTAATATTTAATTTTATTTCAAAATTATAATCGTAACATTCTCCACAACAAGTGCATATCCTAGTTGCAGTTATTTTATCGTCCTCTAATTTTACCTTATTTTCATATGAATGACCTATATAAACGTGTTTATTTCTAGAAAGTTCCATACCGCATATGGCACATCTCCATACTTGATCTATACCATCATCACACGTAATTGATCCTTCACTTAGTTCATAAGTATAATATTGGAAGTCCCAATGTACTTCTTCATCATATTCATATTTATTACCAAAACTATTTGTTTCAGTTCTATGTCTTAAGCATAAATTATTTTCATCATATAAATATTCATTTTTCCACCAATTACATTCTTCTTCAGAAACATAATTTGAATTAAATTCATTAGAGATAACTGTATAATATTTATCATTAACATTATATGTTATGTAATTTGTAATTGACTCATCTTTTATTATAAAATCATTTTTTTCTTTGCTATAATCATATCTACAATAATGAGAATAAGTATTAAATCCGTTACATGTTTTACGCTCGTTTAAAATCTTTTCTTCATATCCGCATTTATCACACTTATTTGTATATAATAGTTTATAGCAATCATATACTAAACCATCTTCACCAATTTCATTAAAATGAATGTCTTCATCATACGTAGTTGTCAATTCGCTATGTGACTTAATATACTCATAAGATTTATATTTAAATTCAGTAACTTCTAATGTCTCTGGATTAATAATTTCAAATGTATGTATTAAAGTTCGATTACAATTTTCATCTGTATAATAATCATATTTTTCCCTATACATAAATCCACATTTAGTGCATTTATTACAATCATGTTCATTATCATATTCAAACTCACAATCAGAAAAACTAATTCCAGCACCTGCATATTCTCCACAATGGTCAATATATAAATTTATTCCTTTTTCGAAACCTAAAGTGCTCAAATCAATAATTTCATAGCCTAGGCGTTTACCAATTCTTAGTGATTCATTTCCACTATCTTTTCCATCTTCAAATGAAATAGTTAAATAATAAGTTCCAACTTTTAAATTATTATATCTAAATTGAATACCATTTAGTCCACCACAATTAAAATACCATTCTGATTTATTTTGATAAATATTTAAGTCAATATCTTTTTCCTTATAATAATGATTATAGAACTCGTATTCACCAGCTACTTTAACGTTAAGCTTTAATGTTAATTTACCATCAATTGATTCAGCTAAACTTACTTCAATTTCGTCACTTACAGTATTATCAAGTTTTATACTAAAACTACTATCTACTTCACTACTGTATCCACAATCTAAGCAATGAGTTCCTCTTAAAATATAAAGTCCATCTTCTTTTTGACTTATGAAGTATGAAGATTCATTATTGTGTACACTACTATCTTTACCAATAACAATACTATCTACTTCTTCCATTTTAACGTTATATACTTTTTTACATAAAGTACAAGTATAATGCTCAATTTCACCTGTAGATGAGCAAGTTGTTTGAATATAGTCACAATGAATTAATTTATGATTATTAGGATTAATATCAATAGATATATCCATAATTTCTTGTTTATCTAAATCGAATAATTTACCACATTCATCACAAATATAGTGACTAATATTTCCACAAGCTATACAAGTTGAATCTTTTTTGTCAATATATACTAATTGATGACCAGGAGCTTTAACTACTAAATCATCTTCACTAACTTCTTTTGTACAAGCTTCATCTTTATAATACAAACCACACTTAGTACAATGATAATATTCTATAACACCATCTTCAGTACAAGTATTACTAATTCTTGCAAAATGTTCAAGATTATGAACATGACCTAAAGCAGGTATAGTAACATCCGTCTCAAATCCGCAATCTAAACATTTATAATGATTCTTACCTTCATCATATTCTGTAGGTTCACTAAGTACAGTAATATCAAAATTATGTTCTTTATATGCTAATTTATCATGGCACTTAGAACATTCATACCAATGTGCTTCACTATCATAACAATATTCTACAGAATAATTATGTCCTTCAGCTTCAATAACAACATTTTCAATAGGTTTATAATTCTTATCTAAATATTGTTTGCATGTATCACAATAATAATATCCTAAATTACCATCATTTACACAAGTTGCATCATTAGCTTCTTCATATTCTCCTACATGATGTCCTAAAGCTTTAATTGTAACAGTATATAAAGTAACTTCCTTAGTTAGACTTGCGTCTGTATAATATCTATCACAACTAGAACAATGATAATATTCAATATTACCATCTTTGGTACAAGTTGCCTCACTAGCAAAAATATGTTCAATAACATGTTCATGGTCTAATCTTGGAATGGAAACAGCTTTTATATATCCACATACTAAGCATTTATATTCAGCTAAACCTTCGCTTACTAATGTAGGAGCTTGCAATACTAAACCTTCATCAAATTCATGCTCTGAAATTTGATCCTTAAGACCACATTGGCATTCAAAATAATGTGTATATTCATCATGTGAATATTCACCATTAAAAGTATGACCTAAATATCCAAGCGAAACATTAGGTATTTCAAACATATCACTTGTGAAATTCTTATTACAATTTACACAATGATAATGACTTACCTTACCTTCAACTACACAACTAGGTTCATTTCCTTCAACCCATTCTAATTTGTGTTCTAGCTTTTCTATATGTTCATGTTCAGTTTCACCGCACTTAGAACACGAGCGAATCATTATGCCTTCATTAGCACATGTTGCTGCCATTGCGATTTCCCATTCACCAAAGCTATGCTCACAATTTTCACCATCACTCTTAATTGGGTCGTCTCCATTTAGATTAATGTCACCAATATTAATGCCTAAATCAGCAAGCATATCACAGCCTGTTAATGTAAATAGGGAAAATACTAAAAGGATAAGCATTATTTTTGTTAGAAAATTTTTATGTTTTAGCATATATATCTCCTTTAAATCAATAGTTCTTTATCATATTTTATCATAAAAATTAAAAATTAAATAGTTTTTTCATAATATTTAAACATAAAAAAGGACTTAGCTCACACAATGAACTAAGTCTTTTTATAAAATATTATGCTTTAATTTTCGCAATTCTTCTCTTATTTTTAGCTGATTTATTTTTCCTAATAAAATAAACACAAGCTATAGCAATTGATGCACATACACATACAATTAAGAAGATATATACAGGTAGCATATTAGAATATGCTTTAACTTGACCCCACATAATAATTACTGCATCATTATATGTGCCGAAATCATTCATAATAGCACATCTTGCAATAGTATACTCACTAGGATATTGAGTTTCAAGTTCATTTGAACTACCTAATGCAGGATAAATATATGCATTTCTTCCTTCTTCTAATGTACCTTCAAATAGGTATGATAAATCATATGCTTCTACTTCTTCAAAGCAATCAGAATTTGTAGGAAGTGTTCCTTGAGTATCAGAAACGCAATTATAGATTTTACCTTCGTATGAAAGCATATCTCCTTCTGCATATTCTGTCTCAATATCAAATTCTAATGATTCAAAATATTCAGAATCTGTAGGTAAAATACCAGCTTCAGTATCTTTTATACACATGAATAATTCGCCATCATAAATAGCATATTCTTCTTCTGTATAATCGTATAATGAACTATATTCACTTGCACCATACCAGTTAGTAGTTAAATCAAATAATTCTTCACCAACAATATAAGGTGTGTATCCAATATAATCCATATTATAACTAGCAACTTCGGGGCTTGATAAATAATCTAAGAAAAGATATGCCAATTCTTTATTCGCACCATTAGGTAAAGTCCAAGCATCATACCAGATATTTGCACCATCTTCAGGCACATAAAATTCTAATACTTTTTCAAGTTCATCCATAGCTGTATCAATTGAATATACAGCATCACCAGAATAAGCAATGTCTATTTTAATTTTTCCAGTAACCATATCGTTCTTACCAGAGTCTGTTTCAAAACCAAAAATATTATTTTTTGCACTGATAAGCTCTTCTTTTACATGAGCAATCTTCTCATAATTTTCTTTATCACTAGCTTCACTACCATCAAGTTTAAAATCAAATATATCTTGAACCTTAGTATTATATGCTTGCATATTTTCTAAAGTAGGGTTTTCTAAATATTCCTTTTTTAAAGCTTGATAGCTCTCATCTTTACTATAATAATGGAATAAACCAGGAACATACGCATCTCTCATTGAGTTCTTTAAAGAGATTAAATCTTTATAAGTTGGATCCCATAAAATATCCCAGCTTTTAACATCGTCTCTAATAGTATCTGTAGTAAAAGGATCATATAAAATACCTAATGTACCCCACATATAGCCTACAGCGAACTCATCAAGATTTACTGTTTTGCCCTTATATTCAACTTTCATATTCTTTAGCTTTTCTCTTAATGATTTAGCTGCATATTGTTCATAATTAGGAATATAAGTAGCATAATCATCCATTGGTTGAACTAAGCCTTGAATAATCATTTTTTGAATCATATATTCAGATGTACAAATTAAATCATATGTACCTTCCTTTTGTAATGTGAATTGATTATACATTGTTTCATTAGTATCATATGTATAATAATTTACTTTTACTCCATATAATTCTTCAAACTCAGCAATTACGTCAACTGAATCATCTTCTCCAGTAGAAATGTAGTCTTCAACGTTATAAATAGTTAAAGTTTGACCAGCAAACTTATTTGTATCTGCTTTAACATCAATATAAGAATAAGATAACATTATCACCACAAATAAACATATAAACAAGATATTAGTAAATAAACGTTTAATATTCTTCATTCTATTTACCTCTTCCTAAAGAAATCTTATTTGCCTTTTTATTATTATAAATTGTAATTGCTATAACTGTAACAAGTACAAGTAGGAATAATATTGTAGCTAATGCTCTTACTTCAGCAGGGATAGGATGCTTTGTAACTATCTTTTGTACATATGTACTTATTGTTTCAAATGAAGGTTCTTTTAAATATTGAGTAATAACAAAATCATCAAGAGATAATGTTAAACTAATTAAGAAACCACTAAAAATTCCTGGAAGTATTTCTGGTAAAACAACCTTAAACAATGCATTCCAAGGAGATGATCCTAAGTCTAAAGCAGCTTCATAAATATTTGGATCCATTTGTACTAATTTAGGAATTACATTTAAATATACAAAAGCAACAGTTAAAACTACATGACCAACTAACAATGTAGCAAAAGAATATTTAGCATTAAATGCCTTAAACAAAATTGCTAATGATAAAGCCATTACTATTTCCGCATTTACTACAGGGATTTGTGTTATAGTTTCTACGCTCTTTTTAAATTTCTTCTTAGAATAATAAGTACCAATAGCACCAATAGTACCAAGTAATGTTGATACAAAAGCACTTGTTAAAGCGATGATTAATGTGTTTTTAACTGCTTCCATTAATTTTTCATTTGCAAATAAATCACCATAAAGTTGGAATGAAAAACCAGTCCATACACCTAATTCATCACTTACTGTAAATGAATACACAATTAATACTAAGATTGGTAAGTACATTAATAATAATATTAAGTACATATAACTCTTAGCACCAATCTTCTTTAGTAATTCTTTCTTTTCTCTTCCTACCATAATGAGGCCTTTCCTTCATCATCATGAGAGAATTTTCTTGTGACGAATACACTAATAAATATTAATAATAACATAATTAAAGCCATAAATGATCCAAAGTTCCAATCAGCTTGGTTAAAATACAAGTCAATATATGAACCAAATAATACTACATTATATTCAGACAAAATATCACTTATTACATAAGATGATAATGTTGGCATAAATACCATTGTAGCAGCTGAAACAATACCAGGCATAGTCATAGGTATAATTACTTTTACAAAAGTTTTAACAGGATTTGCTCCTAAATCTAGGCTTGCTTCAATTTGGTTTTTATCCATCTTTAGCATTGTTGTGTAAAGTGGTAAAATTACAAATGGTAAGTAGTTATATACTAAACCAATAATTGTTGCAAGAGTTGGATGAGCACCAGTTGAGATACCAATCCAATTTAGTACATCTCTTGTTGCAGAAGTACGAATAATGAAATTTATCCACATAGGCATAATAAACATCATAACTAAAACAGATGATTTATTATACTTACTATTTGCTAAAATCATAGCAACTGGATAACCTATTAATAAGCACACAAATGTATTAATTATTGCATATACAAAAGAAATAAGTAAAACATCAATGTTAGTTCTATCTGATAAAAACTTTGTTAAATTATCAAAACTAAAACTTCCACCCTTATTTGTGAATGCATAGTAAACAATAAAGAATACTGGCACTACTACAAAGCATATCAAAAATAATAGATATGGAATAGATAAATACTTTCTCTTAAATTTCATGTTTAGATAAATCCTCTTTCAATTTAAGATTAATATTTTCTGGTTTAATAATAACACTTACAGTGTCGCCTTCATTCCAAGTCCATTCAGTATCAACAACGAAATCTTCTTGATCTTCAGTTCTTATAATTAATTGATAATGGTCACCTTTCCAAACCATTTGAATGATTTGACCTGTAATATTACCTTCCTCTAAATTATCACTAATATCAATATCAGTCATATTAACTTCAGCTATTACATCAATATCATTTAAATCATATTTCTTATTTTCTGGAGTAATAAAATAACCATCTTCATCTAATTTACTTCCAGGTACTAATTTAGTAACATCGCAATCCCATGTAGCACCTGCAAACACTACTTTATTATTCTTATCAATATAAGCATCTTCATAAATATTTGTATCATATTCACGTTTCATAATTTGAATTAGTTCAGGAGCAATATCTAAATATACTTCTCCTCCAACTTCATGATCAACAGTAGATTGAATTAAAACTTCACTATTACCAACCATAGCTGTAAATTGGTAGTGAATACCTTTAAATACTTTATCAATAATTTTTGCTTTTACACCTTTACCATTATTATTCATAATAATATCTTCAGGTCTTACAACTACATCAACTTTTTGGTTAATTTCAAAATCATCGATACAATCCCATAATGCACCTAAGAATCTAACCTTACGATTTTGAATCATTGTACCTACATAAATATTGCTTTCACCAATAAAGTCTGCAACGAATGCATTACATGGTTCATTATAAATATCCATTGGACTACCAACTTGTTGGATCATACCATCTTTCATTACAACTATAGTATCACTCATTGTTAATGCTTCTTCTTGGTCATGAGTTACATATATAAAAGTAATACCTAATTTTTGATGCATCTTCTTTAATTCGATTTGCATTTCTTTTCTCATCTTTAAATCTAATGCACCTAAAGGTTCATCTAATAACAAAATTTCTGGTTCGTTTACAATAGCTCTAGCGATAGCAACTCTTTGTTGTTGTCCACCTGATAATGTAGATACATTTCTTGTTTCAAAACTTTCTAGATCAACTATCTTTAATGCTTTTACAACTTTTTCATCAATCTCATCTCTTGTAAGTTTTCTATATTTTGTAACTTTTGTACCATCTTTTAAAGTTTTTTCGTATGGTACTTTTCTTAACTTTAATCCAAATGCGATGTTATCATATACATCATAATGTTGGAACAAAGCATAACGTTGGAAAACTGTATTAAGTGGTCTTTTATATGGAGGTAAAGAAGAAATATCTTTGCCATTTAATAATATTTCACCACTAGTTGGATTATCAAAACCAGCAATCATTCTAAGTGTAGTTGTTTTACCACATCCAGAAGGTCCTAAAAAAGTAACAAATTCTTTCTTTCTAACCTTTAGGTTAAAATCATCAACTGCTACCATTTCATCATCAAATACTTTATTTACATTTTTAAGTTCTAAAATAATATCTTTTTCTTCCATTTTAATCCCCTATTAAAAATTTAAAAATTAGGCGGGCTTGATACCCAAATTACTTTCGCAATTTCATCACTTATATTTTCAATATAGTGCTTTTTATCTGTAGTGAAATAGAAAGTTTCACCTTTACATACTTTAAATGATTTATTTCCAAAATGAACTTTAACCATTCCTTCCAATACATAACCAAATTCTTGTCCTTCATGAGGCATATCTAATTCAGTTCTTCCATCTTTATTTATAGTTACCATAATAGGTTCCATTTCATTTTTTTGACTATTAGGTACTAGCCAATTAATTGTGTGACTTCCATAATCTTTTTCAATATAATCATTTTCTTCAAACACAATTTTTTCTTCTTCTTCGTCATTAAAGAAATCTTTTAGATTGGTTCCTAATGCAGAAAGAATATCAATTAAAGTTGATATAGAAGGTGAAGTTAAATCATTCTCTAATTGAGAAATATATCCTTTTGTTAATTCGCATCTATCTGCTAATTCTTCCTGGGTGAGTTCACATATTATTCTAAGTCTTTTAATTTTAATTCCTATTTCCATAGAATCCTCCTAAACTTTCTGTTTAATGAGTTTAATAATATATAATTAAAAGTTTAATATTACTAAACATCAATATTATAAAAAAAAACGAAAAAAAAGTCAATAATATTAATATTAAAAATATTGAAAATGTTTTACAAAAAAAGATAAAAGCCAAACTAGCTTTTATCTTTAATATTTATTCACTAACAAAATATAAATATGCTAATTTCAATGTATTAATAATGCCTTCTATATGTGTTCGCTCCATTCCATGAGATGCAGATACACCAGTACCAAATAAGGCACCTTTACAATCAAGTCCTGCTTTTAATGCGGCACTTACATCGGAAGTGTAATTAGGGAATATATCCACAGTATAATTCAAATTATTTTCTTTAGCTAAATTAATTAATTTAGTAGTTATATCATAATCATATGGTCCTGCACTATCTTTAGCGCAAATTGATACAGCGTACTCATTACCATCTAAATCTAAGCCTACGCAACCCATATCAATTGTAACGAATTCAGAGATATTAGGATCTAACATAGTTGCACCATGATTTACTTCTTCATATACTACAAAATATACCTTAGTATCAAACTTGAATTTCAAATTATTATCTTTCATATATTTAAGTAGCATTAATAAGATTACAACACTTGCTTTATCGTCAATAAATCTAGTCTTTAAGAATCCTGATTCAGTAATTTCAAACTTAGGATCATATGCAACTATATCGCCATTATTAATTCCTAATTTTAAAACATCTTCCTTTGATTTAACTACTTCATCAATTCTAACTTCTAAATTATCAATACTTCTTAGTTTTGTTTTTGCATCATCAAATACATGCGCAGCAGGTGAAGTGGATTGAATAGTACCTGTATATATTCTTCCATCTCTTGTGTATATCTTACAATATTCACCGTCTAGTGATGGTGTTACAGGTCCACCTAAAGTTGTTAATGTTAGAGTGCCTTTATTAGTTATACTTCTTACCATTAAGCCTAAAGTATCTAAATGAGCACTTGTAGCAACTAATTTACTAGAATCTAGTCCTTTCTCAAATACCTCAATGGCACCATTATTCATAATACGATAGTTACATTTAAATTCATCTAAATATTTTGCAACTACTTTTATTGCATTGTTTGTAAAACCACTAGGTGAATCACAAGTGAATACATCTTTTGATATTTTTTCAAATAATTTTTTATCAAATTTTATCATATTTTTACTTGCATAATACAATTACTAAGTTAATGTATCTCAAAAATTATACTATTATCCTTTCTTTTCTTTATTTTATCTCTGTATAACATTCTTTTCCATATTATTTACTATAGGAATTATAAATTTGCATTATTTTCACAATATTCAATCCATTCGGCATCAATCAAAGCGTTCAATTCTTCAATTTCATAATTATATATTCTCATTAGTGATTCGTACACTTCACTTAAATCTGTATAAATATAATAAGATGTATTATCAAATAGATTAATTATCATTGTATCACTAGTATAATCAATTATTCCAATTAAACTATCTGAAACATAATCAGTATTAAAAAGAGGGCTAATTTGAACATATCCTTTACCGGGTTCTTTCATATCTTTTCTCATCTCTTCTCTTTTATTTGTTACAATAGCCTTCGATTCAATTCCGTCATCATAATATTTATTTATAACTTTAATAAGTTTAATATCAACGTTACTTAAATATTCATTTAAATATTGTGTATACCTATAATATTCATATTCCTCTTTGTTAACAAATGTTTCTTTTTTATTTCGATTATGATCAACTATACTCCAACTAACGTTATGATTTTCTGAATAGTCATATGAATATTTGAAACTCCATCTAATCATACCAGGTATAGCATATTTAATTAACTCTTTTAACTCTACAGTTTCATTGCATTTATTAAAATCAGTTACATCATCAGCTGATGCATAATATTTATTATCACTTATAATTATTATTTTACCACTTTTAGTGATGTAAGCTTCAACTTTCAAATTATCCGAATTAGTTGAACTTAAATGTAAATAAGGCTTAGTTTTAATTTCATCTAAAACATTAGTGCTTACTTCTTCTAATTTGATATAATGACAAAGCATATCAATATATACTTGATTACAACAATAATCATCAATCATTAGTGTTTCATCTTCACTTAATACAAATTCAATTTTTATGTCTTTGCTATAATAATGAGAAGATAAAAAATCATTAGTGTAAATATAATCATTAGAATAATTAACTTCTTCTTTGCAACCAATACATAACAAAGAAATAAGCGTTATAAATAAAATAAAATTAATCTTTTATTTCTTCCCATATTTTTTCTATTTCTTTCTTAAATTCTATATATTCTGATTCAATTTCGTCACTAACATTTTCAAATTCTACTAATAACTCATCAATTGAATTACTATCAACTAAATAACATTCAAGTGGTAATGATGAAAGTTCACTTACCCAACTTCCCTTGCTTATATATCCTCCATCATTAAATACACACATATGCGATTCGTTTTTTATTTCAGAACTTTGTAATAGATATGAAAATTTATCACTTTTTTGGATATTTCTTTCACTTAAGCTTGGAGATGCTGCATAGGGAACATATAGCAATTTTATTGAACTATTTTTAATCTTATCGTAATATTTCAAGTTTAAATGATAACGATAAATACCTATATAAGTTCTTATTTCAGACCCTCCATTTAAAATAAGATCATAAATAGAATCATATCCATATGTTAGTTTTCTAAGTTCTTCGTCATTATAATCATCATATTTATTAATATATGATAGATCATTTAATCTAGATTCGTAATCATCGTTAGGAAACTTATCTGAAAGACCTGACAAATATAAAGCTTGCTCTTCTTTCGATAAAGATTCATAATATTCTTTTTCGTATATTATATCTCTTTTTAAAAATTCATAAAATGTTTCACTATCAAAATCACAAACATCATATGTTCTAGTTAATGCATAATGATTAGTACAAGTATATAATTTATTTCTTATATATAATAACATTTTTCCATTTGTTGGATAAAAAAGTTCTTTAATATCAATAAAATTAGCAAAATCACTATATATAATATTAGAAGATTTAGTTATAAATTTCTTTTGATTAATATTTATAATGATACTATTGTCTTTATATAATTTAATAATTAATGTCTCATTTTCAATTTCACTAGTAATTGTTACAAATTCAGTTTTTTTATTGTAGTTTCTTTCTTGTTTTGCACTTAATGGTATTAGCCTACTATTAGTATATAACATTTTTATCATTCCCTGTAGTAAAGTATAATTACTTACATTAAATGGTTTATCTTTATCATTTGTATAATTATATGTCAGATTTTCACTATCTAAGTGATTTTCTAATATTTCATTAAAATATAATTCTTCATAATTATTTTCTTTACAACTTATTAAAAAAATTGAAATAATAAGTATTAAAATAAATGATATTTTTTATTCATATAAGTTTTCCTCTAAAATCAATAAGTAATACGTTCCATTATAATATATTGGAAGCACATGATTGGCATCAAGTGAATAATTTAAGATTTAGATGCAATAATTGTAATGCAACAGCACGTTATATTCCTGTAATAC
>JAZLLM010000021.1:0-12150 GCA_045598145.1 Bacilli bacterium | reverse complement strand
TAGTTTGCCTTGTTTATCCCAATTACGTAATGTTTGAGCTGTAACTCCTAATTTCTTAGATACTGTATTACTTGATAAATATTCCATTTTTAAATCTCCTTTTATATCTTGAGATTATTATACCATATAGAAAATAAGTTTATAGAGTTTTATAGGTTTTAACATACAGTTAACGAACTTCTTTTACCATAAAACATATATATTATACTACAATTTAATTAATTTTTCAAGTCAAGTAAAGATAGCTATAATCATTTTAAAAATTAACTATTTAAAAATGAAATTTAGTGATATAATATAGTAAAAGGGGAAGTGTTTGCTATGGAAAATGTTAACATAAATGATCCTAAAGGATTAGAAGTATTTGAAACTTTTAAAAAAGATGTTTTAAAAGTAAAAGAAAAAAAGCATAATACTGTAGAGAGGGCATATATATACGGCATCATTAAAGTATTATGGATGGCCGCTATTATGGTTTTCTTTACTAATCTATTCTGGATTATTAACGCTGTCTTAAAGAATAATGAAAGTGGTATATTAAATGCAACTCCACTAATTATCCTTATTATATTTAATATATTTTCTATAATTATAGTATGGTTGCATTTCATGAAGGATAAAATGCCAGTATTATTAATTAGAATTGCGATACTTATATATTATGTAATAATATGTGCAAGTGTATGCATTTTGATAATAAATAGAAATATAAACATTTTAGAAAATGATTTAACTGTTGATCATAGTGGTATAGCCTTATCAACATTCTATTTGCTAATTCCTGCGTTTTTACCTTTATACAAAAAAGAAGATAGAATTATCTTAGATTTATCATATGTAATAGCAATTATTTTACCATTATTCTTTAGTAGTAATGAAATATATCCTATTATTTCATATATATTGATTATAATATTCTTATTACCTGCTAAGACTGTTTTATCTAGATTAATATATGAAAGAATAGAAAAATCATATGCGGTTTCATCTTTGAATGATGCATTATTAATTTCAGCTTATAAGGATGAACTTACTAGTACATTAAATCGTAGAGCTTTAAATACATATTGGGACTATTTATGTAATAAAGAAGATACATATATGGTTGGTGTTATTTTGTTTGATATTGATGATTTCAAAAAATATAATGACACCTACACACATGGATCTGGAGATGAAGTACTAAAAGAAATCTGCAAATTAGTAATTAATGAAATAGGCAAAGACAATTTGTTCTTGTTTAGATTTGGTGGAGAAGAATTCATTATTTTACTTAATAACCCTAATGAGGAAGATATAGTAAAGGTAGGTCTAAAGATAAATTCATGTGTTTGGGATGCAAACATAAAAAGAGATGATGGTGCTACATATGACCGCTTATCAGTTACTTTAGGTTTGACTAAGATGTATAAGAAGGAAATGTTAGAAACAAATTATATTACTAAGGTAGATAAAGAATTATATGTAGGCAAAAACAATAATAAGAATTGTGTTGTGTATGAAGGAAGAATATTTAGAACAAGATAGGAAAGGAGACCTTTTATGATTAAAAATAATAATCCTTGTTATATCATAGACAAGAATTTTATTGTTCGTTATTATAATGAAAGTTTAAAAGAAATATTTCCTAATGTTTCTAAAGGTGAGTACTGTTTTAAGGCATTTTCTAATAGGAACACACCATGTGATGATTGCCCACTAAGAAGAAATGATAAATGTACTGATACTAAATTATATAACCCTAATAATGGAAAAGATTATCGCACTTTTATTTCTTCAATTGAATATGATGGAGAAGATTGTTATTCTTTTATTGCGAAAGAATATGATGAAAATGATGTTAAGATAGATTCTTTAAATAGATTACTTAATAAAGAACAAATATATAAGAAAGCAATTTATTCTAACGCGTGTGGAAGTTTCTTTGCTAACTTAAGTGCTAATACTATTCAAGACTTAGTTATGTATAAAGATAAAGAACAAAGAATGCAATCAATGGAAGACACATTTGATTCATATGACTCATATGTAAGTTATGTATCTATTGAAAGAGCCCTAACAAAAAAAGATGAATTTAAAGGATTAGCTGATAGAGATAATTTAATCAAACTATATCATAATAATGTATATGCACCAGAAATTACATTTTGGTGTTTAGACCCTACTGATGTAAAGAAATATTATAAACAAATCTTCTTTTTAACTGAGGATGAAGCAACACATGATATCAACGCATATAGTGTAATTAAGGATATTACTAGTGACGAAGAACAAAAGAAAAAAACAGAAGAATATACTAATGTAATTGATATTTTAAGTACTGATTACACAAGTATTTTCTTATTAGATTTTAATAATAATGAATATATAGTATTTCGTTCATCAGATATTTACACAAAGAATATAAAGAAGATAATTGGTGTAAAGTCTCTTGAAGATAAATTAGATATCTTATTAAAAGAAATTGTATACAAAGATGACCTTGATTTTATAATTAGAAATTTAAAATATGATATTATAGCTAGCGAAATTGAAAGAAGTGGTGTATGTAGAATACCTGTAAGATTGTATTACAATAATGTAATTCATTATCACCTACTTAAGATTTTCTCTTTAGAGAAAGATAATTACGATAGATTATTATTTGCATTTCTAAATATTGACGATCAACATAAATTAGAAGAAGAGAAATATCGTAAAGATGATGTTGATATATATAACAATCAATTAGAGGCATTAGCTAGAAGTATCACATTAGATTTTGATTGCATCTTTTATGTTTCTTTAGATACTTATAAGGTTACTACTTTAAGAATCAGCGAATTA
Source organism: Bacilli bacterium (assembly GCA_045598145.1). Classification (GTDB taxonomy): domain Bacteria; phylum Bacillota_I; class Bacilli_A; order ML615J-28; family CAG-698; genus RGIG3506. The sequence continues at coordinate 9,324 of JAZLLM010000021.1, read as the reverse complement.
TTTACTAATATAATTCCAAAAGAAGAATATGAAAATGATTTTGCATCTTCAATAATTAAATTAACAAGAAAAATAGTAAATAAAAAAGACCAAGACAAAATACTTAGCTTACTAAATAAAAAATATTTACTTAGCGTATTGAACGAAAGTCCAATTCACTTAGTTGATTTTGAAGCTACAATTGATGGAGAAAGTCAATACTATCGTATTAAGATTTCTAGGGACCAACAATTCATGGAAAACTTAAACATCGTATTAGGTATATTCAATGTAGATAAGCAAGTTAGATTAGAAAATAAATACAAAATAGAATTAGAAGAAAGCTTAAGAAGAGAAAAAGCATTTAGAAGAGCTGTAGTAAGTGAAGCATCTATTTATTTAGTAGCTAATTTAAGTAAGGATGAGGTAGTTAGTCCAATTAATTTCATTAGAAATAATGAAGAGATAGATATATCAAGTGAATTAGATTTTAGCGAAAATAGAACTTATACTTCATGGCATGAAAAAGCAATGGATGAATTTATCATAGGTAATCGTAATATTTATGATAAAGAGATGAATATTGAGAACTTATTAGTTAAGTATTATAAGGGCGATGCCATGAGTGAATTTACTGCATGGGTTAATATGCCATATGTTGGAAAGAAATGCTTAAAGATAATGAGTTACTTAGCTAGAGATAATATCAATGATGATATTATTATGTTATGTGTCGCATATGATGTAACTAGAAAAGAAAGAAATGAACAAGAAATCAAACGTAATAACGAAATTATTAATGTTTTATCAAATGAATATGTAGCTGTTTTTTATGCTGATTTATTAAACAGATCATATAAGGTTTACAAAATTGAACCTAGTGAGGTTGATATTTATAATAGGTGCAATAATGATAATGATAATTATCATGAACTATTATCAAAATACATTAATCACTATGTATATGAAGAAGATAGACTAAAGATGCTAAATGTAATAGATCCAGCATATATTAAGAAAGAATTAACTGATAAAAATGTGATTATTACACCATATAGATTTAATAATAGAAAAGATATTAGTCATTGGGAAGTGAAAATATTTAAGCTACTTGAAAGTGGTTTAGAAAATAAGGTAGTTATTGCCTTCTCAAATAAAGATGAAGAAGTTAGAGAAAGTGAATTAAGAAGAGAAGAATTAGAAAAAGCAATGAATGAAGCTAATTCAGCTAACGTCGCTAAAAGCAATTTCTTGGCTCAAGTAAGTCACGATATAAGAACACCTTTAACTGCTATCTCAGGTTTTACTAATCTGGCTAAAGAATTTATTGATGATAAGAATAAAGTTAAAGATTATTTAGATAAGCTTGATATCGCTAATAAGCATTTAAATAAGTTAGTAAATGATATTTTAGATATGCGTAGAATTGAAACTGGTAAGATAATTATAAGTGAAGAGCCATTTGATTTATACGATTATATCAAGGATTTACAAACACTAGTAATTGATGGTGCTAATAACAAAGGTATTGAATTTAGTGTATATTTTGATCACATCAATGATTCTAAATTATTTGGTGATACTGTAAGAATCAACCAATGCTTAATCAATATTATTAGTAATGCAATTGAATATACTAATAAAGGCGGACATATAACCCTTTCTATATCTGAAGAAGAAGATGATTATGATAGAGGCTTATACACATTTACTGTTACTGATGATGGAATTGGAATGAGTGAAGATTTCGTAAGCCACATCTTTGATTATTTTGAAAGAGAAAACAAATTATTAAGTGCGGACGCTAAAAACCATGGATTAGGTATGAGTATAACTAAAGGCTTAGTTGAAATAATGAATGGTGATATTAGTGTTAAGAGTAAACGTGGTAAAGGTACTACAGTTAGGTTTTCAATTCCATTAAGATATCAATTAGATAGATTACTTATCTCGATTGATAAAGAAAAGGTTGATGTTGATTTAAGTAAATTAAAGATTTTAGTTGTAGAGGATAATGAATTAAGTAGAATCGTTATAACAGATACTTTACAAGTATTAGGTATAACTTATGATGAATTAGAGGATGGTTCTGAGGTTGTGCAAATACTGTCTAAATCTACTGACACTGAATATGATGCTATCTTAATGGACTTATCAATGCCATATATGGATGGATATACTGCAACAAAGATAATTAGATCTTTAAAGAATGAAAAGGTTAAGAATATTCCAATTATAGCTTTAACATCAAATGCTTTCTTAGAGGATAAAGAAAAAGCATTTAACGTTGGAATGGATGATTATTTAACAAAACCAATTGATGGTAATTTATTAGTTGAAACTTTATCTAAATTATGTACTAAGAAGAAGTAATAATTGTTGCTTTTTAAGCATAATTTTGGTAAAATATAAAAGATGAATTTTAAATAAGGAGATACAATATGAAAAAATTTGTTTTCGTAATACTAATGTTAGGATTATTTTTATTTGTTGGATGCTCAAATAAAATAGATATTCCAACAAGATATAAAGTAACAATTGATGCTAACGGTGGGGTATTTGATAAAGAATATTATTTAGTAAATGAAGGCGTTATTATGGCCAAAGTTGCTGATCCAACAAGAAGTGGTTACACATTTGATGGTTGGTATTGTAATGATGAAAAGTGGGATTTCGAGACAGGTGAAGTATATGAAGATATGACTTTAACTGCTCGTTGGGCTCAAAACATTACTATCTATTTAAAAGGTAATGATAAATATAGCCCATCAGTAACTAAAATTGAAAAACTAAAAGGTGAAAATTATTCAATCCCTAATGATACTGTACCAGGATATTCAATAAAGTGGTATAATGGTGATACTGAAGTTGAAAGAAATGGTAAATGCAATTTTGATAGTGATGTAACATTCACAGCTAAATTAACATTATTAACTTATACTATTGAATATATAGCTAATGAAGGTACTGATTATAGTGCTAACCCAACTACTTATGATGTAGAAAATGTAGTTAGTTTTGAAGCTCCTACAAGCGTTAAAGAAGGCGATGAATTCTTAGCTTGGTGTACTGATGAAGCTAGAACAAACGAAGTAGTTGATTCTGAGGGCTTAAGTGGAAACTTAAAATTATATGCAAAATATGTAGATCCAGCTGAAAAGGAATTTGTTAACTTAGTAGCTGATTTCATCGCTGATTTCAATTCAGTAACTGAAAATGAACTTACAAGTGCTTCTCAATTAGATACAGAAGAAATTGATTCAGATGCTGCCTTAACATTCATGAATGACGCATCAATGAAGACTAAATGGACTTGGTTATTTAGTGCTATTTATGAAGTTGCAGGTAAACCAGCAGCTGAAGAAGATCCAGCAACTACAGAAACTTTCGAAAATTCAAAAGCTTTCTATTTAACTAACTTATGTGCTTTCTTAACAAAGACAAAACATACTGATACATATTTAGAAAAGCAAAGTGTTGATTTTTCTAATGCAGCTAATTTCGATGCTGTATGGAATGCAAAACCAGCAGAATAAAAGAAATGAAAAAACATATGGTTATCCATATGTTTTTATTTTAGCTTTAATAGAAAATAATCTAACCATTTAGGTGGTTCATTAACATCAGCTATTTTTACCCACTTCATGCTTATATTATCTTCTGATAAATAGTCTTCTAAGTGTTTATAATCAGGATGATATGCATATGTACTGTCCTTATCTAATTGTACTCCTAAATAATAAATCTCTGTTTTATCAAAATCTTTGCTTGTATGTATTTTGTTTGTTATTTCTTTTGCAATTTCATCACATATTGGATCAGTATAAATATCAAGAATGACTAAATAATTAAGTTTTAAATCATTATATTTTACACTTATATTTATTAAAGTGTCATTAGATTCTTTAACTTCTATATTAGTATAAATATTAGAAAAGTCTTTAAAATAATTAATAAGTTCATTCTTAATTAAGTCTTTATTGTATTTATTTAAATCTTTTTGTTTTCTAAATGTATAAAAATAATTCTGTACTAGTTCTTGAATATTTAAGTTAATATCTGCTATGCTAGTAATTTCCATTTTTTTATAAGTGTTTAAACTTCTTTGCAAAGTCATAGCGATTTTGTTACGTAAAGATACAGGTTTTATTATCTTTATTTCATTGGTGTATTGAAGTAACCAATAATATAAAGCATTTGTATCTGTTTCAAAGGTTACGTGAATTCCATCTTCTTTGTGAGAGAAGAATGGATTTTCAAAGTTGTCCTTAACATCTCTTATACGATATTCATTTTCTAAAACAATTTCCGCAAGTATTTTTTCACTGATATACATATATGGTCTTGATTCCATAAACTTTTTAGGATTATCACCAATTATTTTCATTTTTAATTCTTGGTCAATATTTTCATCTAAGATATGAAAATCAGTAATTACATCTAATCTTCTAGGTGAGCCTGTTTTATGATATTCATCTGAGCAAATCATATAATATTTACTATCACTATTAACAATTAAATATGGACTTACCTTTATTTTTATATCATTATCATTTGGTGCTATAGGGTTACCTTTTTGGTCAAATGATAATTTCTTGTAAGTTATTTTTTTACCTTTGTCAATCGCTAAATTTATTGTATTAATATTTTTAAATAGGTTATTATCTTGCTTTGAATAAGTATGTTTATATACATCAGGAAGTAAGCTTAGGATGCTTTGAGGGATGTATTGCTTTAAGAAGTTAGTTAGTCTAACAGAATCATTATAACCAATAGATTTAGATGAATAGATAGCATCATATAAGAATTGCGCTTGACTCGCTGTAAGAAGTTTTCTTGTTGAGTAATAGCCTTTCTTATTAATATGCTCAATGTATTTTATACCTTTAGAATTAGGATGGTATAATTCATAATATTCATTTAAAGTATCAATCATCGCTGTTACTGTTTTAGGGTTTAGTCTAACACTATATTTTTCTTCAATTTTGTCTAGAATCTTTTCTCTAAGCATTGGATTACTTTTATTAGTGTTCTCTCTTAAAACATCATCAACCATTAAGATATTAAATTTACTATTTAAATGTTCATCTTTTCCCATAAATTTCACCTTTGTTTTTTATAGGTCCAAAAATATGGACCTATATTATTATATAATATAAGTGTAAATAAATCAAGTTGTTGTGTGTTTTGTTGTTTTATTTATTGTAAGAAAAATGTTTCTATATTTTTTTACACCTCCTTCTTATGAAACTTTAATTTCCTAAAGTTTCCATTTAGGCTTATAACTTGGTGAGGCAGCAGGTCGTAAGTTCATAACTATCCTTAAACCTTTCGAATTTTGTCATATTTTCTGCCTCCTCTTAATAAGATAAATTATTGTACTAATGTTTTTATGTTAGTACAATTTTATAAACTATAGATGAGGTGTTTTATGTCTGGTGCAAATTTTAGTTTTATTAGTGTTAATGATTGTGTTAGTGAAGAAGGTGCAAAGGTACTTTTGGATGTATGTGGTAATGATGGTTTAGATGATGTAAATGTGGTTTATTCAAAGAACAATAAAGGCCTTGCTCATTATGTGGTTCATGAATTTATCGACGTGTATTTTAATTTAGATGATGACGAAAAAGCTAATGAATTTTTAGAAAATGAAGAAATCGCAGAATACATTAGTGAATTACTTAAAGTAAATGATATTACAAGTGATTATTTTAAAGCCTTAACTGATTTGAGTTATTATATTGTTCCGTTTTTTAAGGCGTCAAATAAAAAGGAGGTAATTAAATTTATAGACTTATTAAATAAGTGGATGGAAAAATTATGCTTTGAATCCAAAGTTTTATATTTCGATAATCCAGAAAAAGCATATGCTTATGTTTTAGAAAAATATGGATTTGTAATTGATAGTGATAACATAAAAGAATATGACGATCACATAATGTAAACTTAAGTCAATATAACTATATAATAAGAAAGAGTTTTGTGATATAATATATTCAAATGAAATTAATAGGAGATTAAAGAATGAAAGAAATAGTTTGTCCAAATTGCGGAAAAGCATTTACAGTTGATGATAGTGGTTATGCAAAATTATTAGAAGAAGTTAAAACTAAGGAATTTGACCGTGAACTAGAAAAGAGAATTTCTGAATTAGAAAGTAAGAAAAAAATTGAGTTTGAACTAAGTTTAGAAAAAGCAAAACAAGCCAAGGAAGAAGAACTTAATAAATTAAGAAAAGAAGTTAATGAATTAAGCACTAAACTAAATTCTTACGATAAAGAAAAAGAATTGGAAATTAAGCTTGCCCTAAGTAATAAAGATAATGAAATTAGTGCTCTAACTAATGAAATGAATGCAAAACTAAATGAACAAGTTTTAAATGAAAAAGCACTAAAAGAAAATTTTGATTTAATTCTTAAATCAAAGGATGAACAAATAGAATATTATAAAGACTTAAAAACTAAGATGAGTACAAAATTAGTTGGTGAAACTTTAGAACAACATTGTAAGATTGAGTTTGACAAGATTCGTATGGCTGCCTTTCCAAATGCATATTTTGAAAAAGATAATGACGCAAAAAGTGGATCAAAGGGTGATTTCATTTATCGTGAATGTGATGTAAACGGAGTAGAAATTATTTCAATCATGTTTGAAATGAAGAATGAAAATGAAACTACAGCTACAAAACACAAAAACGAAGATTTCTTTAAAGAATTAGATAAAGATAGAACTGAAAAGAAATGCGAATACGCAGTACTTGTAAGTATGTTAGAAGCAGATAATGATTTATATAATTCAGGAATCGTTGATGTAAGCTATAAATATCCAAAGATGTATGTTGTAAGACCACAATGCTTTATCTCTATTATTTCTATATTAAGAAACGCAAGTATGAACGCATTACAATATAAGAATGACTTAATGATTGCAAGAGAGCAAAATATCGACATTGCAAATTTTGAAGATCGCTTAGAAGAATTTAAGGGTAAGTTCCTATATAATTATGATTTAGCTAAAAAACACTTTGATGATGCAATCAAAGAGATTGATAATACTATTTCTCACTTAGAAAAAGTAAAAAAGGAATTAACAACTTCATCAAATCAATTACGTTTGGCTAACGAAAAGGCTCAAGATATAACTATCAAAAGCTTAACTAAAGATAATCCTACAATGAGAGAAAAATTTGAAGAATTAAAAAAATAGGAAGTAATTAATGGCTTTTAAAAATACTACTAATAATATTTTAATAGTTGCAGACAAGGATTATTGTAAGTTCTTATACAAATTTAAAAATAATAATCCTAGTCTTAACATTAAAATCATAACTAAAGATGAATTAATAAATAAGGTATCCTTCTCTTTTAAGAAGGATCCTTTAGTATACCTAATTAACAAGCATCACATTAGTTATAATAAAGCAAAGAAATATATAAAAATATTAAGACTTGCAGACCTAAGTAAAAACGAAGAAATAAAAGAATTGTATGATGAATTAAAAGATGAATATATTGAAGTAGATGAATATGGATCATATGAATTAGATAAATATGATATATATTTGTTTGAAATGCAAGAAGATATAGAAATACATAAATTATTAAAGCGTAATAATAGAGATTGCTTTGACTTAACAATTGATGAATTGGATGTTAAAAAATTTAGTGACGAAAAGAACTATCCACCTATTATTCACTTTAAAAACAAGTTCAACCAATTCATGTACGTATTTTCTGATATAAGGAAAAAATTATTAGAAAACCCAAATTTAAGGATTCATATCCTAAATGATGATGAATCAGATTTGATGTATATACAGTCAATAGCTAATGCCTTTAAATTAGAAGTAACATTTTTATTAGAGAGAAGTCTAATTACTTTCGATACAGTAAAACAAAAGATTAGTCAAATTTATCAAACTAAGTGTTTTGATTTTAGTGAAGAAGATTTAAAGCATCAAACTTTACTAAATTTAAAAGAAGCATGCGATAAACACAACTTAGCTAACTTAGATTTTAATTTTGCATATGCTAATTTATTAGAAATCACTTCATCATTGAATGTTGAGGAAATACATAATGATAAGGGAATTACTACTGGTAACACATTTGTATTTAATGATGAAGTAATAGAATATGTATGTAATTTTAAACATAATTCTTTCTATAAAGCATTTGATGATAATAATGTATTTAGTGATGATGAATTATTAAATATGGGAGTAAATCCTAGTTATATCAATACATTATTAGATAAGAGAAAGAAATTAAATTATATAAAATATAATAACATTTGTTTATTATCTAGACCACTTGAGCATTTAAGTGATTCAATTTATGATTCCGATTTCATTAAAGAATTTAAATGGAATGTAAAAAAAGAAGATGTAAATTATGATGGTGCATATACTAAAGACGCTAAATTAATGATGCAAACCTATGAATTAGATAATAATTATAATAATAAGCAATATAACTTAATTAGATCATATGATCATAAATTCAAAGGTTTAAATAATGCGAAAGTATACAAAGATACATGGTCTATCACATCATTAGAACAATATATTGATTGTCCATATAAATATTATTTATCTAAAGTAATGCCTTTAATGGTTGATGATTATAAGGACAGATGGAAAGGTACATTAATCCATTCCTTCTTAGAAGAAATCTATCACAAAGACTTTGAATTTGAGAAAGCATTTGAAAAAGCAAAGAATGCATTTTTGAAGGCTATTAAAAAAGACAAGCAAGAATATGATGCCTCTTATGATGTATATTTAGAGATCTTAAAATATTGGTTAAACAAGATTTATCCATCTATTAGAGAATTAAGAAATACAGCTAAAATAATTGATATTGGTAAAGATTTTGAACGTGATGTAACATTTAAGTTAATAGATATTTGTGAAGAATATATCTTTAAAGGCCAAATTGATAAATTAGTTTATACATACGATAGTGGCAATAAATATTATAGTATTATTGACTATAAGACAGGTAAAGAAATATTTGATTATGAAACTGTCTTTCTAGGTAAATCAGCTCAATTACCTTTATATTATTATGCTATTGAAAATAATAAGGATGAATTTGGTGATGCTAAGTTTGGTGGGTTCTATATTGAGCATGTTTATAATAAGAACTTAAAGGAAATAAATGATTTGCCACAACTTACTAAATTGAAAGGAATATCATCTACAGATGATTCATATCTAAAGTCTTTTGACGAAAAGTATGATTTAATTAGTCAAAATTTAAAATTAAAGGATAATAATACTAAATTATTAAAAGGTAAAAAGACATTACAAGAGATTAATTATACTTTTAATGAATTGATAGA
>JAZLLM010000020.1:0-3696 GCA_045598145.1 Bacilli bacterium | reverse complement strand
TGTAATGATATTATCTATGTCAAGTTCTTTATTAAAATCAAAATTGTATAATATCATCATAGCAATGATTCTTGAATTTGTTTTTTTATTATGTTTACTAGCCATAATCCCCACCATAATTTAATTTGCTACTATTATAGCATTATTTTGCTTAATTTTAAAGTATTTTTTAAGTAATGAATATTTTTAAAATCATTACATTTAATGTTTTTATAAAAGTAAAACATTAAGAAATATTAAAATAGAATTAAATTATATTAAAATAATTGCGGAACTAAAAAATAAGGAATATAATTTACATAAATTAAAGAGAGGTTTATAAAAAATGGCAAAAATATTATCTGAAGTATCTAGAACTTTTAATGAATATTTACTTATTCCTGACTATTCTTCTTCCGAATGTATTCCAGCTAATGTAAGTTTAAAAACTCCATTAGTTAAATTTAAAAAAGGCGAAGAGCCAGAATTATCTTTAAATATCCCAATGGTTTCAGCTATTATGCAATCAGTATCTGGAAGTAATCTAGCTATTGCTTTAGCTAAAGAAGGCGGCATTTCATTTATTTATGGTGCACAAACTATTGAAAGTGAAGCTAATATGGTAAGAATAGTTAAAAACCATAAAGCAGGATTTGTGGAATCTGATTCTAATTTAACACCTAATGACACTTTACAAGATGTTTTAAATCTATTAGAAACAACAGGTCACTCTACAGTAGCTATTACAAATGATGGCAGTGCACACGGTAAGTTATTAGGTATTGTTACTTCAAGAGATTATCGTATTTCTAGAATGAGTAAAGATCTTAAAATTAGTGAATTTATGACACCATTAGAAAAATTAGTTACTGCTTCTTCTGATATTTCTTTAAAAGAAGCTAATGATATCATTTGGGATCATAAATTAAACCAATTACCTCTAATTGATAATAATGGTAATTTAGCTTATATGGTATTTAGAAAAGATTATGATATGCATAAATCAAACCCTATAGAACTTTTAGATAATGAAAAACGTTTCATGGTTGGAGCAGGTATAAATACTCGTGATTATATGGAACGTGTACCCGCATTAGTTAACGCTGGTGTTGACGTTTTATGTATTGACTCATCTGAAGGTTTTACTGAATGGCAAAAAATTACTATTGACTGGATTAGGTCTAAATATGGAGATAAAGTTAAAGTTGGTGCTGGAAATGTAGTTGATGGTAGAGGATTTAGATTTTTAGCTGAAGCTGGTGCTGATTTCGTAAAAGTAGGAATTGGCGGAGGCTCAATTTGTATTACAAGACAAACAAAAGGTATTGGCCGTGGACAAGCTACCGCACTAATTGATGTATGTAAAGCAAGAGATGAATATTATAATGAAACTGGAATTTACGTACCAATCTGTTCTGATGGTGGAATTGTATATGACCATCATATTACATTAGCCTTAGCAATGGGTGCAGATTTCGTAATGTTAGGTGGATATTTTGCTAGATTTGATGAATCACCTACTCATAAAGTTACAATTAATGGAAGATTTTATAAAGAGTATTGGGGTGAAGGTAGTAGTAGAGCAAGAAATTGGCAAAGATATGATATGGGTGGAGCTAAAAAATTATCATTTGAAGAAGGCGTAGATTCATATGTACCTTATGCTGGCAAATTAAAAGACAATGTTTTACTTACATTAAGTAAAGTCAAATCAACAATGTGTAATTGTGGAGCTTTATCAATTAAAGAATTACAAGATAAGGCTGTATTAACTATTGTATCTTCTACTAGTATCGTTGAAGGTGGAGCACACGATGTTCTTCAAAAAGACAAAATAGAATAAAAAAGCAACTTATAAATTCAATAAACTTAATTGTATTTTAAAAAAGGAATAGATCTATTTCGAGAGATTTATTCCTTTTATTTATTCAAAACTTTTTATGATTTTAAATTAAAATAACTCAAATTAAATAAATATTGATGCATATTATTTATATTTAAAATAACAAACTCTTATCATTATGTTACTAATTCTTAAGATATATATTAAAAAAGGTATTATACCACTAATATTAGTAGTAAAATACCTAATTAATTATTTTGTGTTTTTAAGCTTTCATTACAATGATTTGCATTTTTAAATACAAAAATATTAATTAAAAAAGAGAAACATTTTTATTAAAAGGATTCCACTTTATATTACACATATCCGTCAACGTTACTTGACCACTATTAAATATAAAATCTCCCAACGGCTAAATACACATTACTAAATAAATACATATTAGTGAATCTTCAAGTTCAATTCATCTTGCTATTTGTAGTCATTGAGCAATATTTCTAGTTGAGTCTTAAAAATTTATTAAGTCATTTTCACAATATGCATAAAGGTTCAATCCATTTATGTTTGTTGGATCAAGATAATCCACACTATCAGGACTTATGAATCTTCCTACTCTGGGTCATAATATCGTGAGGATAACCAGTAGAGGCCTGTCTCGACATACCTTTCTTATACAACCGCCTTAATCACAAATTCATTCTACCACATTTATTTACCTTTTTGTTCTATTTGGATGAATATTTTTTGTGAACAAGATAAGATTGGCATCAATCTGCATCAGCAGTTTGTGCTATTGTATATTTAGTAACTTGGAGTCCAAGCTAATATTAATCATTTTTGTAGATCATTCCATTTTTTATTTAATAAGAAAAAAGAAAATAAATTCATTAAATATCCACCAAGAATGATAGTGGTAAAAAAGCCATATTGTTGTACAAATTCATCCATATGAAATATGTTTTTAAGAAAAAGCAAAAATAAAATAACAACTATAAATGATAAGAAGCCGAATAATGAGCTAATAATAAAATAAAAGTGGAATTTATTATTAATCTCGTTTCTAATTTTTTTAACGAAAAGCCAAAAAAATAAAATTACCGTCCCATACACAGGTATCCAAACCAAAAAATTAATTTTTTTCATATAATAAAACCCTTCTTACTAATGAAATAATTCATACCAATCTACCTCCAGTGATATCTCATATCCCAATCCCAAACCTGCGCCAAATTTTATGCCATTAGTAAAATCTGAACTGAAGCCTATACCAACATACGCCTTAGCACTTATCGATATCGAGTCACCAAATCGAACACCTATAGTTCCTGATATTATTTCTGCGGTCCCACTAACTCCAGCCCCTAGAGAAGCGTGCACATTCCACGTGCCAGCACCAAAATATAGATTAGGATTACCTATGCTATCTTCGGGTAATCCATTAAACCATTTTGGTGTATGAAATGTAAAGTCTAAAATCCCAAAATTTAATGATGCCAGAGAATATCCTTCTCCAAATGTATATCCCCAGCCAATCGAACCACGAACATAAAAAGCATACACATTCATCCATGATGGTAAATCACACATTTTTGGTGTTACTAAACCTACAGAAAAAGTTAAATAACTTGTCCTATTGGTATTACTATCATTATTTATAGCATTAAATACAACATTATTTACTTTTGATATAATGAGTTCATTTTTAGAAAATCTATATGAACAATGTCGAGCAATACTATTTAACGCATTGTTCACCGGATCATTATTACAGTATGCATAAAGATTTAAACCGTTTATGCTTGTTGGATCAAGATAATCTACTGAATCAGGTGATATAAACCTACATATACTAGAATCATAATATCTAGAACTTA
>JAZLLM010000019.1:0-4088 GCA_045598145.1 Bacilli bacterium | reverse complement strand
TTTCAATTCATTTTCTTCTATTTCTTTGTTTTTAATATATTCACTTACGTCATTATAAGCTTTGTTTATAATTTGATTTATTTTTGTATTATCTAAGCTAATACAAGCTTCATAATTAACACTTACTTGACTAACTTCACTAATACCTTCTATTATGCATTCAAAATAACCATCATTTAATGTAAGTGGGTAATTAATATCATTTATTGTTACTGTTTGAGGTATCCATGTTAGTTCGTTTGATTTTAAGTTAGTGTAAGAATAGCTTTGTGCTTTTATTGTTAGAGTATTTTTAAATAAAATAGCACTAACATAAGATGATGGTATTTTGTCATCTAAAGCTAAATACTTAAATGAATATGTTTCATTTAAGTAGTCTTTTTCTTCCTTTGTTATTTTGTCATTTAAAATTAGTTCAATAAAAGATGGTGCATCATAATAATTAGTATTTATAGAATCATCTTTAGAATAATCAAATATAATATCTTCTGTACCTGCATTTATTAAGATTTTGTTATTAAAAATAGAGAAGGAGAAAAAGAACAAACAAAACAATACTAAAACAATGTATATCTTTTTCATTCTTTTACTCCTTTCAAATAACTATTTTTATATTACTAAAGGAAATAAATTTATTTCTTTTTTAGTTTAAAGAATTAAGCTTCAGGTTGAGCTTCAGGAGCAGGTGCTTCTTCTTTATTAGCTTCTTTTGCAGCAGCTTCTTTTGCAGCTTTTTCAGCAGCAGCTTTTTCTTTAGCTTTTTGTTTAGCAGCTAATTCTTTTGCTTTTGCTCTTTCTTTAGCTTTCTTAGCTTTTGCTCTTTCCTTAGCTTTTTGTTTCTTTTCTAATGCTTTAGCTTCTTCATCTTCCATATATTTATGAGAGAATGCTACTACAGCCATGATATCAGCTTCTTCGATTTCACCTTTATTAGTCATCTTGAACCATTGTTCACCTTCAGGTGATGTAGCTTTAACTACTGCATTAGGATATTTAACCATGTATTTAGTTGCAGAAATAGGTTTACGTTGGAATGTAATTCTATAATCATTATTTGTTCTTTGTACAATACACATTGGTTTTCTCTTACGGAATACTTTGAAGTTTTCTTCATCCTTACCATATCTGATTTCAACATCATCAAAGTTATCAGTGATGTATTTAGCGATATCAGCAACTGCAGGTATGATTTCTTTCTTTTCCTTAACAACCTTTTCTTTAGGTTCTTTAACAGGAACAGCTACAACTGCAGGTTCTTTTTCTACGTAAACGATCTTTTCAACTTCAACAATCTTTTCAACTGGAACTTCAACAATCTTTTCAACAACCTTTTCAACTTCAACGATCTTTTCAACTTCTTTGATTTCAGGTTCAGCTTTAGCTTCTTCTTGAGCTTCTTCAGCAACAGCTTCTTCTGCTGGAACTAAATTACGATTAGCAAGTTCAGCTTTAGAATAATCGTTCATAGCTTGTAATTGTTCATCAGTGAATGCTTTGTAAGCTTCTTCGTTCTTTTCTGGTTCAGCAACTGCTTCAAACTTCTTAGAATTAATTACAAACATTGCAACTAATCCTGCAGCCATTAAAACAGCTAGGATAATACCAACGATAAATCCAACACTTCCACCATCAAATTCTGTAGCAGCATATTCTTTAAATACTAAGAATCCAAACATTGATTCAACAACTAAACATGCATATAATGCAATTGTGCTATATGGAACTGTTTCTTCAGTCTTTTTATCAAGTTCAAATTTAGGAAGTAATAATGCAGCTGCATAGAAAATAGCAGCAGCAACGATAAAGCAAATTAAGAATCCAACATAAGCTTTATCATTTAGTGATATTTCACTACCCATATCATGATTTCTTAAAGCCACAGTCATCATGAATACAAATCCTGCACTTAATGCAAATAAAGCAGGTAAGTTAGCAGCATAAACACATAATTTGTTTAAGCCCTTTTCACCATTAGCGTTCTTACGAACTAATAAAGCAGCTAATGATGCTCCAATTACTAAAATTGGAAATGCAATAAATTTAAGTACACTTTCAGCTGTAGCAACGCCTGCCATCTTAAAAGGTACCATTGTAACTGCGCATACTAATAATGCAACGTAAACTAAAATAGAAACCAATAAATTCTTTTTCATTGTCATTCCTCCTCGTGTTTGACTAATTACTTATAAGTAACTAATTTCCTATTTGTTTGTTTTATTTCTTAAAATCTAAGGGATTTTCCCCAATCTTAAAAAAAGAGAATACTCTTTTAACATATTATAGCACATAATAATAGATATTACAATGTTATAAATATATATTTTTAAATAAATTCGCTTTCATTTTTAGTGGGAAATAATTTTTTAAATTTTAAAACCTAAAAAATAAGGCATTTTTTATATTAAAAAGCCTTATACCTAGCAATTTATACTAAAATATAAGACTTTTTTAGGAGATTTTTTGAAGTTTTTTATTAAATTTTTAATTAGATTTTTAGTTTTTTATATAGGAAATTATTATAAATATTAGCTTCTATTTATCACTTTCCATAATATATTTAAATATTTTTTTAATGTCTTCCTTACATAAATATGGATATAAATCGCATGCATCCATATTTAATTTTATTTTATCATTTACATATAAATCTACTAATGCACTTAAGCATTCGTCATTAACAAATGGCAAAATATCTTCAATATCAAAATCACTATTACCATCTCTTATAGCTTTTAAGAAAATCATTGAACAATCTTCAGAGGTGAAATATGGGAATAATTCTTCTAAATCTATGTTCTTTAGATTTTGATCATCACTTACTAGCATCATAGCTAGTTCATGGATTTCTTCATCTTCCATGCATGGTAATAAATCAATTAATTTTGATGTTTTAGTATTTGTCTTTTTGACTTTTTCTTTATATGACTTAATTGAATTAATTTTATCACTTACTTCATTCATTGCATAATTAAACGCCTTACTAGTATTTTCTACTATAACATCAGCCCATTCTTTAACTTTAGATGAATCTATTGTTTGATCTAAGCCTTCTTCTAATTTCTTAAATTCAGTTTTTATATCTTCACCTATTTTTTTCATTTTCTTTTTGAATGATTCTTTTTCTTCTTCAGTGGTAAAGATAATATCTTCATCATCTAAGTTTACATCATCTTCTCTTACACTTACATATATGGTTTCACCATTTTCATTTATTATTTTCTTTAATATCATAATATGCCTCCTAATTTGTTAAGTAACTAATTTCTTTTGGTGTTAATTTAGGTATAAATTCTTCTAAGTTTGTTTTTAGTTTATTTTCTTTAATAGCTTTAATTATTAATAATCTTTCATTTGGAGAGAATTGATAGAATACATCAGGGATGTATATATCAATACTACCATTTATTATACTATTTATTATAAACATCCTATCATGGCCTAAGAATATATTGTTTTCGTCAATTGTTATTTCATCATTTAAACAAAGTAAATCTTCAAAGCTTATTTTAAATATCTTGCATAGCTCTAACAAAGTTTCTGCGGTAGGAAGACTAGCTCCCGTTTCCCACTTTGACAAAGCTTGTCTAGTAACAAATAGATTGTTTGCTAGATCATCTTGCGTCATATTTTTAGCTTTTCTAAGTTCACTTATTTTAAGTCCGACTCTTACAAAGTCTATCATTAGGCTCACTTCCTTTTTACACTTTTATTATACACCAATATTTTTATATTAGTCACGCAACTAGTAGTTGCAAGAGTTTTATATTTACTATATAATAGGAAATATTTATTAAACTAATTAATGCTAATTGCATCAATTTTCTAAATAAATCGGGAAGACATAAGTATGGAATTACGTCAGTTAGGTTTACTTATTCTTCCCTTAATATTTCACTAGTCTTTTATATATTAACGGCTTAATTAAATACAGATTCATCATTTTTGCATTTATCTTTATATATAAGTTTTTCCATTTGGTTAATTATACCACTCTTTTATATATTCATCTATTACATAATTAGTATATATGTTTTGTTTTATGTTTATTTTCTTGATATTTTGATATGTATAATTATTTAAGGAAAGAT
>JAZLLM010000018.1:0-4042 GCA_045598145.1 Bacilli bacterium | reverse complement strand
CTCCTATTACTATATCAGTAATATATAGTGCTAATTTATGTGTAGATTTAATTATCATTTTTAATAATGCGTGAATCAAAACTATTATACCCACGATAAATAATACATAATTATCAAATAATGGATAAATAAAATTAAAAGTTAGACCTATTAAAAAATACGATAAACCATATACAAGTAAATACTGATATATACCTTTACTCCACCAATAAATTATCGCTAAAGCCATTCCATAAATCATTAAACCAATACTTATTGCATAATTCAATTCATTTATATCTTCATTCTTCAATACTATTCTTATAAAGAACATATTAATAAATATAAAAGGTATCAGTAAACTTCTAGAAAAGCAGCTTTTCCAATTATCATATACCATAATTAACCACCTAAGTTTATTATATTACATTTACGATATAAATACAAATATTTAATAAATATTAAAACTCTAATTCAGTATTATTTTCAACTATATTATTTTGTTCTTTTTCTTTTGAATTGAAATGTTTTATAATTCCAAAGAAAAATGGAATACTAAACATAAAAGTTAAAAAGTCGGCACATGCTTGTGTTAACTCAACACCTAATAAACCACCCATTCCTAATACTTCAGTTAAATATGGAAGCAAGAATACAAGTGGTATAAAGAAGATACCCTGTCTACAAGCAGAAAGTAAAGTTGCCTTAAATTTCTTCTTTGTTGATTGAAAAGTCATATTACAAATAACATTTAAACTTAAGAAAGGTAAAGCAAAACATTGATACTTTAAGGCTTTTGCTCCAATATCAATAACTAGTGCGTCATCTTTTCTAAATATCATCATTACTTCTCTTGAGAAAATAAAGCACACTAGGCAAACAACAGTTAATAATATAGCTGAGCATTCTAAAGTAAAGAACATTGCCTTCTTTACTCTATCATACCTTTTAGCGAAATAATTATAACCACAAACTGGTTGATATCCTTGGCCTATACCTAAGCATACTGAGAAAATCATCATAAACACTTTACTTACAATTGATATAGCAGCTAAGGCTTCATCGCCATATAAGCCTGCTTGACGATTCATTAATATAGTAGCCAAACTAGCTAAACCTTGTCTAAAAAAGGAAGGCATACCAACTTTAACAATCTCAGAATATGGTGCTAATTTTAAAGAGATATATTTAGGGTTTAAAGTAATAATACTTCTTTTACTAATAAACATAAAAAATAAAATTCCAAAACTAATCATTTGACTAATTACAGTTGCAATAGCAGCACCAGCAATACCTAAATCAAATACTGTAATAAATAATGGGTCCAAAAAGATATTTAATATACCACCAGTAGTTAAACCAATCATCGCAAGTTTTGCTTTTCCTTCAGCTCTTAATAAATTATTTAAAACAAATGATCCAGTCATAACAGCTGCACCAATTGTTATATATAATCCATAATCCCTTGCATAAGGTAATACTGCCTCACTAGCACCTAATAATACTAAAAATTTGTCTAAAAACAATAAACCAAATAAAGTAATTAATAATCCTAAAAAGATAGCACCATAAAAAGCGCATGAACCTGTTATTTGAGCCTCTTTATCTTTTCTTTGCCCAAGGTAGGCAGATATTACACTACCTCCTCCCATACCAAAGGTAAAGCCAATTGCTTGAATTATTGCTTGGAATGGAAAGACTACACCAACAGCTGCACTAGCACACGTATCGATTTGCGCTACAAAATATGTATCAGCCATATTATATAAAGCAGTTACTAACATACTAATAATAGTTGGAATAGCTAGAGATATTACCAATTTTCTTATTGGGGTGTTAACCATTTTATTATATTGCTTTTCTTCAATAGTCATAATTTTGTTTCTCCTGAAAAATTATTTCTATTATACTATTTATTGCCTAATAATACAATAAAAACTCTATATATAAATTAATATGTGTATTACAATTAATTTAACATATAGAGTTATTATATTTTAATTTACTTTAGAATAATATAAATCATTAATTGAATTATTTATAAAATAATTTAAATTATTTTGATGACTTAACCAATCATTAATTTTATCTTTAGAAATAATAACAGGCATTCTAGGATGTAATTCTTTCATATTATCACTAGCATCTTTTGTAATTATTGTAAATACAGGATTATTATTTTCAAAACGATATATACCTATAAAATACATAATTTTAGAATTGTTATTTTTTATAACATTTTTCTCTTTACTATCTTTTTGCCATTCAAAATAATAATTAGCTGGTATTACACATCGTCTATTTAAAATGCCATCTAAAAATATCTTCTTTTCGTATAATGTTTCTGATCTTGCGTTAAACACAATATTATTTCCAACATTATAACCAAACTTCATATTAAAGACACTTTGATTTCCATTTTTATTATTAGCTATTACTAATACATTATCAGTTGGAAATATTTCATCAGTTGCTTTAATGTTCTTGTCTTTAAGTTTAGAATAATATTCATTTAATTCTTCATCTGACATTAAATCAACATACCATCTTCCGCACATACTAAATCACCATTTAATTTATTTATTTTGCTAAGGTTCCCATTGGATCCCAAGGTTCTAATTCAATTGGTTTTTTATTTAATACTTCTAATTGTTCTTTGCTTAAATACTTTTTATTTACTACTGCTTGATATACAAAATTATCAAACCATGAGTCTGTCATTAAATAATAGCCTTTAAATGCCCTATCAGTACCCCAGCTATTTTCTATCTTCCATCTAGTTACTTTCTCATCTTTAAAACTAACTCCTGTAATAACCATAGCATGATTCATTGCACTAATTTTATAATTAAGCATATCACCCTTAGCTACTTTTATATCAATACCAAAAGTATTTTCGTAATCAAACATATCATAATCCCAAACACCTTCGCCATCACCAAATTTACCACAGTCGCTACCGAACCAAACTACTTCATTGTCCTTTAATTGTTTTAAACATAATTCTTTGAATTCATTAATTGGTAAATTAATATATCTAATTCTTTCACCATCGATTACATTACCTACATATTTTACTGTAAATAAATTATAGAAAGGCTTATCAAATGTAGGAGCATTAATGATTGATATGTATTCATCAATCTTATTTCCAATAAATTTATCGAAAAAGCTATTAGGTGTGTAGCCTTTTTCTAAATGATATTTTCCGTCTTTATCTACGTACTCAAAGTCAAATTCTTCAACTGGTTCTCCAAATCCCATACATAAAAAGTTATAAAGCTTAGCTAATAAGTCATTTTTATCTTTTCTTATTTCTTCAAATTTACCTTCTTTAGCTAATACACTTGCCTTTGATGCAAACTTTCTAATTGATGTCGCGATAACATAATTCATTTGTCTAGTATTGTTTGATTGATATGTTTCGTCATAAACATCCTTAGGCACTACTCCATATTTTTTAACAATATTTACGAACATATCCCATTGTCCACCATCTTGAATTCCTTCAGATAATATACATGATAATGTTCTATCGTCATAATCTTTTACACATAATTCGATAATATTTTCTAATTTAAAATTAATCTTTTCTAACTTATCATAAAAAGCAACAAAGTTTTGAGAAAGTTCAAATTCGTTTAAATTACACTCCTTAGCTATGATTTCTCTTAATACATTAAGTCCTGCAAATATCCAACATCTACCACTAGAATATTGATTTGTTGCTGATAAAGTTTTAATATCAATTTCAAATTTAGGTCTATTATAAGCTCTAGTGCTATTTATTTTAATGCATTTTGTGATATCATTTTTGGCTAAAACATTTTCCATAATCTTATTAGTTGGAACAGAATTATAGTTCTTTTTATAATTTTTTAAATCTTCTTTTGTAATATTCATATTATTATCTCCTTTGAAATTAGGTAGTGTCAAAAATAGTAACTTTAACACATACACTACCATATATATCTATTTTAATAATTAATTTATATTTACATTAAAAAAGTAGATAATCTGTGTTAAAATGTAAGCAACCAAACCACACTGAAAGGAGATTATC
>JAZLLM010000017.1:0-8524 GCA_045598145.1 Bacilli bacterium | reverse complement strand
GGCTCGCATTCTTTCTACCCTACGCTTAAACCTTGCTTCACAGCTAAAGCTCCAAGGACTCGATACTAGATGACTTGCTAGGTCTTTCTAGGTTGGATTCCCACCAACTACATTATATACACCGAACTGGCGCACCCTTTTTAAGTATTATAACATATAATACTTAAATAAGTCTATTAAAAAAGGCCTTAATAGGCCTTTAAAATTATTTAATTTCAGAATATACATAAATTACAACATCAACTTGATTTTGTGAATAACATGCAAACAAAATTCTAGATGAATTTGACTCATTTAATTTAATTATATTTCTTGTGTTAGTACCTTGAGCAACAATTGTGCCAGCTCCTTCTGTATAAGAAATTAACCAAGATGCATTATCATCAAGTTCTGTTTGTGTTTTTAGATAGTTAGAAGAACTACTTGCTGCATAAATGTATCCTGTTCCAGTAGATAATGCAAATGTATTATCTTTAGTTCCTTTTTCTAATGTAAATACTTGTACATTTTCAGGAACTGTTGCTAATCTTCCGTTCTCATCCAATTCAATTTCAACAGCATCTCTATTATTAGCCGCTTGTACTGTACCCATAGCATAAACTGCTGTTATCTTTTTAGACTTAGCAGCTATTATTATCATATCACCAATCTTTAATTTAGTAGAATCAGTTAATAATTGGTATGCATATTTAGCACCAGTTTTAGCTCCAAGAGCTTTAATTGTACAATCACCATCAACAACAAATTTATAAACTCCTTCATTAGCACTGATTTCTAAGCCATTTAAAGTAACTAAATTAATTGTATATCCTTCTGTAACAGTTAAAGTGAATGAAACTTCGCTACCATTTGTAGCTGATTGAACTAAGTCAGTAGAACTAACATTTTCACCACTAAATGCTATAGTAGAAGTGCCTTTAGTAGTCTTTAATATTTTAGGAGCAACTTCATTATATAATGATAATTCATAAGTTGAAGTTTCAACATATGTAGGATGGAAATTTTGGAAATAACCATATGCAACAACTACATCATTAACACTAACTAAGGTAATGTCAGTAGCACATGCTCCTTTATATACTTGCATAGTCTTAGAAGGATCGTTTTCATCAACTAAAGTAAGAGTATATAAATTATCTGCATAAGATGCATTAATAACTTTACCAGTTACATATCCCTTTTTATCTTCTTCAAATACACCTGCTTCCATTTTTTCCATTATAGCAACAGCTTCACTTACTGATAGAGGCGCTTCTAATGAACCTATTGCAAAAGTAGCTAATAATTGATCAAGTTTTTCTTTATTAGTTACTTGCTCTTTTTTATCAGTAGTTAAATTATCATATAATTCTTTAACTTTTAATACATCTTCTTTAGATGATTCATTAGTTAATAATTCTATTTCGGAAATAACATTTAGAACATCTTCATTAGGCTCTGGAGTAGGTGATTCATCAACTTTAAGAACTGTTAATTTAAATTCCTTTTCATCAGATTCTGTACCAACTGTTACCTTAACTTTGATAACTACTTCTGTATTCTCTTCTAATCTAGTTACAATACCAGTTTTAGAAATTACTGATTCATCACTACTAGACCATTCTATTATGGCATCATATAATCTTTGACTTGATAATGTAATGTTACTTTTAACTGAAGAAATATCTTCACCAGCAGCATATTTGATATCGCATTTACTTAATATGTCTTCAACTTTTTCTTTATCAGATAAAAGTGATGGATCTTTAGCTTCTTCTTTTAAAACTTTAATTTTAAAAGATTTTTCTAAAAAATCTTCGTCTATAGTAACTTTAACAGTGATTGTAACCTCTGTGTCAGAAGCAGGTCTAGTGACTTTTCCATCACTAGAAATTACTGATTCATTACTACTTCTCCATTCAATAACTGCATTATATAATTCAACCTTAGAAAATTCTAAATCACTTTTAACACTTGTTATTGATTCGCCTTCTGCATATTTGATATCACATTTGCTCAAAACTTCAATAACTTTTTCTGCACCTGTTAATCCAGAATTTTCATTGTTTGGATTACACGCACCTAAAAATAACATAAATGATAATAAAATAAATATAAATGATTTCCTTAGTTTCATTTTGACCTCCTATAAAAAAATGACTAAGTATAACCTAGTCATTTCTTTTGTATATATGAATATGACTAGTTAAATAAAATATTATTCACTAATTACTCTCTTTGCTTTTTCTCTCAAATCACGATTTGCATATATAATTTTCATTAGTTCAATTCTCTTCTTAGGAGTAATACCAAATTTATCTTGGATTTCTTCTAATAATAAATGTTGTTCAACATTATAGAATTGGTCGTCTAATGACGCAGCAAAAAGGTTCATAAATACAATATTTTTAGTTGCAGCTGGTTTAGTTGCAAAATATTCTAAAATTTTTGCTTTATCTAAATTACCAGGACGATATTTCAATACATCATCGCCCATTTCATATTTAAATTTCTTTTGAATTTGTACTTCAATTTCATTTTCTTGTCCATCAATTAATACAAGTTTACGTAATAAATTAATGAAATTAATTTTGTCTTCTTTTGATAATAAGCTTAATAACATACCAAGCACCTCACTTCTACTTTTATTTTATCATAATATAATATTATTTTCAATAAACTATTCTTTTTTTAAATTAAAAACCTTTAATGCATCATCTGTATAATTACCAGATTCATCATACATATAAAATGGTTTTAAAACTTTCATTGAACTTTTAGCGTTATTTTTGGCTTCAAAGATTACAAGTAAAGCTTCATCTGAATTAACTTTTGGATACATAAATTGTAATCTTTTGATTTCAAAATGATGCTTATTTAACACATCAATTATTTCAGACAATCGTTCAACACGATGTACCATATATAAACTTCCACCTTCATTTAAAAGTTTTTTGGCTTCAATAACAATCTCTTCTAATGTTATTTTTATTTCATGTCTAGCAATAGTTAAATAATCATTTTTATTTATATTGCTGCTTTCTTTATATTTAAAATATGGTGGATTACATGTAACGATATCAAAATGATTAGTTCCAACAGTTTTATAAATATCTTTTATATCAGCATTAATTATTTCTATTTGCTCATCTAAATTATTTAGTTTTACACTTCTTTGGGCCATATCACATATTTCTTTTTGGATATCAATACCATATATTTTAGCGTCAGTTTTTAAAGTTAAATATAAAGGAATAGGTGCATTGCCACATCCTAAATCAATGATATTTTTCGTACGATAATTAGTATTTACAAAATATGCTAATAACATTGAATCACACGAAAAACTAAACATGTTATCGTTTTGAATTATTTTAATATTTTTATAGCCTAGTAATTCGTGAATTTCTTCCATAATTATTCCTTAGTTTCTAATTCTTTTTCTAATTCTAATTCTTCTTTAGTTATTCTATTATCTTTCTTTGCAGATTTAATTACTTTAACTTTGTTTGCTTCCCAAACGTCAATAACACCATCTGTATCTGTTGTTACTTTTTCAGATACATAATTTACATTAGTTACTTTAGAGTTTTCTGAGTTAGGGGTTTTAACAATATCACCAACGCCTGGAAGTGTTTTTTTCTTTTCTTCGTAGGCGCAGCTTTCATATGCTATACAGCACATCAATTTACCACACAATCCTGCTATTTTACTAGCTGACAAAGCAAGGCCTTGGTCTTTAGCCATTTTCATAGTAACAAGATCAAACTCTCTTATATGATTTTTACAGCATAAAACTCTACCGCATGGTCCAAGTCCACCTATCATTTTTGAACCTTCTCTAGGTCCTATTTGTCTTAATTCAATTCTAACCTTAAATTCACTGGCTAAAATTTTAACTAATTCTCTGAAATCTACTCTTCCATCAGCATTATAATAAATTAATAATTTGCTTCCATCTAAAGTATATTCACATGCTAATGTTTTCATTTTTAGCTTTTGAGTTTCAATTATTTTTTTAGCTTTTTCAAATGCTATAACCGCATTTTTTTCATTACGTTCGTAATTCCTTAAATCTTTTTCAGAAGCAATTCTAACAATATCCTTTAATTCATGTTCTAGTTTATCATCTTCTACTTCTCTAATTCCTTGAATTACAGTCCCTAATTCTAAACCTCTTACTGTTTCTACTACGACTTTATCGCCTTCACTTAGTTTTAAGAAATTAGGATTAAACCAATATATTTTACCTACTTCTTTAAAACCAATACCTACTATTTTTTTCATTCTTCTATAATCCTATCCATTTCTAAAAACATTCCGTTATATATCATATCGATATTTGCATTAGTTTCAATTCTTTCACGATATTTTAATATTGTCTCAATTAATTTAATGTGTTTTTCTCTTGATAGTTTAATGTTCATATATTCAACTGAAGAGAACACAATTTTTTCTCTTCGGTTAATTAATACATTAATAATATCGTTAATAATAGTAACAAGTAAATCTATGAATATTCTATTTTTATCTCTATCTAAATTAGCTAAAAATCTTAGATTATTAACAAATTCTAAATAAGCACTATTACTATCTTCTATACATAAACAAACGTCTTTAACTCCTTCAATAATTTTTTCAATATCTTTATCTTTTGTATATCTTAAAGCTAATGATAAATTATTTGTTAGTTTAGACATTATGTTTGATTTTTCTTGGTCAATTCCTTTTTTAACTAATTCAGCTGCTACAACTTCGCTTCTTATTGGTAAGAAATTAACTATTGAACTTCTTGATTTAATTGTGGGGATAACTTTATTAATATTTTCAGTTAATAAAACTCCATAACAATTATCAGGTAATTCTTCTAAAAATTTTAAAAGAGTATTAGCTGCGGTTAAAGTAGCTTTATCAATATTTTGTATGATAAATACTCTTGCATAATCAGAACTATATCCAAACTCGTGCTCTAGTTCTTCGATTTGTTCTTTTTTGATTGATTCACCTTCTGGTGACACAATAAATAAATGTGGATTATTCCATTTTTCTAGCCTTATACATTCATCACACGTACCACAAGCATTATGATTTTCACATAATACTAATGACGCAAGATAAATGGCAGCATCCATCTTTAATGAACCTCTTGGGCCATTAAATAGGTATATATGAAATAATCTATTTTGGTCAAAACTATTTTTAATTAGTTTTGATACCATTTCTTGATTATTATGTAAATTAGTAAAATCCATTATTTATTTTCCTCAATATAAGTATTTATCAATTTAATTGTATCCTCAAATACTTTTTCTTTTGTTTGATCACCATTTATAGATTTAATTCTTTCTGGATATTTTTTAGAAATTATAGAATATCCTTCATATACTTTGTTATGAAAACTAATTTTTTCTAAATCTAATCTATTTTGTTCGCGATTATTTGAAGAGATTCTAGTCAAACCTATTTCTGGTTTTAAATCTATATATACAGTTAAATCAGGAAGTAAACCATCTGTTGCGGAATAATTGATATCATATACTTTATCAATTCCTATACCTCTTGCATAACCCTGATAAGCTAAAGATGAATCTAGATATCTATCACAAATAACAATATACCCTTCATTTAAATATGGTATAACTTTTTCAGCAAGATGTTGACGTCTTGATGCAGCATAAAGTAATGCTTCTGTAATTTTATCCATTTCTGTATTATTTACATCTAATATTATATTACGAATATCTTCAGCGATTTTACTTCCACCAGGTTCTCTTGTCTTAATTACTTTATAACCTTTATTTACTAAATAATCAAAAACACGTTCAATTACTGTAGTTTTTCCGCTTCCTTCGCATCCTTCAAATGTAATAAATATACCCTTCATAGTACACCTCTATAATCGTTAACTTATTATATCATAAAATAACATAAAAATAAACATTAAAAATTTATTGTATATAAAAAACTATTATTAAGTGAATAATATCATTAATAATAGTTTTAAGTATTTATTATTAAATTAAATTGATAATAATAATTTTATAAAAAATAATTTATATTGAAATACGAGTGATTTTCTTTTAAATAATTATTAAAATAGTCTTTGTTAATTCCATATGAACAACTGTACAATATACACTTTTGTGTATCATCAAAATAAATAAAAGAACAGCAAGTATTGGGATTTTCTATAGCAAATGCATATAATAATATATATTCTCCGTACATATTTGTGATATATTCATATTCTGAATATGTATTTATAATATTATTTTTAACATCTACATAGTCATCATCATAAAATACTATTAATTCAATTTCTCTTGCTGATTCTGAATCAATGTAAAAATATATATTTTCATATTTAGACTTTTCTTCGTTAGATGGAAAAAATTTTAAAGCTGCATTTTTTAAAACACTATTATTTTCTTCGATTATCAAATAATTATCAGAATCATAAGTACAATTAACAAAGCAACTACTAAAATCTAAAAAATAACAACTAAAACCAATTATAACAAGAATCGTAACAAACCATAGGCCATTACCGATAATAGATTTTTCTGTTTTGATTTGAGAAACACCAATAATGCACAATACTGCAATAAAATACATAGTAGGTATAATTAATACATAATCAAATTCTAAATCAGCATTTATTATAGGATAGTAATGATTATTTTTATATATTAAAAAACTGATTAATCCATTAATAAAACATAAAATATTAAACGGAATAAAATACGAAATAAAATTTTTAAAAAATCGCTTCACATATTCCTCCAAGTATTCTGTATATAAAACTTTTTGAATCAGATGTATTCAAATCAACAGTCTTTGCTCTATTTTCATAATCTACAATTTTATTACATTTATTTTTTGTAATTTTATTTACTATTTTGCAAGCAAACCAAGCAGCATTATGGCAACTCCATTCTTTCAAATAATAATTAATATCATCTTCACTTAATCCCATCGCTTTACCTTCCTCGCTATTTATTATTTCTTCTAAAATGGTCTTTTTGTCTATTAATAATCTATAAAATATGAATTACAATTAGTTGTATTGTCTAGGTATTTACATACCTTCTCTACTAAATTAGTTTGATACAAATCACTTTTAATGAATATATCCTTATTAGTTTTATTTAAATTAGATTAATTCCTACATTTGACATATTTCCCCCCCTCAATATGCTTTTATTATGCTAAAGGTTATTTGATATGTCAAATATATTTAATTTTAATATTCAATATTAACTAAATAAAGTCCATTTGCAGGAGCTGTTTTAGGAGCATAAGTTCTATCTTTTGCTTTCATAATTTTGATTAAATCTTCTTTGGTTTTTCTATCATTACCAACTTCAATTAGCATAGCAATAATAATTCTTACCATATTATGTAAAAAGCCATTACCTTTAAACTTAATAACAGCTACATTATCTTTGATATCAAAATCAATTGAATAAATAGTCCTAATAGTGTTTTCAATTTTATGGTTTTTGGTGAACGATTTAAAATCGTGCTCTCCTACAAATACTTTACTTGCATCAATCATTTTATCTAAATCTAGTTTATGCTTATAGAAATATCTATAATTAGCAAGTAATGGATTATATTCATTCAAATCAATAATATAGTGATATTCTTTAATTAAAGCATCAAATCTAGAATGAAAGTTATCACTTACAATTTCTACATTTTTCACATATACATCCTTAGGAAGTCTAGAGTTAATTGCGTTTTTCATATTCCATTCTTTCATTATAATTTCTGTATCAAAATGAAATACTTGTCCATAAGCATGAACTCCAGTGTCTGTTCTTCCAGCCGGATATATTTTTGTTTCTTTTTTACATACAACTTTTAGAACTTTTTCTATTTCTAATTGAACCGTTCTAAGTTCAGGTACAAATGATTCATCGTTTTGAACTTGAAAACCATGAAAATTAGTACCATCATACATTACAGTGCATTTATATCTCATACTATACCCATTACCTTTAATGTAATAATTGATTCCATAAATAGTAGCATAAAGATATATACTAAAATATCAGATACTTTATATTTAAGTTCATAAATTCTAGTTCTATCTTCTCCTGGAATATATGCTCTTGCATCCATAGCATTAGCTAAGTCTTCTGCTTTTTTATATGATATTACAAACATTGGTACAAGTAGCGATACAATTTGAGTGATTTTTTCTTTTAAAGTACCATCATTAAAATCAACCCCTCTTGATGCTTGAGCTTTTAAAATTTTTTGTGATTCATTCAATAAAGTTGGTATAAAACGTAAAGTAATTGATGTCATCATAGCAAATATACTAACACCACGTTTCATAAATTTTAATGGTGCAAATATACCTTCAATACCTTCATTCATATCGGTAGGTTTTGTTGTAAATGTAAGTAGTGCAGATAAAGAAATTATATTCATTATTCTAAACAATACTAATATAGCAGTTTTTACTCCACCTTCGTGAACAGATATATGATATGTTACAATCTCATTACCAATAATTATATATTTTTGAATTACA
>JAZLLM010000016.1:0-2941 GCA_045598145.1 Bacilli bacterium | reverse complement strand
TATGAATTAAGAACATCTGCTGGATGGGATACTTCGCCAGATATTGCTACTAGTTTTTTTGGAAGAATTGGATTTTCTTCTTATGTTACACATACACAAGGACAATCTGGAATGTTATATGCTTTTGCGGGAAGTACATCTGATGTAATGAACTGGTTTGGAACAACATATTATGCTGGTGTAGGAATAAATCTATTTGATATTCTGGGTGTAGAAGCGTACTTAGAAACTGTAGGAATTGGTGCTCAAGTTAGTGTTGGAAATTTTAGTATTGGAGCAAATATTAATTTAATTGGTGGTACATCTATTACATTTGGCTGGGATAAAGATTTAGGAGATGGTATGACTAAAACGGATGGATTTACTGTGGGTGTAAATACTGGTTGCCTTGTAGCAGTAATTTACTGGATTTATAAGTTTGTTACAACAGGTGATTCTAGTCCTGTTCCAGGCTTACAACCAGCTTAATAGAAAGGGATAAGAATATGGATAAAAAAAGATCTTTAGGTAATATATTATTCTGGACAACTTTAATTTCTCCAATGCTTTCATTTTCACTAGCAAGTATGATTGGCGAATCAAATATATTTGGTGTTGCGGGGATAATAAGATATTCTTGGGTGATGTTGTTATTTATTCCAATAGGAATTTTATCAATTTTAATTGGATTAAAACTTAAAAATAGTAAACAAAAATACAAGAAGAATTTTATTATTTCATCTATTTGCTTACCATTGTTAATAATTTTTGGATCATATAGATTTATTTTTAATAGAGTCGTTTCATACGATGCTAATGAGTTATCAATTATTGAAGAAAAAGTCAATTTTGAAATTCCTGATGATATTAAAGTGGCAACAAATAAATTAGATTTATACGATATAAGTTACATAAAAATTATTAATAGTGAAAGTAAAGATGTGTTTGAACAAGAAATCAGAAATAATCAACTGTGGCAAAAAGAATTAAAACCTGAAATTAAAAGTTTGTTACCATTAGATATTCAATATGAATCTGGAGTTTTTGAATATTTCGTATTCTTTAATATTACAAGTAATGAATATAACATTTTCCCATTAAGTGGACAATATGAATGTATATTTATCGCATATGATTGTGATTTGCAAAGATTAATCATTTTGAATGATTATAAAATTAATATAAAATAAAATCTTAGGGGATGCTAGAAATAGCATTTCCTAAGTATACGAATTATCTATATAAGCTTGCTATGATAGTCCTTTAGTTAGGACTATTTTATCTATATTATTAGATTATTTTTTATAAAAATGATATAACACTTATGAAATTCAAAAAAATTTGGAGGACAAAAAACATGAAAAATATATTTAGATTTATTGGTTTCCTTTGCTTAGTAGTAGCAAGTATATTTTCATTAATTAACACGATAGTAGAAAATAAAATTTTTGATGCTTATGTTATGATTCCGTTATACGCCACAACAGTATTTTGTTTAATTATATATTTGGTAATCTATAAGAAAGGAAACAAATAACATGTTTGAAATTGTAATCAGGGTGGTTGTGTAAGAAAGGTATGTCGAGACAGGCCTCTACTGGTTATCCTCACGTTACTACGACCCAGAGATAGGAAGATTCATAAGTTCAGATAGTGTGGATTATCTTGATCCAACAAGCATAAATGATCTAAACCTTTATGCGTACTGTAATAATGATCCAGTGAACTACTGTAACCCTTCAGGACATTTTGCATTCTGGATAGCTGCAATGATTGTTGGCGCTTGTGTCGGTGCCGGTTATGCATTGTATAAAGATTGACAAGACGGAGGAATTGATGGTTCTATAGGTGCAGTCGGATATCTAGGATACACATTAGGCGGTGCGGCTATTGGAGCTGTTATTGGCCTGGCAGCATCCTCATTGTTGGCTGGGAGCTTTACCGCAAGTTGTGGGCAAGTCTGGGTAGGAGCGAAAGGTTTAGCTTGGGCTTACACGATGGGTGGCCCAGGAGCTGCTGGATTATATATGGTAAGTAACTTTTTTAATTCAATACATATCGATTCGTCATGGTTGGGTTATTGGCCATCAAATAATGGATTTAGTGGTCCAACACAAACTATCACTTTACAACCAGGAACTTCATTGCAAAGAATAGAAAGTACTGGAGGGACTTTCGTTGCACCATATTATACAGATCCTATGAGTTTATCTTTACCATATAATCAAATGGCAAATATGTATAATCCTAGTGTATATATCATTAATTCACCTATAATAGTTACAGTCGAACAAGCTGCCACTTGGTTTGGACAATATGGTGGTGGAATTCAGTATATTTTGCCTATGAGTATACAAGAATTATTGGATTCAGGTATCCTATCAATTTTTTAAATGGAGGGGAATATGACATATCTCGAATTAGTAAAAAAGGTATCAAATGATGATGAGCTTTCTAGAAAAATCTATATTTGTTGTTTTATTAATTGTAAAAAAGAAAAAATGAAGAATGCGAAAATTACATTAATCAAGAATATTTTAGGCGTTTATGTCGTAACTCAATGGCTTGATTATGAATATCAAAAGTACTTAGAAAGAAAAATCTTCTCGGATAAAGACGAAGCAGCAAACTTTGTTTGGAATTTGGTACAAAAAAATCTACATAAAAATATGTAAGTTGGGTATCCCAGATATTGAACATGTGATGACAAAAGCTGCTGATGCAGATTGATGCCACTCTTATCTTGTTGTTATAAGTCAATATTAAATATACCAAAAAAGACTAAATAAATTGGTTTCCTTTATTATATTGAGTTTTGTGTTTAAAAACACAAAATTAGAGAATGTAAATGGTAAAATAAGTTTATAGAAAAATGGTAATATAACATTTAATAAAAATGGTAATCATAATTTTATAAAAATGGTAATTTAAAATTTATAAAAATGGTAATTACGATTTAATA
>JAZLLM010000015.1:0-2509 GCA_045598145.1 Bacilli bacterium | reverse complement strand
TGTATCGTTAAAAGATAACCATCCGAGAAAATAGATGAACGTGCGAAGTCTCGGAAATATATGAAAAAGAGCAAATTATGTGCGAACATAGTTTGCTCTTTAATCGTTTTTAAGGCTTTCTTTTATTGAATTTGGTATTGATTTGTCCCATGGTAAAAGTTCTTCTAATGGAACAGTTCCAATAGAACTAATTACATAATTTAAGTATGCTTCTGGAACTAATCCATTAGCTTTAGCTGTTTGAATTAAAGAGAATAATCTAGCAGATCCATTAGCTCCTTTAACATTCTTAGAGAATAAGAAATTTCTTCTTAATATAGTAAATGGTTTAATTGCTCTTTCACATAAGTTGTTTGATAGAGGAATGTGACCATCAAGTAAGAATGTCTTAGTTTCTTCTTCAACTTTTAAGAAGTAATTTACAGCTTTTGCTAAAGGAGTTCCAACTTCAGCATTAATTGAATGAAGATAATCATAAATATCGTTAACTAATAGTAAGTAACTTTCACTGTGTCTTCTTTCGTATATTGCTTCAGGACCTAATTTCAAAAGATTAAAATTGCTTTCTTCATGGAATAGCTTATCAATCTTATTAACCATTTCCATAGCAACAGAACCTTTTAGTAACTTGCTTGGAGTGGTTTTAACAATATCATAGAAGTATCTTCTTACATGAACTAGACAGCGTTGTATTTTAATATTATCACTTGCCACATCATTGTAAGCGGCATATCCATCACAAACTAGATATCCTTTGTATCCTTTTAATAACATCTTTGTTTCTTCTGTTTCTCTTGTTTTGTTAAAAGAATAAATGTAGATTGGATTATCATAATATGATGAAACATAAGCAAACACATAACCATTCTTCTTGCCTTCTTTAGCAAAATCAAGCACTTCTAAAGGTGTTTCATCAACATGAATTACCTTGCTTGAACAATTTACTAATGACTTGTATAGTAAATTATATAACGGCTTTAATAATTCATCTGTAGCTAATACATAGTTAGATAAAGTCATTGTTGATAATGGAATATTTCTATCATTTAGATATTTGCTGTATCTATATAGTGGTACTCCAAGATCATATTTTGCATTGATAATATTAGCTGCAAGAGATGGTGTACATGCACTGTGATTAAATACACTAGTTGATAATGCTTCAACTAACTTTCCACATTTCTTACAAGAATATATAGGAGTTATTATTTTGATTACTTGATATTCAGCAGGTTTGACTTCAATCTTGTAGGAAACGTCTTCTCTAATTTTATTCATTTCTGATCCACAATTATCACAAATTGTTACTGAATCATTAACAATAACTTTACTAGACATTGCTTCTAAATCTAAGCTTTCAAAATTCTTGCTTCCTTTTGGTCTACCACGTTTCTTCTTTGCTTGCTCTTCAGCTTCATTAATAACTATAGGCTCTTTATTATCTTCTTTTGATGAATAGAACTTATTATGATTATTTAATTTGATGATATGAGTCTTTGTTTCGATTTTCTTTAATACTTTCTCAAGTTTTCTTCTAGTTTCTCTAAGTTCGCCTTTAGTAGCATCTAATTCTTCTAATTGATTTTTAATGATTTCATCTTTAACCTTAAGCTTTTTATCTTTTTTAGTATTCTTTTGTTTAAGGGAAGAGTTTTCTTTCTTTAATTTTCTATTTTCTTCTAAGATAGCAGCAATTTGTTCTGGTGTAAGATTATTTAAGATATCATTATCCATAATAAAAGCTCCTTTCTTAGTATAGTTAGTTTTATAATTACAAAGTAATTATAAAACTAAAATTATCAAAAAGCAATAAAAAAGAGGCCTAATGACCTCAATACATTGAATATTTTTTTCCTTTATTCTCTATTTCACTTATTAGTGACATACAATTTAGAATCATTAACAGCTGTTCTTTACTTAAATCTGTTTTATCGCCTTTTTCAGGCCATGCAAATCTTCCTTTAACTAGCTTATTTTGATACAGCCATACTGATTGCTCATTTGTTTGAATCATCTTTATTTGATTCTTAGATTTACCACAAAACAAATAGATGCTATCAGTTTTTATTTCACCTTCAGTTTCAATTAACCTTTTCCTTAATCCATATATTCCTAGTCTCATATCTGTAATACCTGGAAATATATAGATATGTTTTATTTCACTTAAATCAACCATTTTTTATCATCATCAATACTTGTGGCAAATCTTTAATGTTAAATTCTAAGGAATAATTATTTACTTTTAATGAAAATTTACAATCTTCATTTACATAATTGTTAACTTCCTTGATTGGTGAGGTTACTTCAATTAATGATCCCGTTGCTGATTCACTTGCTGTTCTATATAAAGACAACCAAGTAAAGAATGTTGATTTCTTTAATCCTTCTTCCTCACAAAATTTTGTTATTGATGTGTTTCTTGACAAATATAGTTCTACCATCTCTTGCTTATATTCTGCTGGGTAATTTTGATTTCTATTCATATGATGATCCTCCGTCATCATCTTAT
>JAZLLM010000014.1:0-23038 GCA_045598145.1 Bacilli bacterium | reverse complement strand
TAGACCTCATTTTATTTTGGTGTGACAACTTTTTATATTTGAGGTCTTTTTTACGTCAAAATAGGGCTTTAAATAAGCTGGGGTCAACCCCAGATTATTTTAAAGGAGTCAAAAACCCCAAACAAATTTAAATACTCAATAAGAAAAACAACCCAATAAAAGGGTTGTTTTTTATGCTATTGTATCATCAGCTGTAATGTCAATGCCTAACTTCTTTAAAGTAAACTCGTCTGAATAACCTAAAATTTGCGTTGAATGACCTTGAACTCCTTTTAAGTTTTCTAATTCCTCTAGTGCAGCTTCAGCTAATGGGTTAGTTGTTGCAGATACAGCAAGAATTGTAAGTACATCATCTACGTGTAATACTGAATCGCTTTTATCTAATTTGGTAGCTTTTAAATTAATCACTGGGTTTAATAATACTGAAGGGATTAATTGCATTTTGTGAGCAATTCCAGCTAAATTCTTTAATGCGTTAATTAAGCATGCAGCTGGTGCAGATAAGTACTTGCTTTCTTTACCAGTAACAATTGTACCATTAGCTAATTCGATTGCGAAAGATGGTTTTTGAGTCTTTTCATATTTTTCTTTAGCGGCTGTAACACTCTTTCTCATAGAAGGATTAATTTCAAGTTGATTCATAATTACATTAATTTTATCAACTGCAGATGAACTAAATCTTCCAAGTTTAACTTTAACGATGGCATCTAAATAACGTCTTATAATTTCATTTTTACTTGCTATAATTGCAGCTTCTTCATTAATGATACATTTTCCAATCATATTTACTCCCATATCTGTTGGAGATTGATATGGACTTTCTCCGTAGATACGTTCAAATATAGTCTTAAGTATTGGGAATACTTCAATATCTCTATTGTAATTTACTGTTAATGTATTGTATGCAGCTAAATGATATGGGTCAATCATATTGACATCATTTAAATCAGCAGTAGCTGCTTCATAAGCTAGATTAACAGGATGTTTAAGAGGTAGATTCCAAATTGGGAATGTTTCAAATTTAGCGTAACCTGCTTTAACTCCTTGCTTAAATTCATGGTATAGTTGTGACATACATGTTGCCATTTTACCACTGCCAGGTCCTGGTGCAGTTACAATGACAAGTGGTTTAGTTGTTTCAACATATTCATTTTTTCCAAAACCATCTTCACTTAGAATGTGGTCAACATCATAAGGATAACCATTAATGTGATAATGTTTATATACAGGGTATCCCATATTAGTTAACTTAATAATGAATGAATTAACTCTTGGAGTGTCTTCATATCTAGATATTACTACGCTACCTGTTTTAAGTCCATAAGATTTAAAAGTCTTTAAAAGTCTTATAACTTCATTTTCGTAAGTAATACCATAATCATTCCTAATTTTGTTTGATTGAATATCCTTTGCGCTAGCAGTTATAATAAATTCAATTTTACTTTTAATTTCTTGTAAAACTTGAACTTTAGAGTCTGGCATAAATCCTGGAAGGACTCTAGATGCATGATAGTCATCAAAAAGTTTACCTCCATATTCAAGGTAAAGTTTATTATCAAATTGATGAATTCTATCAAGAATGTGTTCTGATTGAATCTTTGTATAAAGAATATTATCAAAAGCTAAATTATTATTATTTTCCATATTTATCACCCTAATAGATTATATTATATAATATTTTTTTTCTAAAGTTAAGAGAAAAATTAAAAAAATGTTTTCAATTGAAAAAAAGTTTAAACTATAGTAAAATATTATAGAAGGAATTTTAAATATGGAGTCAATTAAAAAATTATATAAGGTAGGTAATGGACCATCAAGTTCACATACAATGGGGCCTAAAAAGGCAGCTTTAATATTTAAAGAGAGATATCCTGATGCAAATAAGTATGAAGTGGAGTTATATGGATCATTAGCTGAAACTGGTAAAGGTCATTTAACCGATTTAATAATTAAAATGACATTAGGGCTAGATAAAACCGAAATTATTTTTAAAGGTGAATTATGCTATGATTATCATTCAAATGGAATGCTTTTTAAAGCATATGTTAATGAAGAAATAAAGGAATGGTTAGTATTTAGTGTAGGTGGTGGAGAATTAAAAGAACTAGGCGAAAAAAGAGATTCATCTATAAATGATATATATCCACATAAAAATATGGAAGAAATACTAAATTATTGCGAGAATAATAATATTAGCTTTTATGAATATGTAATTAATAATGAAGAAGAAGATATAACCGATTACGCTAATATGATTATTGATAAAATGTTTGCATCGGTTGAAAGAGGAATACGTACTGTAGGGTATTTGCCGGGTGAACTTCATATAGAAAGAAGAGCTTCATCAATGTATAATAGCTATCTTAAGAAAAATGATCCAACATTTTTAGCTTTTGCTAGTAGTTTAGCAGTAAGTGAAGAAAATGCAAATGGAGGCGAGATTGTTACTTCTCCAACATGTGGATCAAGTGGTGTAGTTCCTGGAGTATTATATACTTATTACAAACATTTCAAAGTTAATAAAGAAAAGCTAGTTAAGGCATTATTGGTTGGAGGGTTAATAGGAAACATAATAAAACATAATGGTTCTATATCTGGCGCAGAAGTTGGATGCCAAGGTGAAGTTGGTGTAGCTTGCTCAATGGCTAGTGCTGCGGTCGCATATCTTCAAGGGGGCAATAATAAACAAATTGAATATGCCAGTGAGATAGCTTTAGAACATCATTTAGGATTAACTTGTGACCCAGTTTTATCATATGTACAAATTCCATGTATTGAAAGAAATGCTATGAGTTGTAAACGTGCCATTGATTGTGGTGATTTTGCAATGCTAACCAATGGAGAACATTATATAAAATTGGATGATGCAATAAAAACAATGTTAGAGACTGGAAAGGATTTAAATCCTTCATATAAAGAAACTTCAAAAGGCGGTCTTGCAAAAACAAAAGTATGCTAAAGCATACTTTTTTGTTTGACTATTGTAAGATATTAATATATAATACTAATGTAATTATATGGGCTAGTTTTAGATTCGATTGGTTGTGTTAAGACAGATAAGCATGTTGTGGTTGTGCACATTAAAACACCGAGGTTTTTATAATAACCGGAAACGAAAATTATAATTTAGCATTTGCTGCTTAATCGCATTTGCATCTAATTAGGAGCCGTCCCTCAGGGCGCCTATGCAGATCTCAGATACTGTTGGGTTGTGTAGTAGAAATGCTTCGGTCTATTATGCGAAATATAGAAGATAGATATTAATAGCTTGCTTGTTACCTATTAGTATTGAAATAAAGAAAACAAGATAAACATGTAGAAAGTTTGCCAAGATGCAGTTAAGACACGGGTGCGAGTCCCGTCTAGTCCACCATAGAAGATTTAACGGTTTGATAGTTACATCAAACGGTTATATATAGTGATATAAGCAATAAAATACTCTCTAGTAAAGTAATCTAGAGAGTATTTTTTATTTGTTTTAATATTCTATTTTGAAGAATAAACTATCATATTCAGGATATGTTAGTGATTCTTTATCTAAATGTTTTTCGATTGCATCATATTTATTTCTTAAATCAGTGACATATTTGAATGACTTTAATAATATATCGTTCTTTTTAAATATATTAATTTCGTTAGTGCATTCATCTAATATTTTTTCAATATTAATTAAGTCTTTATGGGATTCGTCAATAAATGATTTTAATTCTTCAATTATGTTAATAATATACTTAGGAGAATTTGGATTTGACATGTTGTATAAATAAATATTTTTGTTAACTAAAGGATAAATGGTATCTCTCATCATGGATATTAATGTTTTTATTTCAATTGATTTGATATTGAAATTGTTCTCACTTAAAACATTAAGTCTAGCATCTAATTCCTTTTTAGATAAAATATTGTTTTTGATAAATACATCACCTGTTTGATTGTTAAATACATAATTTATTGCATCGTTAAATGTTTTTATATTTAATAGTCCTCTATTGTTAGCTTCGTCAATCCATTTTTTATTGTATCCATCTCCACTAAATAGAATACGATTATGTTTATTGATTATATCGACGCATATATCTAAAGCACATTTTCTAATATCTTGACGGTATTTATGCGATTCAATTTCATCTGCAATTTCATTTAATGATTCAGCTAATATTGTATTTAGAGTGATATTTAAATAACTTGCATTCATTGATGATCCTAATAATCTAACCTCAAATTTATTTCCTGTAAATGCAATAGGACTTGTTCTGTTTCTATCTGAATTATCTCTTGGAATATAACTTAGCGTTGATAGACCAAAGTCTTTAAGCGAATTTTTTTCATATGTTTTTGGTTTATCGTTTGCTAGTTGTGATAATACTTGCTCAATGGCTTCACCTAAGAATATGGAAATTATAGCAGGAGGAGCTTCATCGCTTCCTAGTCTATAATCATTTCCAGGACATCCAGTAAATAATCTAATTAAGTCATAATGTTCATCAACGGCTTTAATAAATGCGCAAATAAAAGTTAAGAATTGAACATTTTCGTGTGGATTTTTGCCTGGATCAAATACATTTATACCAGTATTCGTAATTAAAGAAATATTATTATGTTTTCCACTACCATTAACGCCTTTGAAAGGTTTTTCATGAAGTAAACATACAAGATTATGCTTTAATGCTGTTTTCTTTAAGGTCTCCATAATTATTTGATTTTGGTCACATGCAATATTTGAATTTGCGAAAATAGGAGCGAGTTCAAATTGGCCTGGTGCAACTTCGTTATGTTCGCTTTTTGCATAAATTCCTAAAGCCCAAAGCTTTTCATTTACATCATCCATAAAGGCCTTTACTCTTTCAGGGATTGCGCCATAATAATGTGTTTCTAATTCTTGAGATAAAGGTGGCAAAGTACCAATTAAAGTTTTTCCAGTAAATCGTAAATCTTGCCTTTTTAAGAAATCTTCTTTGTCAATCAAAAAATATTCTTGTTCAAGACCGACCACAGGAGTAACTGATGTTACTTGCTTATCTCCAAAAGCATTTATTATTCTTGTGGCAGCTTTTGATATTAAATCCATTGAATTTAATAATGGAAGTTTTGTGTCTAATGCTTCACCATTATATGATACAAAAATTGTAGGGATATAAAGAATGTTATCTTTAATGAATGCATTTGATGTGCAGTCCCAATAAGTGTATCCTCTAGCTTCAAAAGTTGCGCGTAATCCACCGCTAGGAAAACTAGATGCATCTGGCTCTCCTTTTATTAGGTTCTTGCCACTGAATTTTGTTATTGGCATATCGTTTTCTCTATCTAAGAATGATTCATATTTTTCAGCTGTGCTTCCAGTTAATGGATGGAACCAATGCGTAAAATGAGTACATCCTAATGATATAGCCCATTCTTTCATAGAATGAGCAATTACATCAGCTGTTTGTCTATCTAATGTATCATTCTTATTAATAGTTTCAATCCATTTATTGTAGATTGGTGAAGGGAGCATTTCCTTCATTTTTTTGTTATCAAATACTTTTGAACCGAAATTGTCTTTAAAATTATTCATATAATCACCTTTATTAACGAATTATAATTAATATTATTATATCTTAAAATCAAGAAAAATCAAGAAATATTGAAAAATATTTTAAAAATTATGATAAAAAATCAAAGTTTCAGCAAAAAACATGATTTTAATTTACGGATAAATTTATTTTTTATAAAACAAATGTATTAAAAAAAGCATTATTATTAAAATATTTAAGTTGATAGTTCTATGTTTTTATTTATTTTAAATAATAAATAATATATAATAAATAATATGAAGGAGAATTATTATGAAGAAATTTTTACGTTGTTTATATTTTGTTATTTTTGCTGTATTTTTAGTGGCATGCAATAATAGTGTAAAGAGTGAATTTATTGAGGGTAGTTCAAATATAGAGTTATGTATTGGAGATACTTTTGAACTAGATTATACAATAACTGGTGGAGAGTATGATGTTTTTTATAGTGAATATGATGATGAAATAATTAACATTAGTAATTCAGGTATTGTGGAAGGTATTAAGGCTGGTGAAACATCATTCGAGGTTACTATTGTAATGAAAGATAAAAAGAATACTACATATACTTATGCAATATTTGTAAATGTAAGTAGAGTAAGATACGTAACTATTAGTTTTAGATCTAATATTGATGGGGTTATTATAGAAGATAGCAAAATTAGAAAAGGTAATGAATTAGAATTACCTTCAGCACCTAAAGTAGAAAGATATGATTTTGTAGGATATAAAGAATCACTTGATGATACCGAATATATTACAAAAATTACACCAGAAGAAAATAAAATATTATATGCAATATACGAAAGGAATAATTCTATGTTAGTAAATTTTGTAGTAAATGGTGAAAAACAAGATTATTCATTTGAAACAACAAAAGGTAGTAGTTTTGATTTGAGTAAGTATAATTTATCTGAAAAAGGATTTTTAGGTTGGATTGATTCTAACAAGACGCCATCAATTATAAATGGAAATGTATATATTAATGATGATACAACGTTTATTGCAGTATTTGATAAAAATGAATATGAAATTAATTATGATTTTAATGGTGGATCTTGGGAAAGAGTATATTATACAATTGATGAATTAGCTAAGATGTATATTGATGATTTTAATAGAAATGGTGGTTCATTATCAGCAGCTATTGATATTGATACTGCACATATTGATTCATCAGTATTTGCAAATATTTATAGCACTCCAGATATGATGGAAAAATGGGGATGGTTATATAATGCTTTATGGGTAAAAGCTGGAAAGCCATTAAGTAAAGACCCAAGTTCTTGTGATATGAAGGGAACAGATGCTAAGAGTTTCTATATTTCTCATATTTGTGGATTTTTAACAAGAACATTACATGGTGATTCTAACTATAGTACTAAGAGTGTAGACTATAGTGATATTGCAAATTTGAAAGAAGTTTTATACCAAGCAACACCTAAAGAAGAATATCCAGGACCTTCTAAATATAATAAAGGAAGCAATTTAGAATTAGCAAAAGCAACAAAAAATGGATATGTTTTTAAAGGATGGAGTTTTGACGGTATTAATGTTATTGATAAAATTGAAAGCGATTATATTGGAGATTTAACTTTAAAAGCTGTATGGGAAGAAACAATTAAACCAAATTTATTTGTAATAAATAATTTAGATGAAACAGGATTAGAATTATATACACCACTAAAACTTGATTATACAGTTTATCCAATTGAAGCTAATAATAAAACTGCATATTTCCAATCCTTAAATACGAAAGTATTTACAGTGGATGATGATGGTAATATTTTCCCATTATCAAAAGGACAAAGCCAATTGAGAGTTATTTTTGAAGATAACCCAGAATATGAGTTATTAGTAGATATCAATGTAATTGCAACTGGTTATTTTAAAATTAGTTATGATTCAAACTCATATGTAAAAGTTAACGATAAGATTAAATTAAATGCAAGTTATGTTGATGGCGAAGGAAATGAGCAAAGCGTAAAATTTACATCATTAAATAACGATATAATTAGTGCTGATAGTAATGGTTTTGTAACAGGAATTAAAGAGGGAATAGGAAAGGTAAGAGCAAGTTATAATGATAAAGAAATCGACTTCGTTATTACAGTGATAAGCGAAGAGTTAAGCGAGGAATTAGAATTTATTTTAGAGAATCATAATTCTAATGCTAGTGTATCTTATAATCTTGGTATTGGAGCAGGTAACCCTGTTTATTATTACGATGCAATTGGAAGTGTAAATAATTTACTTTTTGATAAGTTAAAAATTGATAAAACTTATTACGATACTCTACCTAGTGGAAAAAAGAACTATGGACCAATGGATAGTGTTGAATTTATTACAGTTCATTATACTGGTAGTATGAGTTATGGTGCCGATGCTGATAATACATGTTCATATTTTAATGAACCATCGTATGAAGCATCAATTCATTTTGTAACTGGTAGAAGTAATTTAAGTCAATATGGAAACGATTGGTCAATTGATAGTTATGCTGCATTTGCTGGGTTAAACGAATTGTATGGTGGTTGGCATGCATCAACTGGTAAGAATCAAGTAGTATGGGATAAAACCGGAATTAAAGTTGAAGAAACTGATCCAGAAAAACCAGTTATATCAATTTCAAGTAATTTAAAATATACAATTAATGGTAAAGAATCTATTATTAGTATTCCTAACCCACCAAGTGGATATAAAATTAATGGTAATGTTTTAAATACTGGAAGTGTTACAACAAGCGTATTTAATGATTATGGATTGGTTACTAAAATTATTGATAACGAATATTATTTAGCAAGAACATATTGGGGAAGTCAAAGATCGCCACAAGCATTATGTACATATGGAGGAAATACTAATTCAATAGGTATTGAATCATGCGTAGATATGGGATCGGATTTAATGCATACATGGCATGTAACAGCACAACTTGTTGCTAGTTTGCTTGTGAAATATAATTTGAGTATGGATAGAGTAGTAGGACATCATTTCTTTAGTGGAAAGAATTGTCCTCAGCCATTATTATTAAATGATATGAAATTATGGTGTGAATTCCTTGATATGGTCAAAGCAGAATATGATTTAATTACTAAATATAACGGATTAACAATCAATATGAAAGTTGTTGAAGGAGAAGACAATTTAAATAGACTTGGTTTAACAAAGCAAGATAGAGATGCTCATATAGTAACTTATGAGGTTGAAGTAATTAAAGATGGTAAGAGTGAAAAAATCACATTAGCTACTGCTATTGAATCTAACTTGAGTTGTGATTGCTTAAGAGATGAAGCAAGCTTACAAATTACTAATTTCGAAATAAAATAAATTATAATAAGAGTTTGATACATTTTGTTGTCAAACTCTTATATATTTTATTAATGAATTTATTATTAATATAAGATAAATGGTTTACAATATGTATAATATTGGTGATTAGTATGAAAGAAATTTTTAGAACTTTAAAAAAGTTGTCATGGTTTTTTAAAGAAAATATTCTGCAATATGTATTGTGTGGCTTTTGCTTGCTATTTGTTTCTATAGCACCAACTATACCAGCTAAACTATTAGGTGTAGCAATTGATGATATAGTAATGGGAACTATTACATATCAAAGAATATTTTTATATGTTTTGGGTATATTTATCTTACCTTTGCTTGTTTATTTAGTAAACATTTATTATCATTATACATTTAATAAAATCGGTCAGAAATTATCATATGAATTAAGAGAAAAATATTTGAATCACTTATTTGAAATGGATTCAATGCTATTTGAACAATATACTAAAGGTGATTTAATAGCACGTGTAAGTAATGATATGCAAAGCGTTACATCTCTTGCTACATCGTTTTTAGTAAATTTGCTTTCACACCTTACATTGATTATTTCAGCTATTGTTATGATGATTACTATAGATTATCGTTTAACATTAGCAGTAATTTTATTTATGCCTGTAGCAATATTTATTTTAAATGCGATAAGAAAAAAGAAGAGAAGATATTATAAAATACATCATGAAATTTATGCTTCAATGACAGAAAATGTATTAGAATCAATTGAATCAGTTAAAACTGTAAGAGCTTATGGAATTGAAGATATTGATTTTAAGAAAACTAAAAAAGCAATTGATGCTGATACAAAATCATGGTGGCATATTCAAATGTTTGAGTCAATGTTTGTACCTATGTTTGAATTAGTATATGCGATTGCATATTTTATTTCGATTGGTTTAGGTTCTTATATGGTAATTAGAAGTGTTATATCTCCTGGAGATCTAGTTACTTTCTTATTAT
The DNA here is from genome assembly GCA_045598145.1 of Bacilli bacterium. Taxonomy (GTDB): domain Bacteria; phylum Bacillota_I; class Bacilli_A; order ML615J-28; family CAG-698; genus RGIG3506. Next base: position 13,187 of record JAZLLM010000014.1, on the reverse strand, counting down.
ATGTAGCTATGTTATATGGACCATTAATTGGATTAAGTAATATATTAAATACTATTAGTACTATTAACATTACAACAACTAGATTTTTTGAAATCTTAGATAAAGAAACTGCAGTAAAAGATGTGGAAAAACCTATGGATGTTTTTTCTTTCAAACAAATTAAATATGATAATGTAAGTTTCAGATATCCTTTTGATGATTTTGATACATTAAAGAATATTAATTTGGATATTAATATAGGGGAAACAATAGGTATTGTAGGTCCTACTGGATGCGGAAAGACAACGCTTATTAGGCAGTTACTACGTGAGTTTAATATTACTGAAGGTGATATCTTAATTGATGGAGAAAGAATAGAAGACTTTAAAATTGAAGGTGTAAGAGGATTAGTTGGTTATGTTCCACAAGAGCATGTATTGTTTAGAAGAACAGTAGATGATAATATCTTAATAGGCAATCCTAAAGCAACTTATGAAGAATTACATCAAGCTATGAATGTGGCAGATTTTGAGAAAGATTTGCGAGAATTAGTTCAAGGCGAAAGTACAATGGTTTCAGAACTTGGTTCAAGTTTATCTGGTGGTCAAAGACAAAGACTTTCTATTGCTAGAGCACTAGTTAAGAATCCTGAAATACTAATTTTAGATGATTCATTATCTGCTGTAGATGCACTTACTGAAAGTAATATAATTAAAAAGTTACAAGAAAGTAGAGCTGGCAAAACAAATATTATTGTAGCTCATTGTTTTAGTGCAATAGCAAACGCTGATAAAATAATAGTAATGCAAGATGGGCGAATTACAAATATAGGGACACATAAAGAATTATTATCATATGATAATTGGTATAAAGAACAATATTTAAAACAAATTAAGGGTGGCGAATATGAGAAACTATAAAAGATTATTTGCCCAATTAAAAGGAAAAATGCACTTTTTCTACTTAAGTTTATTAATGATTGTTTTAGTTCAAATATTGAATTTTATTTCTCCATTATTAGTAAAAGTTGTTCTTGATGATTGTATTATGGGTATTGAATATGATTGGGTTGAAGTGGCTAATGAATCTGATTTGTCTGTATCATTTAATAATCACTTATATAAGCAAGTAAGATATCTTGGCGATAATGATGAAAAAGTAAAGGATGTATCAATTGTTTTGTATAAATCTAATTTCTATTTTGTTGACGAAAAAGTAGAAACAGGAAATAAAGGCGATTATACTGAAGATGGTATTACGTATTTAGTAATCAGTACTGAAGATAATGAATATAAATATCAAGCGACAATCCTTACTAAAGACGAAGTTTATGATTTTTATAAGCCGATTATTCCAACGCTAATCACATATATAATATTAATTTTTGTTAAGACAATACTTGTTATTATATTTAGTTTCTTACAAGCAATCTTTAATGCAACAGTTGTTAATTATTTAGCTAATAACGGTAGAACAATTGCATTTAGTGCAGCTGAATATTTACCAATTTGTTATTTTGAAAGAGAACCAGCTGGTAAGATGGCAAATAGAATAACTAGTGATGTTGATGGATTCTTAACGATGTATAGACAATTAATTAATTTATTTGCATCAGCTATATTAAGCTTTGTTTTAGCATATGTTGGAATGTTTTATCTAAACGCTAAATTAGCTTTAATTACATTTGTTGCATACCCTATAGTATATTTTTGGATTAGATTGTTTATTCATAAGTTAAAATCTATTGCTACAACAGTTAACGAATCAAGAAGTATGTTAACTGCAAAAGTAAATGAAATAATTAATGGAATTCAAATATTGCAAGTATTTAATTTCCAAAAACAAACAATAAAAGAATTTAATCAAATAAATGAAGAATATATGGATTCACAGCTTAAGGATGTTAAATTATCTACTACTTTAGGTTGGAACATGATTAACGTTATACGAAGCGCAATTAATACATTAATAGTTGTTTATTTCGGAATGCAGTTCTTATCAAGAACTGATGCTGTAATAACTGCAGGCTTAATTTATGCTTATAATGAATATCTAGTTAAAATTATTGAACCAGTAAATATTATATTTAATCAAATAAGTCCTTTTGAACATTCTCATGTGCAAATGGATAGAATTCACGTACTAATTGAAGGCGAACAAGAGGATAAAACTAAGTATCCTGTTGAAAGATACAAAGGTGATATTAGTTTTAATAATATCTGGTTTAGATATAATGATGAAAGCACTATTCACGAAGCCAATGAAGATTATGTTCTTAAGGGAGTTAGTTTAAATATTAATAGTGGAGATTTGGTCGGTATAGTTGGACATACAGGCTCTGGAAAAAGCTCATTGATGAATTTGTTATTAAGATTCTATGATATCACTGATCCAATATCTGGAAATATTACAATTGATGGAAAAGATATTACTGACTATACTAAACGTAGTTTTAGACAAAATATTGCAATTGTATTACAAGAACCTATTATGCTAAGAGGTGATATTGCGTATAACATAAGGTTTGGTGACGATACAATTAGCGATGAGAAAATAATTGAGACACTACATGAAATGGGTGGAGATAAGTTAATCTCAAAATTTCCAAATGGTATTCATCAAGAATTATCAAGAAATGGTGTAAATATGAGTGCTGGTGAAAAACAAATAATTAGTTTAGCAAGAGCTATAGTACACAATCCTGCTGTTCTGATTATGGATGAAGCTACATCGCATATTGATATAGAGACAGAGGCTATCATTAAACAATCATTAAATGTTGCATGTAAAAATAGAACAGTCATTGTTATTGCTCATAGATTATCAACAATATTTAATGCTGATAAAATATTTGTGCTTGATCATGGGTTAAAAGTTGAAGAAGGAACTCATGAGGAACTAGTAAATAAGAATGGTGTTTACGCAGCTATTTACCGTTCTCAAGTTGCCAATATTAATAATTTAAAGAATATTAAGTAATTAAAATTTTATTACTTAAAGTAAAAATTAAAATAAAATTAAACAAAAAACGCTAGTTATCAAAATAATTGACTTTTAATATATTTTGATTTAAAATATAAGAGATGTTTTTTGAAAAATAAAAGCAAAATTTTCAAAATAATTTTTGGAGGAATTTATGAAAAATATTGATTTAACAAAGTATGGAATTACTGGAACTAAGGAAATCGTTTATAATCCATCTTATGAACAATTATTCAAAGATGAAATGGATCCTACATTAGAAGGTTTTGATAAAGGTGTTGAAACTGAATTAGGTGCTGTTAATGTAATGACAGGTGTTTATACTGGTCGTTCTCCTAAGGATAAATACATCGTTATGGATAAGAATTCTAAAGACACTGTATGGTGGACAAGTGATGAATATAAGAATGACAACCATCCAGCATCTGAAGAAACTTGGGCTGAAGTTAAAAAACTTGCTCAAAAAGAATTATCAAACAAGAAATTATATGTTGTAGATGCATTCTGTGGCGCTAATAAAGATACAAGAATGGCTATTCGTTTCTTTATGGAAGTTGCATGGCAAGCTCATTTCGTAAGAAATATGTTTATTAAACCTACTCCTGAAGAAGAAGCTAACTTTGAACCAAATTTCGTTATTTATACTGCTTCTAAAGCAAAAGTTGAAAACTATAAAGAATTAGGTTTAAACTCTGAAACTGCTGTAGTATTTAATATTACAAGCCGTGAACAAGTTATTTTAAATACTTGGTATGGTGGAGAAATGAAGAAAGGTATGTTCTCAATGATGAACTACTATCTACCATTACAAGGAATCGCTTCAATGCACTGCTCAGCTAACACTGATATGGAAGGAAAGAACACTGCTATTTTCTTCGGTTTATCAGGAACTGGTAAAACTACATTATCAACAGATCCTAAACGTTTATTAATCGGTGACGATGAACACGGATGGGATGATAATGGTGTATTCAACTTTGAAGGCGGATGCTACGCTAAAGTTATTAACTTAGATAAAGAATCTGAACCTGATATCTACAATGCAATCAAGAGAAACGCATTATTAGAAAACGTAACTGTTGATGCTAATGGTAAAATTGATTTCGCTGATAAGAGCGTAACTGAAAATACACGTGTATCTTATCCAATCGATCATATTCAAAATATCGTTCGTCCTATTTCATCAGCTCCAGCTGCTAAGAACGTAATCTTCTTATCTGCTGATGCATTCGGAGTTTTACCTCCAGTATCTATTTTAACTCCTGAACAAACTCAATACTATTTCTTATCAGGATTTACTGCTAAATTAGCTGGTACTGAACGTGGAATTACTGAACCTACTCCAACATTCTCTGCATGCTTCGGACAAGCATTCTTAGAATTACATCCAACAAAATACGCTGAAGAATTAGTAAAGAAGATGAACGCTAATGGTGCTAAAGCATATTTAGTTAATACTGGTTGGAATGGAACTGGCAAACGTATTTCTATTAAGGATACAAGAGGAATTATTGATGCTATTTTAAACGGTGATATTAATAATGCTCCTACAAAGAAGATTCCATATTTTAACTTTGAAGTACCAACAGAATTAAATGGTGTTGCTACAAACATTCTTGACCCTCGTGATACATATGCTGATCCAAAAGTATGGGATGAAAAAGCTCAAGATTTATCAAGCAGATTCATTAAGAACTTTGCAAAATATGAATATAACCCAGCTGGAAAAGCTTTAGTTAAAGCAGGACCACAAGTTAAATAATAATATTAAACTCTGGATTAAACCAGAGTTTTTTATTTTGTGTAAAAAAAGACTTTAAAAAATTACTAATAAGTGGTAAAATAATATAGTAAGAAAAATAAATATTTTACTTAACATAGGAGATTTAAATGAAAAACGATTATATAGAATTATATAATGAAATTCTAAAATTAAATTCAGTAGAAGAATGTTCTAAATTTTTTGATGACCTTTGTACTATTAACGAATTAGAATCCATGTTACAAAGAATTAAAGCAGCTAAGATGTTACTTGATGGGAAGACTTTTAATGAAGTAATCGAAGAAACAAAAATTTCAAGTACTACTTTATCAAGAGTTTCCAAATGTATCAAATATGGTGCTGGTGGATATAAAGAAATTTTAAATAAAAAGTAAAAGAAAAGCATATCACAAAATTGTGATATGCTTTTTTAGTCATCCATTTCTCCAAGAGCTGTTAAACCTTTAGAATTTTGAAACTTATTTGCTTTTATATTTTTAACTAAAGCAATAAATACAGCTGTACTTAGAGCAATTAGTATAGTAGCGTAGAAAGGTAAAACTTCCCATTTGCCACTCTTCATTAAAATGAAACCTAATAAAATAGGAGTAACAGTTTGAGCTGCCATTGATGCAGTATAATAATGTCCTGTAAATTTTCCAATTGTCTTATTAGTTGATAATTCAACAACCATAGGGAATGAACAGTTATGAACTAAAGACATACCGAATCCTTTTACTAAATATATAATATATAATAAGAAAGGAATTGAAGTTTCTCTAGCAGCACCTTCAGGTGATGTCCTTCTAACAAAACAAAACATAATATATCCAATTAATGTAATAATTAAACCAGTAGATATAGTCCATTTTCTACCTACTTTATCAGCTATAAATCCAGCAATTGCGAAACCAAATACACTACCAACTCCACCAACTACAGTTAATATGATTCCTAGATTAAATGGCCCATTTAAATAATAATAAACATAATTTGACAAGAAAGTTGAAACGGCGTTTTCAGCCATAAACCATAAGAATTCAGCACCTAATATTGCAAATAACATTTTTTTATTAGCTTTACTTAAAGGTTGATCTTCTTCAACTGAATCTTCGATTTCTGCGTATGCTTCACCTGCTTCCATTTCATCTTTTAATTCATCAGCTAATTTATTTTCATTAATAGTTAAGAATAATACAATAGCAGATATAATCATTAAAACAGAAGCACAAACAAATGGTAATATAGCAATTAAAGGAGATTCATTACCTCTATCATCTAAATACTTACTTAAACTCCATACAATACCTAAAACAGCCGCAAATGCTCCTCCTAAGTAGCCCATAATGTTTATAATACCGTTAGCTTTAGCTCTTAATGGTTTTGGTGTGATATCAGGCATTAAAGCTACTGCAGGATTTCGATACATCATCATTGCTATTAGAACAACTGCCATAGAAGCAATCATCCATCCAAGTTTATCTTGAGTAAAGAAAATTGGAATAAGTGGGAAGACAATGGCAACTATAATTGTACCAATTAAGATGTAAGGCATTCTTTTACCAATTTTTGTATGTGTTTTATCAGATAATCTACCAAAAATTGGAAGTAATAATAAGGCTGCGATATTATCACAAGCCATTATAATACCTACTACCCATTGAACTTCAAGTTCACTTGAGGAACTAAATTTAGATGTAAGAGCGTCAGTAAGAAGTAATGGGCACCATGTGTCATATACTTGCCATAATAATAATATACCAAAAAAGGCAAAGCCTATTAAGGCGGTTCTTTTATAATTCAATTTTAAATTATTCATGCACATTCCTTTCGTTAATATGATAATTATATTATATAAGATTTTATAGATTAAGTCAAGGTAAGCACTAATAGCAAACTAAGTAATAATTGTAATTATTCGTGTTATAGTGTATAATAAGTACATTAGAGGAATAAAAATGAAAAAGAAAATATTAATAATAATGTTGTTTTTATTTGCATTAACATTATTTGCTTGTAGTAAGAAAACACAAAATGCACCAGTTCTTATGATTGATGAAAGTGGATTGGTTACTTGGAATAATAATAAAATACATTCTTATTATATATGTGTTAATGACGAATATAGTGAAATAAAAGACAATAAATATCAACTTGCTGAATATCAAAATATTAAAGTTAAATATTTAGGAAATGAGAGATATTTAGAAAGTGAATGGTCTAATATAGTTACTTATATTTTATATGATAAAGATTCTTGGGACTTAGAAAGTGATAGTGTTAAAGAGTTATTAAACAATAAATTAAGTTCTATAGATTATTTACCATATCCATTATTTATTAAAAGAAGCAGTGATTGGTATGTAAACGAAGGTAAATTATATATAGATTTGGATTTTAATATAGATGATAATATTCAAATTTTAAAACAAACTTTATTAGACAATAACTATATTCTAAATTTAAACAATGAATATATAAATTATGATAACAAAATTAAAATTAATATTATTGAAAATAATAAAGGTGCTTGTCTTGATATTAATTCATTAGATAAAAAGAAACTTAATTCCCCAGGAATATATTTATATGATGGTACTGCTTATTTTACTATGAGTAATAAATCTAATACCTATATTTATAAATTTAATGATGAAGAAAAAATTAATACAAGTACACTAATTGATATTGGTGAAAATGAAAATATTTCAGCAAAATTTGTGTCAAATAATGATACATATTTAGATAGTGATTTCAACAATAAACCACTAAAAGATATGTATACAAGGGAAGAATTAAATACATGTTTCTTTAATAATTTGAGTATAGATATATTTAATGCATACGAAAATAAAGAAGATTTATTAGGTCTTTATAATAATATTGATGATGTATGTTATGAATTTTATAAAACAAGACAAGTAATTGTATTAGAAAATATTAAGGGAGCTATATCTTTAATAGATTATTCTACATATAATTTGTCACAATCTGATGTTATTATGGTTTTTAATATTTATAAAAATGACCATCCTTTTTATTTTTGGATTAGTCCTAATTATTATATAAATGATCAGTTCTTAGCTATTATTAATGGTAATAATTATAGTAATGGTAATATTAGTAAAGCGTATGATAATTTGATAATTAATAATTTAGAAGAAATTAAAGAGCTTACTGGCGACTTAGGTGATGAAGAAAAGATAATATATGTTTATAATTATATTCTTTCTAAGATAGATAATAAGACAATATCAACTAAAGAAACGATGCATAACGTTGTTGGCTTGTTTGAAAATTATGAAGGAAATTGTGAAACATACGCTAAAAGTTTTAGTTTAATACTTAATTATTTAGGCATAAAATGTTATGTTGTAAATGGAAAATATGATAATGGTGTTAAACAAATAGACCATGCTTGGAATTTAGTAGAACTAAATAATCAGCAATTTTGGTATGATTTAGATGGTGCATCATTAAGTGTGCCATTATATAAATGCTTAAAAATTGAAGAAAGTAGCATAAGTGAAAATTATACTTTAAGCGAAGAATTTAAAAAATTATTAAAATAAAGAAGAACGAACAATGCAAAAATCGTTCTTTTTTTATGTTTTACCATAATATTATTATGTGATTATTTCCTATATCAAGGACGTATTAAAATAAAAATAACGTTTTACAGTAACAGGTTTTTTTGATTTCCTTGCTTTAAATAATTATAAATGCTATAATAATTATGGTAAATACATAAGTATTTATATGGTGATTTATATGAAGACACTAAAGAACAATTTAAAAGCATGGTTATATTTATTGCCAGCATTAATACTTTTGGGTATATTTATGATATATCCATTAGTTGATGTACTAATTTATTCATTCGAAGAAAATTATGGATTCGTTAACCAACAATATACTGGTATTGGATTTTATAATTATCAATACATTTTAAGGGATCCATATTTCCTACAATCTTTAAAGAATACATTTTTACTTGTAGTAATAACAGTACCATTATCTACTATTATTGCTTTACTAATTGCTGTAGCTTTAAATTCAATTAAACCATTACAAAAAGTATTTCAAACAATTTTCTTTTTACCATATGTAACAAATACAATTGCTGTTGGAATTGTATTTATGATTATGTTTGATAAAACTCCATATTCTGATGGGTTATTTAATTTAATATTAAGTATTTTTAGAATGACTCCTGTTGATTTTATTGATGGTCCATATTGGGCAAAGATGTTTGTTTTATGTTTCTATGTTATTTGGGTAGTAATGCCTTTCAAGATTATTATTTTAATTGGTGCATTACAATCAGTAAATAAGAATTTATATGATGCAGCTAGAATAGATCAAGCTTCTAAATTCCAAATGTTTAGAAAAATAACTATTCCTATGATTTCACCATATATTTCATATTTGGTAATTACGGGATTTATTGGTGCATTTAAACAATATAATGATGCTGTTGCGTTATTTGGAGCAGACTTAGATGCTCAAGGTATGAATACAATTGTTGGTTATGTTTATAATAATCTTTATAACGAAACTGGTGGTTATCCATCCTATGCTTCAGCAGCTGCTATAATTTTATTTGTTGTCGTATTAACTATTACAGTTATTAACTTGATTGTTAATACTAGACATACTTATTATTAGAGGTGATAAATATGAATGAATCATATGAAAAAATTACAAGAGCCGCTAATATTAGAAGAATTGTGTTTAAGGTTATAATATATGTATTTTTGACTTTTTGTGCAGTATTAGTTTTATTTCCATTTTATTGGATGATACTTACTTCAATTAAAACTACAGCAGAATATAATGGTGAGCTAATTCCTAAGTTTTTCACTTTACATCCTACATTTGAAAATTATATTTTTGCTAATACAGAAGTTAAGTTATGGAGATATATGCTTAATACTACTTTCTTTGCGATAGCTACAACTGTTATTATGTTAATAGTTGTAATTCTTGCAGCTTTTGCTTTTGCAAGGTTAGAATTTAAAGGCAAAAATTTAGTATTTACTTTATTCTTATCATTGATGATAATTCCAAATGAATTAGTAATTATTACTAATTATGCAACAATAGTAGGTTTAGAATGGACTAATACCTATCGTGGTTTAATACTACCTTCTATTATGTCAATATTTTATATTTATTTGCTTCGTCAAAATTTCTTGCAAATACCTGATGAATTATATTACGCAGCTAAAGTTGATGGAACAAGTGATTTTAAATATTTATGGAAAGTAATGATTCCTTTAGCTAAGCCTACAATTATTTCAATAATTATTTTAAAAGTTATTGAATGTTGGAATTCATTTGTATGGCCTAGATTAATTACTGATAATGAAAATTATTTTTTAGTATCAAATGCGATAGAGGAAATTAAGAGTACAGGTTTCGGTAGAGATAACATACCACCAATGATGGCAGTTGTTGTTCTTGTTTCACTACCACTACTTATAATATTTATTATTTTTAGAAAACAAATTATGACTGGTGTTTCTAAGAGTGGTTTAAAGGGATAATTATGAAAAAGATATTTAGTATTTTATTAATTATCATAAGCGTGTTTGCTTTTTCAGCTTGCCATGGTTCTAAAACAAAAAAAGAATTTGTAATTCCTGAATCTTTTGATGAAAGCAAAACATACGAAATTAGTTTTTGGGCAAAGAACGATACAAATAATGTGCAAAAAGCAATATATAATAATGCGATTGCTGAATTTGAAAAGTTATATCCTAATATCAAAGTTACTATTAAAAATTATACCGACTATACAAGAATATATAGTGATGTAATTACTAATATCTCTACAGATACAACACCTAATGTTTGTATTACATATCCTGATTATGTTGCCACATATTTAGAAGGTAATGATGTAGTTATCAATTTGGATGAATTGATGGTTAATGAAAAATACGGATTAGGTGGTAATGAAGTAAAATTTGAAAGTGTTAAAAGAGAAGAATTAGTTGAGAAATTTATTAACGAATGTAAGATAAATGGTTCATATTATTCTATTCCATTTATGAGGTCTTCTGAAGCAACTTATGTAAATGAAGATTTGGTAAAAGAATTAGGTTTTACATTACCTGAAGTATTAACTTGGGATTTCATTTGGGAAGTATCAAGAAAAGCAAAAGAAAAATATACTTCTAATAATTTTATCCCAATGATTTATAAATCAACTGATAATATGTTTATTCAAATTGCTAAGCAAAGAGGAATTGAATATACAAATGAAGAAGGCGATGTACTACTTTACAATGAACAAACTAAAGATTTATTAAAAGAGCTATACAATTATAAAACAGAAGCTTTATTTAATACATTTAAAAACGTAAGTTATCCTGGAAATTTCTTTAATAGAGGTAATTGTATATTTGCAATTGATTCTACTGCAGGTGCAACTTGGATGGGTTCAAATGCACCTTTAATGGATATACCTGCAAGTGAAGTTAAGAAATTTAAAACAGTTGTAATGACTGCTCCACAAACAGATCCTAACAATATCAAAATGATATCACAAGGTCCAAGCATTTGTATTTTTAATAAAAAAGATGCAAATGAAGTACTAGCATCTTGGTTATTCGCTCAATACTTAATTACTACAGAGACTCAAGTTAATTACGCAAAAACTGAAGGATACATTCCAGTTACTAATAGTGCTATAAATTCTAATGAATATCAAGAATATTTAAGTAACCCTATTAGTGATGATAAAAATTTTTATGATGTAAAAATATATGCATCTAAAATAGTCATTGATAATATCGATAATACATTTATTACCCCTGTATTTAATGGATCATCGTTAGTTAGAAGTGCAAGTGGCTCATTAATCGAGGACGTATTTAAAAATAAGTTTAAACCTACAAATGAATATATCGATAGTCTGTATGAAGAAATGTCAACTTTGTATAAGGTTGAAGCTAAGGAATTAGGTGAATTACCAACTGAGATTGTAATAATGTTTATTTGCTTAGGTATTATTTGGATTGGAATTGCATGCTTTTATGGTTATAGATATTTTAAAAAGAAATCATGAAATTGCAATTTATTGACTTTTAAAAATTATAATGCTATAATGAGGTTAGAAATAAAGAAATAGAAAAGGAGAGAATAATGAAAAAATTTATTACTTTATTACTTTTAGTTTTAAGTTTATTTGCTGTTGTTGGTTGTGGTGAAAAGAACCCAGGTCCTGAAAAAGACATTTTTAAGAAATCTGAAGGCGTTATGACTTATGAACAATATGCTGCTGCTGCATTAGAAACAGAAGTAACTATTGAAGCATTTGTACAAGCTAAACAATCTTGGTGGAGTGAAAAAGGTACATTCTACCTAGCTGATAAAGACGGTGCATATTTTGTATATGAATTACCATGTAGTGAAGAAGAATACAACAAATTAGTTGTTGGTTCTAAGATTCAAGTTAAAGGTACTAAAAAAGAATGGTCAGGAGAAGTTGAAATTTGTGATGCAACTTGGACTGCTATGGAAGGTACTTATGTTGCTGAAGCTAAAGATTTAACTGCTAATTTTGCAGATTTATCTAACTTCAAAAATCAAAAAGCTTTATTCAAAGGATTAGAAATCGTTGATGCAAAAACATATTTCCTTGAAGATGAATCAATCTCTGAAGGCACAGCATTCTTATACAAATGGAATGGTACTGGTGATAAAGGAAATAATGATGACTTATACTTCTATGTTAAATTAGGTGAAACTGTATATTCATTTACAGTTGAATCATATTTATGTGCAGAAGGAACTGATGTTTATAAAGCAGTTGAAGCTTTAAAAGTTGGTAACATTGTAGATTTAGAAGGTTTTGTTTATTATTATGAAAAACCACAAGTTCATGTAACAAAGGTAACTGTAAAATAAAAAACAAAAAAAATAATAAAGAATGGAAACAATATTTCATATTTTTTCCATTCTTTATTTTAATAATTGCTAAAAAGTGAAAGGGTATTACTTTTGGCATAACTTATATGTATAAAGATGGAAAGTATAAATTTGGATATGGTGCCGGTTTATATGGATGGTCTATCACAATAGATTTTGGTGAATTATTTAAGTCGTTATTAGGAGAAGAATGGTATGGGTTGGCGAGGTTATGAAACGGAAATTCCGGTTGGTATGATTTTTAAAAAAATGTTTTGCCATAAATGTGGCACAAAACTTATAAAAATGAAGATAACTAAATTATATAAAAAAGGTGAAAACGGATATTCTAATATAATCTTGGGACATTCGGCCTTGGGAATGAACCAAATATCAATATCGCATTTTGTTATAAATGTCCAAATTGCAATTCTCTAATTAGTTATGAGAATCAGTGTAGCATTGCTGAAAAACAAAGAATTTTGAAAAAGAAAATACTAAATGAAAATGATTGAAACACAAAAAAATTTTTGTTGAAAATAATTAT
>JAZLLM010000013.1:0-6470 GCA_045598145.1 Bacilli bacterium | reverse complement strand
AAACCTAAAACACGATATTTTTTAATAATCTTTCCAGACAATATATACAAAACAAAAATAGCAATACAAATAAATAAATTATACCATGATAATGTGAAATCAGTTTCGATATTTTTATTAAATAACTCTAATACTTCACCTTGTCTATTAAACAATATTTGGAAAATTGTTGTAAAAACTAATAACATTGCAATCATTCTAAAACTCTTCAAAAATAATTTTAAAGGAATTTTTGATGTAAGCACAACCAATAAAATAAATCCAAATACTCCAAGCAACACCCATAAATTAGATATCAAAAAGATTCCAATCATCATCATAAATAAAACAATGATTTTACATCTAGGATCTAATCTATGAATCCAAGAATCAACATTTACATATTGGCCAAATACAATCTTATCGTTCATTTGAGCCACCTACCTTGGATTTAATTTCTTTATATGCATCTTCAATAGTATATTGGAATACATCAAAATCGATATTTAATTTTTCTTTTAATCCCATCATTATTTTTACAATGTTTGGATAATTTAAATCACAAGATTTAATTATTTCCTCATTTTTAAACAATTCGGTTTTTAAACCATCGTATTTAACTTCACCTTTGTTTAATACAATAACTCTCTTAGCATATTTACATACAACATCCATATCATGTGTGATTAGAATTATGGATTTGTGTGTTTCTTCATTTAACTTTTTCAAAAATTGCAAAAGTTCCTCTTTAGTCAATGGGTCAAGTCCTACAGTTGGTTCATCCAAAACTAAAATATCAGGATTAGATGCTAATATACCAGCAATAGCTACTTTACGCATTTGTCCACCTGATAATGCAAATGGGCTCTTATCTAATAACTTTGTTATTCCAATCATTTCTGCAATTTTTCTAGCTTCTGCTTCTGCATCGCTTTCATTTTTTAAGAAATTTTTTGGACCAAACATAATATCTTTTAATACAGTTTCTTCAAATATTTGATATTCTGGGAATTGAAACACTAAACCTATATGTCTTCTTAAAGGCTTTAAAATTACTCTCGATTTATATTTAACTTTATCACTGTTTAATGAATATGAATATTTAGGCTTTTTTAAATCACCTTTTATATGGTAATATGCTTTTGTGTTATCATTGCCCTTATCAATATAATCGATATCTATTTCACCAGATGTTGGAATAAGCAAACTATTCATTAATTGTACTAATGTACTTTTACCAGAACCAGTATGTCCAACGATTGCAATGAATTCATCATTATTTTCAATATTGATATCGATATCATTATTTACATTAACTATATTATTTTTGTTTTTATTATAAGTAAAGTCTACTTTTGAAAACTTAATTCCCATAAAGCTTCCTCCACTTTTTTATATTTTGTGTTATCGTCTTTCTTTAAGATATCAATTAATTTCATTGTATCCAAAATATCTAGACGACTTTCTTTTAATTTATCATAATTAGCAAATACTTCTTCTGGTGTACCATTTAAAACAATTTTACCATCGTTCATAACAAACACTTTATCAGCGATTAATGCTTCACTTAAATTATGAGTTATTGAAATAATAGTTTTCTTTCCCTTTAGATCTTTAATCACATCCATTACTTCTGATACACATAATGGGTCTAACATTGATGTTGCTTCATCAAATATAATAATTTCAGGATTCATCGCTAATACACCAGCTATAGCAACTCTTTGTTTTTCTCCACCACTTAGCTCTTCTGGATTTCTATCTAGAAAATCATACATACCAACTTTTTTTGAATATTCTTCAATTAAAGAAAGCATTTCTTCTCTTTTAACTTGTCTATTTTCTAAACCAAATGCTATGTCATCTCTTACTGTTATTCCAACAAATTGATTGTCTGGATTTTGAAAAACTATGCCTATATCTTTTCTAATTTCGTCTAATGAATTTTCATTTAATTCTTTTGAGTTAATATAAACAAAACCACTCCTTGCTTCAAGCAAGCCCACTAATATTTTGGCAAGGGTACTTTTACCTGAACCATTATGACCTAATATGCAAACAAATTCACCTTTATTGATTTCAAAATCAATACCATCAATTGCATGGTCTTCTTTATTATATTTAAATGTAAGGCCTTTAACTTTTATCATTGAATTATTCATAATAATCACCTAGGAGATAACATCAACTTCACTATTATTTGTTTTAAACTTAATAGTTATTCCATTTGTACAAATAATAGGAAGATTATTTTTCGAATTAATAGTTATCTTCATACAATCCTTATTCTTACAATTAGCGTCAATCATTTTTACGCTTTTATTTATCACTTTAAAAGAATTATAGATTTCTTTATCATTATCATAATCTATTTCTTTTATACATGTATAATTTAAAAACACTTGAAGTTTATTTAAATCTTCATTAGTTTTAATAATATATGTAGCATCAGTATTTATATCAACACTTAAAAGTGTTTCTTTATTTGAGTGTGAACTATATATAACTTCAATTATTTCGGTATCATTATTTTTTATTTTAGAAGCTAAGCCAAAAATAAAAAAAGCTGATAATACTAAAATACATATAAATATTACAATATCCCCTTTTTTAATAATACCTTTCATATATAATCCCCATCTTATAGATTATTTATATTTTATCATTTTTACGCTTAATAATCAACAAAAAATCTTAAAATAAAAAGCTAACAACTTAATGTTAGCTATAATTTTTAGTTAAAGTGACTTCTCCACTATATAAATGTTTAATAATTCCATTATCTAAAACAACAAGATTACCTTCACCATCAATATCTTTTATTAAAGCTTTAGAGTCGTTAATATATACATATTCATCTTTTAAATATAAATTATCTCTTACGATATCAATATATTGTTTGCCGTTACTAGCAAAATCATTATATAAGATATCAAAATTAATAATTAAGTTATCAATTATTTCATCTATGTCAAGTTCTGTATTTATTTCATTTCTCAATGATGTTGCTTTATCTTTAATTGAATTATCAAATTCTTTTTGATTTACGTTTAAACCTATACCTAAAACTAAAACATCAATTTGTGTTGAACTTATTGACTCTAATAATATACCACATATTTTTTTATTATTTACTATTATGTCGTTAGGCCATTTAATCATTGCATTAACATATTCTTTTAATGTATTAAAAACACTAGCACCTACAACTAAAGATAAATTCGAAATATTCTTAATATTTCTAGGTTTTAATAAAATAGACATAGCAATATTATCTTTTGATGATATCCATTTTCTATCCATTCTTCCTTTACCCGATGTTTGGTTTGATGCGATAATTACACTAAATTCATCATAATCATTATAATTATCTTTTAGATATTTATTTGTGGAAGGAAGTGTTTCAAATATATATTTTTTATATTTATTCATAAAAGCCACCTTTACTTAAAAAGGTAAAAAGAATAAATCTTTTTACCTTATATTTCATATTAATTATTATCCAAAGAAGTTAATTAATAATCCAGCTGCAATTGCAGAACCAATAACACCAGCTACGTTTGGTCCCATAGCATGCATTAATAAGAAGTTTGTTGGGTCTTCTTTAACGCCTTCTTTATGAACAACACGAGCAGCCATAGGTACAGCTGATACACCAGCAGCACCAATCATTGGGTTGACTTGACCATGAGTTGCTTTGCACATAATCTTACCAAATACAACACCACCAGCTGTTGCAAATGAGAATGCAATAACACCTAATAAGAAGATCTTTAATGTTTCTAAAGTTAAGAATACACCAGCAGAAGCAGTAGCACCTACGCATGTACCTAATAAAATAGTTACAATGTATAATAATGCATTTCCAGCTGTTTCAGTTAATTTTGGAACAACACCAGACTCTTTAATTAAGTTACCTAACATTAACATACCAACTAATGGAGCACAAGATGGAATAATTAAAGTAACTACTACAGTAACTAAAACTGGGAAAATAATCTTTTCAGTCTTAGTAACAACACGTAATTGACCCATCTTGATTAATCTTTCTTCTTTTGTAGTTAAAAGACGAATAATTGGAGGTTGAATAAATGGTACTAATGCCATATATGAATAAGCAGCAACAGCAATAGCAGGAAGTAGATCTGGAGCTAATTTACTTGTTGTAAGAATAGCTGTAGGTCCGTCAGCACCACCGATAATACCAATTGAAGCAGCTTGTGGGCCAGTAAATCCTAATAAGATAGCACCAATTAAAGTAAAGAAAATACCTAATTGAGCAGCAGCACCTAAAATCATACTCTTAGGGTTTGCAATTAATGGTCCGAAGTCAGTAGTAGCACCAATTCCTAAGAAAATTAAACATGGATAAATTTCATATTTAACTCCTAGATAAATTGTTCCTAATAATCCTTCATATTCATAACTACTTAAAATATTTAAAATGTTAGCTTTAGCATCTTCAGTAAAACTTAAACTTGCAAATAATGATTTTGCGTTTTCAGTAAATTGTAATGTACCAACTAAATTTTTGTAATTTTGACCATCAATTAAATATGCAAAAATTTCTTTTAATTGAACAGTTCCAGAAGCAGTTAATGCTTCAGTTGGTAAAGCAGAAATTATGCCTTGAGCTTGAGCTTCAGTAATAGCGAAATAATCAGCTAATGATGAAGCGCTATAATAAGTTTCAGCATTTAATAATGTCTTTAAATAAATATCACTACCTGGTAAATTTACCAATAGCATACCAAATCCAATTGGAATTAATAGATATGGTTCAGCCTCTTTAAATACTGCTAAGTATAAAAGTAAGATAGCTATACATATCATAATTAGTTGTTTCCAACCACCATCTTGGAATAATAATGCTATTCCGGTAGATTCACCGAAATTTTTTATTATCTCCCAAATCATAGCTAATTACCCTAAAATAATTAATACTTGTTGATTTGTAACAGCTTGACCTTTAGAAACAGCAACTTGTTTAACAACGCCATCAGCAGTTGAAACAACTTCATTTTCTAGCTTCATAGCTTCTAGAATTGCAATAATTTGACCTTTTTTAACTTGATCTCCAACAGCAACTTTAACATCTAAAATTGTTCCAGCCATAGGTGCAACAACTTGTTCTTCTTTGCCACTTGCTACAGGAGCAGCAGGTGCATTAGCTACTTCGATTGAACCAGCTTGTTCAGTTACGCTTTCAATTTGAACTTCATAAACTTTTCCGTTAACTTTAACTTTATAGATTTTCATATTTTTTATCTCCTTAACCTATTTGTTTAATTGATACTAATCTAGCATCTTTTTCTTTTGTTTCTTCAACGAATTCAGCTGTTGCAACTAAAGCAGCAACCATCATATCTTCATCTTTAATATCTTCAATTGTTAATTTTTTGTTATTATTAGCAACTGCCTTTTGAAATACAGGTTCTTCTTTCTTTTTTTCTTTGAATTTTATTTTTGATAATAAGCTTACGCATAAAACTAAAAATATCAAAACAAGGAAAACGATGCATATAGCAACTAAAGAAAATAATAATGTATCTACTGGAGATATATCAATGTGTTCTTGATTTACTAAAAACATACTTCATTACCTATCCTATGTATAAATTAACTTCGATAACTTCATCTGGGTTATCTCTCTTAGTTAAGAACTTAATTGCTTTTTGTTCGAATAATGCACATGTTAATACATCTTCATCGCTCTTAGCTAAATCTTTATATTTTTCTTTGAACTTTTCGAATTCAGGTTCAATCTTATCAGCTGGACGATATGTAATTACTTCGTCATCACCAATAATTTTCTTTCTTACTTCTTCGTTTACTTCTGCAGGGAATGCTCCATATAAACCATGTAAGTAATCTTTGATTTCTTTTGGTACCATCTTATATCTTTCACCAGTAATTACATTCATAACTGCTTGTGTACCTACCATTTGTGAAAGTGGTGTTACTAGTGGTGGATATCCCATATCTTTTCTAACTCTTGGTACTTCATTTAATACTTCTTCGTATTTATCCATTGCACCTTGGTCTTTTAATTGTTTCATTAAGTTAGATAACATTCCACCAGGAACTTGATATTTTAAGATGTTAGGATTCTTTACTAATGATTTAGGGTTTAATAAACCATTTTGTAAATATTTATCTTTAACCTTAGTCATCTTTTCTGCTGCTTTGTTTAGCATTTCTACATTTAATTTTGGATCATATTCAGTTCCAGCTAAAGCATATTGGAAAGCTTCAGTTGAAGGTTGACTTGTACCACCAGCAAGAGGTGATAAAGCTGTATCAATGATATCACATCCAGCTTCAATTGCTCTCTTATAAGTCATTTCCATGATTCCACCAGTACAATGTCCATGTAATTCTAATGGAAGTTTTACTGCTGCTTTTAATTTTGTAAATAATTCATATGCTGTTTCTGGTAATAATACTCCAGCCATATCTTTAATACATAATGAATCAGCACCCATCTTTTC
>JAZLLM010000012.1:0-5644 GCA_045598145.1 Bacilli bacterium | reverse complement strand
CCATTATTTTCTCCTTCCCGAACCCCTAGGGGTTCTACCACTCTAATAGTATAACATAATAAAAAACTATTAATAAACACTAATGTTTTTTTAGTGTCTACTAATAGTTTATCATTTCATATAATGGGTGTTTTAATTTATTTTAGTATTACAATACGTCCTTGACTTTCTTTATATTTATCATCAATTTTTTCGCCTAATGCAAACATAATATAATCTGTTACACATTCATCAATTAAGATACTAGTATCAAAACTAGCTTTCTCAAAATTAGGAGATGAGAATGCATAATATGTATCTCCACCAATTGCACAAAAATCATTAGTGACAATTGCATATGTAGCATTTACATCAAACGGTTTTCCGTTAATATCTATAATGCTAACACGGTTAATAGATTTTGGAGAGAAATATGTTGAATCAGGATATTCATCACCTTGGTCAAATTCTTTTGTGGTATCAATTTGAATTTTCATACCAGCTATTTGTGGGAATCCGCCAATTGCTAAAGGTGAGCAATATGTAGATGCTTCTAATGCTTCGATTAATGCATCTCCTGTAATGTATTTAATTACAATAGTATTTTTGAATGGTAAAACAGTATTAACGGTTGCTCTTGATATATCACCAGTATTAATATTTGCTCTAATTCCCCCACTATTAATGATGGCTATTACATTTTCTTTAGTTACTTTAAGTTCGGTATTATTAGTTGCTGTCCAAAGCATTGCATCACAAATTAAATCACCTAAATTAGTTTCACTTGACCTAACTATTTCTTTTGTACCTATTAAATCAAATGTTGTTTCAGAGAATTTTTCGCCATATTCATAATCTATTGTTTCAATAATGTTTTGTGCTGTTGCAAGAATTATAGAATCTTGTTCGATATTTTTTGTATCAATAAGATAATTATCAATAATTTTTTTTGATTCATTATCAATAACGATTGCACCTACATTAGCAAATTCTGTACCAGTGCTTTGGATTTTTTCTTTGTTCTCACCTTCAGTCATTACTGTATGGCTATGTGCATCAATCATAAAATCTAATCCATTTACATCATTATATACTACAGTGGACCTATTTTCTTTTGATTCTAAATCGACTCCAAGATGTGATAAACAAATAATAATATCAGAATATTGTTTTAGTTCATCAATTTCATTTTGTGTTGTTTTATATAGTTCTTCATTTTCATCAAATTTCAATCCTTTAATATTAGCAGGGCTTACTTTGGTTTGAGTTTCTGGTGTTAATAAACCAAAGAATGCAATATTTAAATCACCAATTTTTATTATATAATCTTTATCAAACAATGTATTATCGCCTTTATATACATCAGAACAAACAACCTTAAACTTATTGCTTTCAGAAATTAGATTTGATAATAAGTTATCCATACCGAAATCAAATTCATGATTTCCTAAACTGATAATATCATATCCTACTTGGTTCATTAAAGTAATAGCACTTTGTCCTTTTGAAATAGATGTATAAATGCTACCATTTGTAAAGTCACCGGCATCAACTAAAATTACTGTAGCTCCTTTATTTTCAAAATCAGTTTTTATACTAGGTAAATAGCTATATCCTAAAATTGCACCATGCACATCATTGGTGTGTAATATTACGGTTTTACCGGATAATTCACCTTTTATTGTATTAACTTCTTTAGTTATATAATTTGAATAAGTTTCTTTATTATTTTTGCAACTAGAAATGGCAAATATTAATAGGAATGTTAATAATATATTTAGAATATTTTTAAATGATTTCATAATAACCTCCATATAGTGCCATTATTATAACATATTTTTGACAAAGATAAAAATAAAGTGCTATAATTAATTTAGCATTTAGTGCTATAAAAAATAGATAATAGGATTTGTAATAATGAAAAAGAAAATATTTTTATTGTTAATATTTGCATTATGTTTATTTATCTTTAGTTGTAATGAAAATAATGCTTTAAAATACGAAGAAGAATTTTTAGATGTAATAAGTCAAATAAATATTCCTAAAGAAATATATGAGAATATTAAATTAGAAGAGACATATGAAACTAAAAATGGTTTAATAATTAACGCAAACTTCGAGTTTAGTGAAGATGCTATATTGTTTGATGGTACAATTAACCCGTTACTTGATGAAGATGTTAATGTTAATATTAAATGTTATCTTAATTATGAGGATAATAATTATGAAACTGATTTAGGATCTTTCAAAGTGATGTCTATGAAAAAAATTATTGCTAGATCAATTAATAATATCGAAATACCCGATATAATAAATAAGGATTTGAATCTTCCATCAAAAGATGGAAATGTAAGAATAAGATGGAATAGCAGTGATATTAATACTATTGATAAAAATGGCTTTTGTAATTACGTTAATGAAGATACTTTAGTAACACTAACTGCTAATTTTTCTATTAAAACAGAATTTGATTTATATCAAGAAGATAAAGTATATGAAGTGAAAGTAACAAAGTGGGATGCATTAACAAGATATGAAAAAGAATATGAAAAAATTCAAATACCATCTTCAGTTAAGTATGATTTATGTTTACCTTTAGAGTTAGATTATGACGTTAAATGTAGATGGGAAAGTAATAATGAAAAAGTTATAACTAATATAGGTAAAGTATTTAGAAAGGATACAGATATAACTGTAACTTTAAAATTAGTATTATATTGTGATGATTCAAAAGAAACGAAAGAATATACTTATGAGGTCTTGGTTTTAAAAGCAATATGTTCGGAGGGCGAAATGAATTTTGATAAACATATTTTAATAAATAGAGCTAATGAATTAGATAGTAAAAAAATGAATAACTTATGTTATGATGGTAAAAAGGTATTATTAGTTGATGATGCATTAGAAGGAACTTATGAATCTGATATATATAATACATTAGATTTTACTAGAGTTGTAGGTAGTTTCTCGTGTATTACATCAGAAACTGCTACATGTGAATTAGCAATCTCTATTAGAGTTAATGGAGAATGGAGTAAATATTTTAGTTATGGTGAATTTGGTTTAGGTAGAAATAATATTTATTATAATCAAAATGATGTGTATGCATATATGGACACTGATATGATAGAACCAAAAACTGGTTATTTAGGAGATGGAGTTAAATATAAGATTACTATTAGACGTGATAGCTTATCTACTAAATCACCTGAATTATCATTAGTGGCTCTTACTTTATTTATTAAAGATTATTATTATGCTGTAGATACATCTGATTTACCAGATAGTGTGGATTGGGATGTACCAAAATTATATCAACATGATGTGCCTAGCATTGGTGGAGTAATATGTAGTGCCACTACAACTACTATGTTACTTAAATTTGCGGGATATAATTTTAGTGATAAAGGTTATGCTTATGAACATCAATATATGGCAAATATGGTGGCTGATAAAGGTCATAATAATCCTACATATGGTAATTGGAGTTATAATATGATGGCAGCAGGTGCATTTGGTATCAATGCATATGTTGGTAAAATGTATTCTTGGGATGAAATTAGATATTATTTAGTTCATAATGGACCAATAGGAGTTAGCATTGGTGGAAACTTTGGCATTTATTCAACTAATGGTCACTTACTTGTAATAAGAGGTTATAAGATTGAAAATGGAAACACTACTGTAATATGTAATGATCCAAATGTTAATGGCGTATATTATGAAGTTTCTTTAGAAATATTCTTAAGATGTTTTGGAAGCGTAGTATATATTATGGAATTTAATAACATTCCAAATCGAATAAAAGATATATATTAAATACAAGGGGCTGTAAAAAAACTTAACTTTTAAAAAATTAAGTTTTTGGGGTAAAAGCCCTTTTTTTTATTATTTAAAACGAAAAAGCGTTCAGGGAGTCGAACCCGGATACGCTTTTTGGTATAATATTGTTGGACTACATTATTATACATGAAACATTATAACATAATGAAAACTTTTTTGGTAGATTGCTACACTACTAATGTTGAGCAATCTAAAAAAATTGACAAATTTTTAGCATTGCTTGATGAATCAGGCGTATGCGATTTATTAAGTGATGATTTTAATAAGGAAGAAAAAGATGAAACAAAGGGTGGAAGACCTCCAATAAACATTGATAATCTATTTGCCTGTATTCTATTCAATTTTGCTTTTAACAAAGCCACAGTTAGAGATATTGAGGATAAGATGCGTAATGATTTAAGATGTATTTATCTTATGCAAAATGAATATCCATCACATATGACAATATCAAACTTCATTAATAATTACATAGTTCCAAATCAAGAAAAAATTTTTTCGTTAATAACTAAAGCTATATTTAAAAAATGTAGCATTAACATGGAGACTACTTACATAGATGGAAGTAAGTTTGAGGCAAACGCAAATAAATACAAATTCGTTTGGAAACCAACAAAATTTCATTTGAGGTTAGGTGAAAAGATCAGACAATTGTTAAGCCAATATAATTTATTAAGAGGCATACCAACTAGTGGAATAATCGAATCAAAACTAGTAGCACTAAAGGTTAATGAATTTAATAACATTTTAAATGAAATAGATTTAACATTAAAAGAAAACAAGCATTACTTAAAGAGCTATAATTTATTAGTTGAATATTTATCTAAGAGTTTAGAATATGAAGAAAAAGAGGAGATATGTGGTCCAAATAGAAACTCTTATTTTAAAACTGATAAAGATGCAACAGCGATGTGCTTGAAGGAAGATTATTATTCAGGATTAGGTAGTAATATGCATGCAGCATATAATACTCAAATATCAGTATCAAATGGATTAGTAACATCGTATATAGTAACCCAATCAAGAAATGATATGCCTGATTTCACATTATTATTAAATAGATATTATGATTTCTATAATGAATATCCAAAAAAAGTTTGTGCTGATTCAGGCTATGGCTCATTAGATAATTATGAATATTTAGACAAACATAATATTAAAAATTTTGTAAAGTATTTTTCATGGAATGGTAATGTATCTGGTAAAAATCCTAGTCAATATCGTTTAAATGAAGACGAAACTATTACATGCTTAAATGGTAAAATCGGCTATAAGAGTGAAACAAACTATCATCATAGAAAGGCCAATTCAATATTTTATAAAATTGATGGGTGTATCGAATGTATGTTTTCAAAATACTGTAAAAGGTATATGAAAAATAAAGATGAAGATTTTAAGATTTTTGAAGTAAATACATCACTTCAAAGATATGTTCAACAAGCAGAAGAAAACTTATTATCAGTTGAAGGAATTGAAATGAGGGTAAATAGATCAATTCAAGTTGAAGGAGTATTTGGTGTAATAAAACAAGACTTTCAATATGAAAGATTTAGGAGACGTAACTTATCAAAAGTATCAGCTGAATTTATGTTAATTTGTTTAGGGTATAATATTCGTAAATTATTTAAGTTTTTTGATGATGAATGTAAGTTCAATTATTGGAAAGCTCCTGAAAATATTAAAGCAGAAACTTTTAAAAAGCCAAGTGCAAAACGATTATCAAATAAAGAATCAAAAATAAAGAAGAAATCAATAAATGAGGAATCAAAAGTAGACTATAAATATGCAAAATAAAAAAGGGACTATAAACTTAGGTTATTAAATT
>JAZLLM010000011.1:0-20342 GCA_045598145.1 Bacilli bacterium | reverse complement strand
TAGGCTCGCATTCTTTCTACCCTACGCTTAAACCTTGCTTCACAGCTAAGGCTCCAAGGACTCGATACTAAATGACTTGCTAGGTCTTTCTAGGTTGGATTCCCACCAACTACATTATATACACCGAACTGGCGCACCCTTTAGTTTATTATAACATATTAAATTTTAAAAGTCTATCATTCAATAAATTTAAATATTTTGTAATTTATATAAGTTATGGTATAATAAATCAAAGGAGAATACAAAAATGAAAAAAATATTTTATTTACTATTAACATTTATATTTATATTTATTATATCTTGTGCTAAGGAAGTTACTTATAATGTTACTATGCACATCGATGGAGAAACTGAATTAGTTAAAGTAAGTGAAAATAGTGTAATTGATTTTGAAAATCCAAACCCTGATTTATATATATTTTTAGGATGGTTTAACGAAGACTTTACAATAGAATTAACTAATGAAGTTATAACTAGTGATATTGATATTTACGCTAAAATAATTTTAAAAGGAACTGAATATAAAATCACTTATAACTTAGAAGGTGGAGAATTTAATAGTGCTAACAACAAGAAATATCAAGTAGGCACAAAATACACTCTTCCTACTCCAATTAAAGAGCCATTTTATGAATTTAGCGGTTGGCTTTTAAACGGTGAAATCATTAATGAAGTAAGTGATACAATGTACGGTGATATTGTTTTAACTGCTACTTGGACTGATATAGCTAAATATTATAACGTAAGTTATAATATTGGAGAAGGAACTATCCAAAGTGAATTAAAGGAAATATTTAGAGAAGGTGATGATGCATACACTTTACCTGATGCCATCCCAAATGATGAAAATTTATATTTCTGGGGTTGGTATTTAGATGAAAACCACGAAAATAGAATTAAAGTTATCGATGAAACATTAGACAAAGATTTAACTTTATATGCATATTATGGTAAAAGAAATGCGGAAAATACTTATATATCTTTCTTAGGTGACTCCATTACCACATTCTCAGGTTACATTCCATCAGGCTTTGCTTGTTACTATCCACAAGGGGACGTTAAAACTGTGGAAGATACATGGTGGTATAAATTAACTGATAAGCTTGGATATAACTTATTAATGAATAATTCATATTCGGGAAGTAAAGTTGTAGCGGGTCAAATGGAAGGTCAAAGTGAAGAAAGATTAGCATATCTTGCAACAAATGATAAAACTCCTGATGTAGTCGTTATATACATGGGTACAAATGACTGGGCTTCTCCTACTGATGCTAGTAAGTTCATGCAAGGATATAAAAAGATGCTAGATTATATTTATAACAATTATGGAGATGACACTAGTGTTTATGCTTGTATGATGCCAACAAATGATTACTCTGCTGGTTTTCAAACATATAGAGAAGGCTTAAATAGAGTATTAACTAAAATAGCTTTAGATTACCCAATTGTTTTAATTGATTTTAGAGAAGCAATAACTGAAGAAAATCTAGAAGCATGCACATATTCAGGATGTCATCCTAATGCATATGGTATGACACAAATGGCTGAATATGCTTATAATATTATTTACGAAAAAGAAACAGAAAAAATGAATTCTAAGTAAAACAAAAAGTAATAGCATTAAAATAATGTGCTATTACTTTTTTTGTTTTTAAAAATATAAATGTAGATTGCTATTTTTATATCTACTATCATTACTTACATCTAAATAATCAATTTTGAAATAATCTCTAAATGCTTTTTCAATTTTTAATTTATCATTATCAATATCATCTAGACTTTCAAGTTCAACTTCACAAGTATAAAGATTAATCTTTAAACTTAAATATTCATCAAATTCAAAGCAGTACTTATCATGTTTTAATACATATCTATTTTTAATAATCATACTTAATATATTATCTTTACATAAGGAGTCAAAAACATCTTTACTTATTTCTTTCTCATATTCAAGTCTTGAAAGAGATCCTTTAGTTTTTAAGGTAATAACATATTTATCTTTGTTTATATTTCTAAGTCTAAATGTGTTAATTTTGTTAAAATCTAAATCAGTAAATAAGTTTTCTAAAATATCTAATTTTTTAAATCCATCAAAATATATTTGGATAATCTCCATTTTATCATCATAAACATTAGGAATATTACTTACTTTATATTTTAATTCAATTTCATTGTTCATTTTTAGTTTTCTTTTCTTTAATTATTGAATAGAATAAATAATATATATTAATTATAAAAACAATAATAGTAACATAAATAACATCAATTGGCTTTGTGGCTAATCTTTCTAATGGTAGAGCTGGTGAGATTGCACTGATAAACATTGTGTTATTATATCCAGTGATTAACACTATAGTACTACATACAATCAAAACAACTAAAGTGATTAAATTGTAAATTATTTGTGCATTATATGATTTATATACATCAAAGAAATGGAACACAACATGCATTAATACTGCCATTGGAATTAAAGCCCATACATAGAAAGTCCATGTTAAATATAAAGTTCTTACATGTACATATACAGGCATCCATAAAACAGAACCAAATCTATATAAAGCTAAGAATAATAATATGGCTAAAATAACAGTATATAAAACATATTTAAACTTAATATGTTTTTTCTCTAAATCATCACTTACATTTTTAATTAGCTTAATTTTAGAATAGATACAAAAAGCAATAAGAGCTAAATGATATACCATCATTATTATAAAATATCCATAGAAAGGATATGATATAAAGAAATTACCATATACTAAAGATGCTAAGATTGTGGTAAAAGCACCTAAGCCACTAAATACAATACCTAATGTGGAATATAATTTAAATAATGCCTTTTTATACATTGGATATCTAAAATATCTAATTAAGAAAAAGACTAATGTAATAAATTCTACACATACAAATAATAATGGTAATGATGACACAACATAAATATCATGAACACCATAAAACATATTAGATAAATCGCTAGATAACATATTACCAGAATAGAAAGTGATAAATGAACCTAATACTAAAGTTATAATAAGAGTGATTAAAGTTTGTTTTTTAGTCATTTTAATCACCTCTATTCATAATCCTCATAAGTTCTAATGTTTTGATTAAAACTTATTGATTTATCCGCATTTATAGTAATTACTGTACCACCGATTAATAACTCATCTAAATATATTCTATCTGTGGAATTAACTCCATATGAAAGGTAAATGCCTTTATATAACATTATTAGGTTATTCACATGATCATGCCCTACATTTATAGCTTTACTAGATCCTTTATCTAAAATCACATCAAAGAAACCAGAATTATATTTTGGGCTTGATGGGTCTTCATCCATCTTTCCTGTAATTAAGGTAGCATCAGTGCCACCTGCTTCTATTTCTTCTATTGCATCATACCATTCAGGAAGTGGTATATGGAAGAATAACATTGAATCACAAACAGTATTATTGTTTTTTGATGTTGTATAATCAACTAAATTTGAATACCACTCTATTTGATCTTCGTGAATATAATCATAACCAATATAATCTCCGTAATAATATCTATTACTATCCATTAATATTAATTGATAGAATAATTCACCATCTTTCTTTAAATTGATGGCGTAATTGGAATTACCCATAATATTATCATCTTGAATATCTTTAAATACACAATATGACTTATCACTATCGCTTAGCTTATTTAAGTATCCTGTTAACCAATCAACTGAGAAATAGCATTGTTCATCATGATTACCTAAAGTAATAGACCATGGGATCTCAAAACTATCTAAGAATTTAAATAATTCTTTAGCTGTTCTTCTATCAGCGAATGTAAATAGGTCACCTGTTATGATGATCATATCAGCGTTTGCTTGATTAATTGTTTCTTTTAAGAAATTAAATTGTCTTTCTCTATCATCTTTATTCGCAACATGGATGTCACTTAATTGTAAGATTTTGAAATCTTCCGTTGCTACGTTTAAATCCAAAATATAGTCTGAAATTTCGTGCTCCTTGGGTTTTCCGCATGAAGTAAATAAAATAATTGTAAATGCTAATAACAATATTATAAGGGTTTTTTTCTTCATTTCTCTCTCCTAATAAATTTGTTTACTATATTATAATACATATGATGATTTAAAACAATAAAAGTTAGCTTTATAAAGTTTTCTTTAATTTAAAAAAAGAGTGCATGAACATTATAATTCAGGCACTCTATTTATATTTTCTAGAAATTTGCTTTATAAATATTTCCTATATAAACTAGTTACATTTAAAGTAAACTGTCATTCTATTAGTTATTGATGATGCACTTAATTTAGTAGAGCATGCTTCATCAGTATAGAAATAGTCAAACTCAGCATCGTTATATGTAGCTTTGAATAAGTTTTCTAATGCACTAATATTATTGTTTGCATCATATTGTCTGTCATTAGAATTAACTTCTGAACCATCCCATAAATAATATGTATTAACAGTTGGAATTACCTTTCTTGCGGCATCAAATACACTATTATCTTTTAATAATCCTTGGGTTCCATAGAAGTAACCATCAAGTAAAAATGCATATAATTCACGTGCAGAGTTGCTATCACCGAATTCATCTACGCTGTAATTCTTTGGTAAATATTTGCCATCGTATAATAAAACTAAATGCTGCATTAGAGTGAAATACTTAGTTTTATATGGTTCTGTACCTAAGAATCCTCCAATAATATCTTTTAATTCTCTAGTGTCTGTATCTACTTCTAATGATTCAAATAGATATAATGCCATATATCCATCAGAGTCTTCTTGAGCTTTATTATTAGTGCAGTCGTTCCAAATACGCTTAGGGTCTCCACTATGATTTGGATTGATTCCTGAGAATACTTTCCATGATGGAGCTTTCATATCTACGCCTAAAGCATCAGCTTCTAATAAGCCTTCATTCTTTAACCAAGCATAGAAATCTCTTTCAAAATGTTCTGGTAAATCACTAATAGGGTCAATGCCTTTAGCTGCATCATTAGTACCCCATTCTAAATTAATCCAAGATGAACTTTCGTTCTTATCAACTACTTTTACTAATAAAGCATATAGATTTACATCACCAGTAACTTCATACATTTCTTCTAAAGGTTGTGTGAATTTATTATCTTTAAACCAACCAATAAATTTATAACCACTTACTTCATAATCAGGAATAATTAATACGTCATTTTCAATTGATACACCTTCAAGATTTGTAATTTCATTACTTCCATCATATAACTTAATTGTATAATATTTTGCATATAATTTAGTATCTTCAGTTAATTTAGATAAGTCCAAAATCTTATTAGAATAGTCAGTACTATCATACCAGCCCACAAAAACAGCACCTGCTTTTTCATATGTTGGCAATTGTTCTTTAACTCCATAAGTTACCTTAGCAGGACTTAAATTTAAGGAAGTCTCGCCGTCATAATAACTAACGTTATATTCATTAGCTTTGTATGTAGCATTAATAATTAAGTCACTCTTTACATTTGTAAATTCTTTATCCCAGCTTACAAATGTATAACCAGTCTTACTTAAATCACTTGGTTCAGTTGCATCTTTTCCATATTCAACTTTTACTGACGCAATTTCTCTACTTCCATCCATAAACTTAACAGTATATTCTATTATGTCAAAAGTAGCATTAACTGTTAAGTCACTCTTTACATTTGTGAACTCTTTATCCCATCCAGCGAAATTATGTCCTTCTAATGTAGGGTTTTCTGGTTGGCTTGCATTAGCTGCATATTCTATTTCTTGTTCATTATACACTTTATCATTAACCATGAATTTTACTTTAAATTTAAGTTTTGTCCACTTTGCATATAAAGTAATATCTGATTTTAATTCAGTATTATTAATTAAGCGATTAGTAAATGATGCATCTGTATACCAATCTTCTAATTCATATCCTTCTTTAGTTAGGTTTGGTAACTCAACTTCAGTAATGTTTTTTACACTAACTGGATCTACACTTGTTTCGCAATTAGTTACAAAGCTAACTGTATAAGTCTTTCCACCACATGCAACTAACAAAATTGCAAATAAAAATATTGCTATTATTAAAAATAAACCTTTTTTCTTCATATTTTTCCCTTTCTTTATTTTTTGATTATATTATTATATAACCTAATATAATTTTATCATTTTTAATAAATTATGTAAATAATGTTTATATATAATGAATAAAAAAATGCATTATAATATGAATAATGCACTTTTATTATTTTTAATATTTTACAAGACCAGTAGCGACTAATGCTAGTATTTCGTCTGAATCAATATTGCCATCAATTCTGTATAATGTTCTTCCATAGAAATCTTTTATTGTATCTTTTTCAATACAATATAACATTTTTCCATAGAAATCTTTAACATAATTGTTTTCTAGCTTATACACAATTCTAAAACCGAAATCTTTTACTGTATTTCTCTCTATTCTGTAAAGTATTTCACCACCAAATCTTTTTACAAGACCATTATTTACTTCATA
The DNA here is from genome assembly GCA_045598145.1 of Bacilli bacterium. Lineage (GTDB taxonomy): Bacteria > Bacillota_I > Bacilli_A > ML615J-28 > CAG-698 > RGIG3506. Next base: position 13,832 of record JAZLLM010000011.1, on the reverse strand, counting down.
TAATATTCTTCCGTAAAAGTCTTTAATATAACCATTACTTATTTGATATAATGATCTAAAACTGAAGTCTTTAATTGTAGCTGACATATAATCACCTATTGTAATATTTACTTAATGTAGAGAATAATTCATCTAAATCAATTGGTTTTGCGATATGATCATTCATACCAGCTTCTATTGATCTTGCTTTATCTTCTTGGAAAGCATTAGCTGATAAAGCAATAATTAATATTTTTTCTCCATCAGGTAATTCTCTAATTTTTTTTGATGCCTCGTAACCATTCATAATTGGCATTTGAATATCCATGAAGACTATATCATAATAAGTAGCGCCATTCTTAGCTATCTTCTTAACCGCAATGTCACCATCTTCAGCTAGTTCAACCTTCATACCTTCATCTTCTAATATTTCTTTAGCGATTTCTCTATTTAGTTCATTGTCATCAACTACTAATACTTTTAATCCTTCTAGATTAATTGTGGATGCAGGTTTTTTCTCTTCAACTTTTTCATCTTCTTCTATTTCATCTATTACTTCCATAGGTAATACGACAGTGAAAGTTGTCCCTACACCTTCTTTACTTTCTACATTAATACTTCCGTTTAATGCATCAACAATACGTTTTGTAATAGCTAAACCTAATCCTGAACCTTGTTGTTTTGTTACTGTGGAAGTTCTTTCACGAGAGAATTCTTCATACATATGTCTCATGAATTCTTCACTCATACCAATACCTGTATCACACACAGTAATCTTATAATTAATGGCGTTCTCATTAACATTATCTAATTGCGAAATTTTTAACCAAACCTTACCACCGTTTTTTGTATATTTGATAGAGTTAGATACTAGATTAATAATAATTCTTGAAACATGAGATGCATCAATATTAACACACTCATTTGTAATATTTTCTAACTGAACATTATAATCTATACTTTTTTCTAATGCTAGTGGTTGTAATACTGCATTAATACTATTTGTTAATGCGTTAATACTAATTGGTTTTGGCGCAATTTCTAATCTACCAGTTTCAATACGACTCATTTCTAAAATATCATTAATTAAATTTAATAATTGATTACTTGATAATTCAATTTTAGAAATACTTTCTATTACTTTTTCTTTATCATCTATATGATTCTCAGCGATTTTTGTGAAGCCTATGATTGCATTAATAGGTGTTCTAATATCATGACTCATGTTAAACAAGAAAGTTGTTTTCGCATTATCTGATTGTTGAGCTCTTTCTAAAGCAACCTCTAAGTCTTGTTGCAAAGACTCTTTTTCTTTAAAGTATGAAATCTCTTTTTCATAATCTCTTACTAAATATGTATGGATGATTACACAACCAATACAAAAGCCTAAAGAATCAGCTGGTGCATCAGCATAAATCATTTGAAATATTGAAAACAAGAAAGGTGCCAAGTTAACAATATATACTGATTTCCAAATACCAATTACTTTCTTTTTATTAGAAACAATCATCGCAAATATTGAACCAATGAATACAATAATATATACAAAGAATTGTAAATAGAATAATATTGTACGATAATCAGTTGTTCTATAAAAACCATCACTATCTACATAGAATAATAAAGGATTACCATCTACCTTTACAAATCCATTAGCCACTAATAACCCTATTTGAATTGTAAACAAGGAATAGGCAATTATTTTATACATTTTCTTATGTCCTATATTATCTCCTAAAAAGCTAATCATATATTTAACCCAAGCAACGGTTGAAAAGGCCGCACTAAAATGGAAACAATAAGAACATATTGTAAGGAGAATATCACTCTTAAAAGTGAATGATGCAAACAATCCCCATATACCATCTTGTATACAGAATATAATAAACCATATAAATAGCTTTTCATACGATTTTAATTTTGTCTTTAAATTATTAGTTCTAGAATTAATTAATAAAATCGCAATTATAATAGCACTAATAAAAGCAGAAACTGAATATAATGGATGTACTGCACGATCAAAAATATCACTTATGTTTTGTGCTAATAGCATAATTTTTTCTCCTTTTTTCTTTTATTATAGCAAAAATATATATTGATTTCAAATATTATTTAAATAAAAGCCCTATATACTTTTATAAAGCATATAGAGCTATTTTTACCATTCTTTAGCTTCACCATCAACAATATGGAAATAATTTCCTTCAGTTGTTGGTTCTTCTTCACTATAATAATATATTTTAATTGAACCAATTTCAGTATCAGAACCTTTAATATTACTAAAATCTGTACTGCTTCCCATATAATAAATCTTTTCTAAATTGTCACTTAATTTGAATGCACCTTCCTTAAATTTTGTAACACTGATAGGTAAAATGATGCTCTTTAAATTTTCACACTTTGAAAATGCTTCATAAGGTATTTCAGTAAGATTATTTGATAAAACTACCTTCTTTAGATTATCACAGCCATAAAATACAGAATCTCCCATTGTTATTACTGTGTCTGGAATATATACATATTCTATACTTTCATCAAATTCAAAAGCAAATGTGTGTATATTTGTTACAGATGTGTCATTATAAGTTGATGGCACAACAATAACACTATCAAATGAAGTACCTAAGCTGTATAATTGATACTTTCCATTTGTATCTTTCGTAAATGTTAATCCAATTGTAGTTTCCCACATAGTAGGAGTGCCATCCATATAATGCCAATATATACTATCTAAGTATTCTTCTTTATATTCAGGTTGATAATATTTAACCTTACTTATAAAGTCTTCATCATTATCACCAATTACAATCTTGCTAAAATCTTCTTCTGTACCTAGATAATATACATTTTCTAAATTCCTCATATTATCAAAGGCAAATTCACCAATTGTTTTAACGCTTAATGGTAATATAATATCTTTTATTTTACTGCATCCGAAAAATGCATAAGCACCTATTTCTTCTAAAGCAGATGATAATCTTATATTTTCTAATGATATACAATTAGAAAATGCATCTTTGCCTATCTTAGTTATGCTATCAAACATTTCTAAAAACTCAAGTGATCCACAGCAAGAAAATGCGCCTTCATCAATTACTTCAATTGTTTCAGGTAAATATACATATTCAATGTCTGTATTATCTTTGAATATTTCGTTACCGATACTAGTTACATTTTTATCATTTACCTTAGAAGCTACAAATATGTTCTTTTCCTCATTACCTACATATATAATAGCCTCATATTCAGCTTCTCCATTAATTAGAGAATATTCAATCTTTGCATTAGGAACTTCCCAAATAATAGCTTTACCATTTACATAATGCCAATATGTATTTAAAGTATCACTTGGATAAGTTTCTGAATAATAATAAATATTTATATTGTTAATACCTGATTTTTCATGTATTTCAATTTCACCAAATTCATCTTTAGTGCCATTATAATAAACATTTACTAATTCAGGGCAACCAACAAACGTGTCTTCGCCAATTTCTTTTAATGATTTAGGTAAAAATACATTTTGCAATGAAGAACAGCTAACAAATGAATATTCTTTTATATATTCAATACCTTCCAAAATATATAATTCATTAATAGAAGCGTCAGAAACAAATGAATGCTTAGCTATACCTTTTACATTTTTTCCATCAATAATAGCAGGAATTACAATAGTTCCAGTATAATCATCATTCTTTCCAGAGCATTCTATATTGTTATTTTCTTCATTTTTAATAATGTTTAAACGATCATCTTCTAAAATTTCGATTTTGCCATCTTCATCATAGTGCCAATAATTTCCTGGTTCATAATTCCAATCATCATTATAAAAATAAACATTTTGTTTTGTAAACTTATCAATGTCACGTACTAAGGCAATATTTTTATACCTATTGTAATCACCTTTATAATAAATTTTCTTTATATTGTTACAATTTGAAAAGGCTCTATCGCCAATGCTTTCGATTGATTTAGGAAGCACAATAGTTTCTAATGCTGTGCAATCATAAAAACAACTTTCTCCTATACTAGTTACACCATTAGGTATTTCTATATATATTAAACCTTTGCAAGAATAAAATGTATTATCACATAAGGTAGTTATTGAATTAGCTAAATTAAGTTTGACTAACTTTGTACATCCTTTAAAGCATAATGAGTCCAAAATCTTTACAGAATTAGACATATATATATTAGTTAAATTACTACATTCTGCAAATGCAGATTTACCTATTTTTTCTATATTTTTACCAAAATATACAGTTTTAATGTTTTCATTTCCATAGAATGAAGAATTTTCAACTTCTTTTACAGGTTTACCATTATAAAATGAAGGTATATATAAAACTTCATCAGTAAATTTCATCTTAGATACTCTATATGATCCATCTTCATTAGTGAAAAAAAGTAATCCATCAGATTTTTTATCCCAAATTTCTGGTTTATAATCTACATAATGCCAATAAAAATTACCATCGATTATCATAGCATCAGTGTATTCATCGCTATATAAAAATACTCTATATTTCTCTATTAATAGATTAGGGATAATTCCTGTTACTGCTCCAAAGAAGAATATATTTTCTAAACTTTTACAAGTTTCAAAATAATCTACCTCAGTAATATCATAATTTATAGGCATTATTACAGTTACTAAATTTACACAATCAGTAAATGCACTTGCACTGATATTTTTAATATTTTTAGAAATATTAATATATTCTAGTGAAGCACAATTATTAAATGCATTGTCACCAATAACTTTTACACTATTTTGAATAATAATGCTTTTTATTTCAGTACAATCTTTAAATGCATTATCGCCTATTTTAGTAACCTTTTTACCATTATAATAAACAGGAATTGTTATCTCTTCGTCTTCACATTCACCAATTCCCTTTACTTCATATTCTCTACCTTCATTTATTAAATTAAATTCTAAACCTTCACTAGCTTGAAGCTCAGTTACAGCTTTTAAATTTAAATCACTATTTAATTTAATTGTAACCTCATTATAATATGAATATATTTTAGATGTATCCTTATTTATCCAATATACAAAATCTTCACTAGGAGATATAAATGTAACTTCCTCATCAGCTTTAAATAAACCATGGTTCGTTGAATCAATTAAAAATCCACCTTCTAATTTAATTTCATAATAAGTGTCATTAGCTAAACGATTCTCTTTATAATTAAAATATTTTTGAGTACGAGCTCCATATTCAAGCATAGATTCTAAAACATCATCTAATTCTTCATTAGATTTACTGCTACCCATCATGTTTTTGACGTATTGTAATATACTATATTTTACTACATCACTTCCATATATATCACCATCACTAGTTTCATATGATGCATATGTATAAAAATCAGTAGACATTTGTTTTGCTGCTATATGAGAATCGATAAAGATACTATATTCTTTACCACCTATTTCCCTATTTTCTAAATAAGTTAAAGTATATCCATTATCATCATAATAATCATCAATACTTTCGTATGTACGCATTACAATGTTTTCATAGTCTTCAATACCTGTAGTTTTTAAAGCATATTCTATTTTTACAGAATCTTCAAAACTTACATTATAACCACATATCTTTAAAGTAATTTTCTCATCAGCGTTAAGAACATTATTGAATGAACTAAATAATAGTCCCATTATTACTAAACTAAAAAATATAAATATATATGTTAATACTTTTCTTTTCATGTTTTTCTTTCCTTTCTTCTATTCTTCTGTTGAATCAGGATTTTCCTCATCCGGGAAATCCCATTCAGCTTCATTAGATGTAGTAATTATATTAATATTATCTAATATGATAATATCTATAGTAGGTTTCTCATATTTTTTCATATTTCACTCCTTTAATCTATATTATGTATTTTACATTATTTTTATCATCTTTTCAAGTCATGTTCTTTCAAAATTCATATTCATCATTATTTTTAAGTTTAAACCGACAAAAAAAGAATCACTAAATAAAAAATATATTATATTTTTCACAAATGATTCTTATTATGTTTTAATATTAAATCAAAATATTATTGTTGTTTGAAAAAAGGGCAATCATCCCTAAGACATTGTTTATTAAAGTTTGAAAATTCGCATACAATTTTTGGTTTACCTATTGACAACCCATAATTGATATTTGCGTATTCTATCGCGTATAAAATTGATAAAAAAGCATTTCTTTTACAACACCTAGGTCCTCCTATTTTACTCATTTCATTAATAACTGTTGATGTATATGACATATGCTTTTTATAATCAAAAGAATTTGATAAAGGGCCAGTGCCATCAATAATAGAAAATACCGCTCCTAAAGATGCAACTGAGCCACAAATTCCCCAATAGCCGCACATTGCACCAGGCATATTTATAGTACGTCGTTTTAATTCGTCTAAATTGTTCACTAAATCAATATTTAGTCCATTATTTTTTAAAGCAACTAAAAAAGATGCACCATCTAAAAAATGATGTTCAGGTCCATGAATATTTATAAAATCTTTATGCATTATAGTTTTTATAAGTTTTATAGGGTCTTTCTCATCACTATTAATTATATTTTCTTTAATTAATTGATATTTTTCTTCAAGCGTAAATTTGTTTTCCATAATTGTCACCTTCTATGTATTTTGGTAGTGTCAAAAATAAGAATTTTAAACATAAACCACCAATTCTATCTTTTTCAATAAATTTAAATTATATATTAAAAAAGTAGATAATCTGAGTTAAAATGTAAGCGACCAAACCACATTGAAAGGAGATTATCTACATGGATATTTCATCACAATTCATTAATGATTTAAAGCTTTTAGAAAATAATATTTATTTAATTAACATAAATTTTGAAGCATTAATAAATAATGATACAATTTGCACAACTCTTTTTTAATACTTTTTAGATGATTATCTATTAAAATATTATCAATATATTTAATAGAAAGATTGATTTAATTATAACTCTTTTCTAATTATTTTATTTTCTTTGCAACTATAGCCATTTGAGCACTAGTTCCATGTACTTTTATTTTTTTAGAAATTTGTTCAATTGAATCGTCCAATAGCTCTTCACTAATATCTTTACTTAAATATAGTGATCCAAATCCTTTGAGCGTTAATTTTATTCCTTGTTTTTTAAATTTTAGAAGATAATTCTCATCCAAAGACATAACTCCAATAAACCATTGATTAGGATTAAGGGTTTTATTTCTAATGTTAATAATGTTGTCTATTATCATTTGGTTTTTATCAATCAATAAAGATATTGCTTCATTAATGAATTCGCTTCTATTACTATAAATTCCTTCTTCAATTAATAAATCAATCGAAGATAATTTATCATTTTTAATGTTTACAGATACTTTTTCGCTTTCCATAATATGCTCCATTTATGCTCCAATTATGCTTCTATTATAGCATAGTTTTTTGTGATTTGTCAATATTAAAATGCAAAGAATATTCATTTTGAAACAAAGAAAATCCAACCTTCAACCCCTTTGGTACAAATAACATAGTCTTTTTTGGTATATTTAATATTGACTTATAACAATGCCTCCAAAATTACATCAATTGGAAATGCACTAATTTCTTTTTTTAAACTATCTTTTGAAAATATAACAATAAAAATGGTCATGATAATTATTGTTATTAATGGCACATAAAATGGATAAACTTTATTTTGAACTATTGCACCATAAAAGCCATCAAACCCAATGTAATTAACCAAATCAACAAGTTTTAATGATAAAGAACTTAATACCTTAGATAATAAGAAAATTATGATTGAAGAAATTATTATTCCTATAACAATATTCATAATTATTTCAATAAGCAAAATTTCAAATGAGTCTTTTTCGTTTATTCCCAATGCTTTTAAAATACCAAATGAAGTCTTATTTTGATCTATACTTATTAAAATACTATTAATAATTATTCCAATTGTAGCAATGAGCGATAAAATACAGACAATAATTGTAACTAATATTATTACAAGTGAAGAGTTTTTAGCCTTTAGCAAAGAACTTAAAGAATCACTAGAAACCCACTGAACTGAATTATAATTTTCAATAATAGTTGGATACATTTTATCTAAATTTTTATATAAAACGATAAATTTATCTATCATATCATTAGTGTTATCTTCATTTGTAAGTGAATAATTTATTAATATTAAATGATTATCTAGTCCTAAAGATAAATTATAATCATAATCATCTATTGTTTTATTAATAGTTACTTTTAAATCCTCAACACTATTTTCTGAAAATACATTTTGCGTATATATTTGAATATCAATACCATTTTCAGTAACATATGATTTATAAGTAGTAATCATATCGCTCCTAAATTCTAAACCTATCCAAACAAGTCCCATAAATAAAAAAGTTAAAATAGAAATGATAAAAACAGTTAAAATGTTGCTATACCTATTGCTTTTTAAATGGTGGAAAGAAATCTTAAGTTTGTCACTCAATCTTATATTTTTTCAATCCTGCCATCTTTGATTTCAATTATTTCATCAGCATATTTTTTAGCATCTTCAAGATTATGTGTAATAAGAATAACTGTTTTTCCATTGTTGACAATGTTTCTTAAATAATCTAATATAATCTTTCCATTTTCACTATCTATGTTTCCGGTAGGTTCATCAGCTAATATTATTTCTGGATCATTTATTAATGCTCTTACAATACATACTCGTTGTTTTTCTCCACCTGATAACTCTTTCGCTTTTTTATTTGTTTTTTCAATTAAATTTAAATATTCTTAAACCTTAATACCTTTTTCTTCTCTTGTCTTTTTATTAACACCAGCTATAGTTAATGGCATACACACATTTTCCAAAACTGTGAAATTAGGCTCTAAGAAAAAAGATTGAAAAATAAATCCTGTTTTTTTATTTCTATAACTTGCTAATTCTTTATCAGTTAATATGGTTAAATCAGTATCATCATAATATACTTTGCCTAATGTCGGTTTATCTAACGCATCTATCATATTCATAAGTGTTGATTTACCACTACCAGATTTTCCAATTATAACTGTTAATTTACCTGATGAAATTGTAACATTAATATTATCGAGAGCTTTAACTTTTGCTGCGCCATCTCCATAAATCTTTGTTATATTTTCTAATCTAATCATTTTCTCACACTTTCTTATTTTATAACTTTCCAATATCCTGTTTTATCGGTTCCAACTCTAACAATTTTATTAATTTCCTTTAGTTTATTTAATGAACGATATATAGTTTTTTCACTTACATCAAGTTTTATGGATAGATCCTTGATTGTTAATGATGGACTAATTGTTAATAAATCTAATAATTCTATATCTCTTTTAGATATTTTTACTTGGACATGTCCATGGACATTTTTTCTATAAAATATGAGTCTAAATCCAAGACCCGTGTCTTCATATTCGTACTTTAAGGATACAAAGTTTTAAATCGTGTAAATCGTGTAAAATTACTATTAAATCGTGTAAATTATTATTAAATCGTGTAAAATTGCGTACAGCAAAAATAAATAAAAAGGCTGCATTTTCTGCAATCCTACTTAGTAACTTATGCTTCATTTAAAAGGAAAAATGTCACTATATTTCTTGTATCTTTTTAATATATTCAATATGTCTAACTGCTACAATATCTATTTTTTTAAAAGGTGCGTGGGACTATAAGTCACTTCTAAATATTGCTTAATAATTTAGATATTAAATTACTATCTGATTCACTTATAGAAAATATCTTTTTACCTAAATCTTTAATAGAATGACCCAAATGATATATTTTGTTTTGATCGATAATTATATATCTATCATGCACATTTGTAGTATATCTTACATTTAATCCACCATATTGACTAGTAAATGTGTTTATATCTCTACCTAATAGTCTAGTATTAAGACTAGTATAAATAATTACTTGTACATTTCTATTTTTAACTACTAATCTATCAAGTATTGTTCTATCTACATAATTATCAATAATAATGATTTCATTATTAGCTGATTCAAATAAAGATTGTATTAAAGTATATGCATCATATAGTTGTCCATCAAAAAATAGTTGAGAGTTTTTAAATTCTAGTGGTTTATAATTATTCTCTATATTACTTACTCTTTCATCAAGTGACTCTACTTTATTTATAAGTCTCACATAATTTTCATTAGTTACAAGAGATCTTTCCTCATTAATAACATAACCTATTAGTAAATATTCTTTTAATACTTTATTTGCCCATTGGCGAAATAATGTTCCTCTTTTTGAATTTATTCTATATCCTACCGCAATTATTACATCTAAATTATATACATCGACTTGAAATATTCTACCATCATCTAGATGTCGGGCATTTTTTGCCCTAGTTCTATTTTCATCCAATTCTCCCTCTAGATAAATTTTTCTAATATGTTTACCTATTACTGATCTATCTCTTTCGAATAATGCTGACATTTCATCAAGAGATAACCATACTGTTTCTTCCTTAGGACTAACATTTACTGATAATTCAAATTCCTCATCAACAAATTTTGCAACATCATATTTCAACTCACTCATAATATACTCCTTATGCAAATTTTACATTTTCATTATATAAGTATTTTATGCATTTGTAAAGAAATATGTTTATTTTGCATATAATAAAATTATGTGTTATAATATTAATAGAAGGAGATATAATTATGACTTTTGGAGAAACTTTAAAAAGATTAAGACAAAGAAATAATATTTCCCAAGATGAACTTGCAAAAAAATTAAATGTAAAACAATATGTAATTTCTAGTTGGGAAATTGGAAGATCTGAACCTAATATAGAACAAATTAAATTTTTATCCACTTATTTTAATGTGCCTACTGATTATTTACTTGGTAAAGATGTAATAATGGTAAATGACGAAAAAGAGTTTGAAATTGTAACAAATCATTTTAAACAAGATGTTAATGATGATGCAATTAATGAAGTCATTAAATTATTAGAAGAATTAAGTGAAAAAGATAAAACTAAAATAGTAAAAATTATTGAGGATGCAATTGAATTATTAAAGTAATCAAAACACCACTAATCCTAACCAGGGCTAATGGTGTTTTTTTATGCTTATATATTCTCAAACGACAAAAGGCATTATAGCCTTTCATCTACATTAGTAGTTTTCAATTTCTCCATTAATGTATTTCCATACTTGTCTTTCCATTTCACTTAATATTTCTTGTCCTTCTATATACACATCATGATCTTTTATGTCAACAGAATAGTCCAATTAATATCCATCTTAATTCGTGAATAGTTCTTAGTCAAAATTTAGAATCCATAAGTCTATTCATCTTCTCTTTTTCTTTTCTTCTTTCATCATTACTTATAAGATTATTATCCATCATCTGCTCCTTTCATAAGTTAGTTCAAGTAATTATGTACTAAAACTTGATTTAAGTCCAGACAAATGAGAAAATAAAAAGCCAGCTAACCTTGTATTGTTTAACTAGCTCATATCATTATTTTTCAGCAATATCTTTAATATCATCAATTGTTAAATATCCAATATTATATGCATCAGTTAAAGAATAAAGTGTTGAATTGTAACACGCATATATAGGATAACATGCATCGTAAGTAATAGTTATATCTCCAAATGTTTCAACCATCGGCATAAATACATCAGTATGAACATAGCCATCATAAGTTACTGTCGCAACTAAACAATCGTTGTATTCACCATATACATCTAGCATATAAATTTCTCTATACATTTGATCATCATACTTAATGTTTAATATTTGATTTTTAAATGCACCTTTGAATTCATTCATTTTAAAATAACGCATTATATATTTATTTTTTATATTTGAGTTATTAAATTCTACATTATAATTAATTGCAAAATTACTTGTTTTAGATAATTTTTGTTGCCATTCTTTTGGTATTAAGATAAGTTCTGAAAAATGAGCTATGACGTCATCTCCCATATTTTCATAATCATCATATGATATTGTCACATAAATTTGCCCATTTTCAATAAACAAGTCATAATAACTTACATTACACAAACTTTCGTTCCACATTCCTTCTACTCTTTCAAAATATAATGCCACAAAATTTTCTTTTAAATATTCATCATTATAATTACAATCAAATAAACTTGATAAACTCTCACATTCAATATCTTCTAAATCCTTAACAGTTGAAAAGATTCCATCTTCAAAAGTATGATCAATTTCAAATTTAGAACTATGTTGATTTTGTGAAACAAATAGCGGATATATGTTATATAATTTATTATTATCATATTCTCCTACTGGTTGTACAGAGCCTGGTCCATTAGGTGTATCAACACATCCCACTAAACATAAACTTAATATTAATAAAAACAAACTAACTAATATTTTTTTCATATTAAGTCACCTCCTAACTATATAACAAATAACTATAAAGTTTATTTGAACCTTTCATCTATAAAACAATTTAACAAGACAAAAGGTGACAAAAAGTTTTTTATCTTCATCTATATTATACAATATGTAAATATAGCGTGTCAAATTATAAATCTCTTATAGGTTCGAGTCACGTCAGAACCTAACATTTGAATCCCGTAAGTTAATGGTTCGAGTCCGTGGTCAGTCTCACCTAGTCATTAAATCAAAATGTTTCATAAATGCATAAAAAATAGGGTATTCTAGCCCTTCTTGACTAAAACACCCTATAAAACGCAAAAAAATAAGTCTTACTAAAAGACTTATCGATTTACTTTAATGTGTTGCGTGGCCAATAATAACACAAATGCGTACACTTTGCGTACAGTAATAAAAATTTGGTACAGCAATAAAATTTTTGCGTACAGTTGCGTACAACAAAACCAAATAAAAAACTGAATTTTCTATAGTTCTATTTAGCTTTTAAATTATATCAAAACATATATATTGTTTGTATATCTTTTATCTTTTTAAATTATATAAAAATAGAACTGATACAAGAAATGATAACAATCATTCATGGAAGTCTTTTAAAAATAATTGCATTCTTTTTGTGATAAGATTATTTGAATTCATTTTGACTATTTCTTCTTTATTAACCCATTTAAAATCTTGAGTTTCATCTTCTTGAAGGATAATGCTTTTTTTATCAATATCTATCACGCAAAGAAATTCAAAATATATTGAATGTGTTTCATCCGAAACAACACTTCCGATTTCTATTAATATTTCTGTCTTTATTCCAGTTTCTTCTTTTAGTTCTCTTATTGCACACTCAAAAGGTGATTCACCTTGAATTGCAGATCCACCTGCTGTAAGTTCCCACATACCTCCAAAATGTTTATTTTTACTTCTTTGCATTAACAAGTATGTTCCATCAATATGTTTTACAGCTATATCACATACAAGATGATAAACACTATTAGGAATAAGTTCTCCTCTTTTTAAAACCATATTTTCTATTTTATTAAAGTCTTTATCGTAAGCGTCCCATTTTTCCATATTTACTCCCTTCTTTAAAGTAGATTCTGCTATCATTAGATATATCTTCAAATTTAACTGGCAGTGGATATAATCATAAGTGATCTACTATTCGTTTTGTTAGTTCTTCTATCTTTTTATTCATGCTCTTATTATATCACTTTTTAAAAAATTTTCCTCAACTAAAAAAGAGAAAAATCAAATCGTGTAAATTTTGCGTACAGCAACTATAGCTTTTATATATTTTGTATCATTATTGACTATTACTTCATAATTAACTGCTTTATATCGGTTTCGTACTATGGCTAAATATCCCTTAAAATGAAAAAAATGACACAAATTCTTATATCATTTTAGTCTATTCAATATGTGTCATTACTATGAAATGTTTCA
>JAZLLM010000010.1:0-10093 GCA_045598145.1 Bacilli bacterium | reverse complement strand
TGCTATGAAGAGCCGTATGCCTTAATAGGGCACGTACGGTTCTGTGAGGGGCAACAGTAGACGCTTACTCACATTATGATATTTTAAAACAATATAAAATGAAGGGAGGAGCGTAGACGATAAGTTGTCTACTCGACTGATGATTATGAAAAAATTTTTAAGCTTTATATTTATATTTTTTGTAGTATTTTTGGTATCATGCTCTAAAGGTATTGAAATTAGTTTTGATACAGATGGAGGACCTATAATTGATAGTATTACATTAGATGCTCCATCAAAAATAGAAAGACCACTAGACCCTAGTCAAGATGGATATATCTTTGCTGGATGGACTTTGGATGGTCAAGATTTTAATTTTGATACTGTAATAGAAAAATCAATTACTTTAAAAGCTAATTGGTTAGAAGCTGTTTCATTGCAATTGTCTGGTCCTGGAATTGAAGAACAAACTATTATGGTTCCATACGGAGAAACATATGAATTACCAACTTTAACAAGAGATGGTTATAAATTTATGGGTTGGATGAATACAGCTAACAATCGTTTTATTACTAATGATTTTGTTTATGAAGAAGATATGTTTTTAGAAGTTGTATGGGAAAAGAAAACTCAATTGGCAATAAATTATTATAATAATTCTATTAAAGTATATGAAGATTATGCATATGAAGGTGATCCTTATATTGCATATACACCAAGTTTAGAAGGATATACTTTTGCTGGATGGTATACCGATAACAAGTATACAACAGAATATAATTTTAATAATCTATCTAGAACAAATAATATATATTGTAAATTTGTTCCAAATAAATATCAAATAACATTTGAAGATAGTGATGAAGTTGTTAGTGTTACATATCGCTCTAGAGTTGGAACACTTCCTAAGTTATCTATTCCAAACTGTACTTTCTTAGGTTGGGAATACGAAGGACAAATGATTGATGATTCTAGTATTTATTATTTTGCTAATGATATAAAATTAACTCCAGTTATTCAAGCTAAAACAATATTCTATTTTGATGGTGATTTGAAAAAAACAGTTTCATATGTAGTTGGAACTGATGTACCGTATTTGTATTTAAGTAAAGAAGGTTATATTTTTGCTGGATGGTATGATAATAGTGCCTATACTGGTGATGCAATTTATAAAATTGATACAGCAGAATACGCTGGTAAATCACTTTATGCAAAATGGGTATTAGATACAGAAGCTACTAATGAAAATAGCGAAAATGTTGCTAGACTTGTAGCAAATTATTACAAATCACAATACAATGGTAAACTAGTTTATGAAAACATAAGTATGCCATCTACTGATCCATATTATGATGCTAATTTAAAATGGTCATCTAGTAATAAATCAGTATTGCAAGATAATGGATTTGTTAAGAGACAAACAGAAAATAAGGATATCAGTATTGATTTAACTGTTACTTATGGAAATGTTACAGTAACCGAAAAAATAGATTTGGTCGTTAAAGGTAATATTTATAAAGATATTAAAACTAAAAAGATTGTTGCTGGATATGTATATACTGGTACATATAATTCTCATCCTGTAGACGATATATTGTTAGATACAGCTGATATCATTTATTTAGCATTTGCTACTCCAAATGAAGATGGTACATTAATTGTTGATACAGATTATCTAAATAAGTTAGATAAATTTCAAGCCAAAGCTCAAGAAAAAGGTGTAAGAATTAGTTTGGTTATTGGTGGTGCTGAAGCTTATGCAACAAGATTTGCAAAAATTGCTGCTGATGATACAGCTAGAGCAATATTCGTTGATGAAATTGTAAATTATATTACTGAATATAATTTAACTGGTGTTGATATTGACTGGGAATATCCTAAAGAAAATGAAAAAACTTTATTTACTTTATTAATGAAAGAAATATATGCAGCAGTTAAACAAATTGATCCTGAATATTTAATTACTGCAGCTATTCCTGCTGGACCATTTGGATATCCAAAATATGATTTAAAGAATTCTATTAATTATATGGATTATGTAAATATGATGAGTTATGACTTACAATGCTCAGCAGTTGGTGGAGCTACTTATCATCATTGTGCATTATATAAATCACTTAAAACATATAATATGTGTAGTGTAGATGAATCAGTAACTACATATACAAAACAAGGGGTACCTCTAGAAAAAATTATTATTGGTGGCGCCTTCTATGGTAGATATTCAACTGTTAAGAGTGAAAAAGGAGCAATAACTGAACCTTCATCTGGAGTTAGTATTACTTATTCTGCTATTAAGAAAAATTATCTAGGAAAAGAAGGAGTTACTGAATACTGGGATGAAAAGGCATGCGTTCCATACCTATTTGATTCAGTAAACAATATTTGGATTACTTACGAAAATCCTAAATCTATTCAAGCAAAATGTGATTACGTTGTTAGTAAAGGCGTAGCTGGTTTAATGTGGTGGGATTACGGAAGTGATAGCACTGGCGATTTAATTACTGCAATTAATGAAAAATTGCCTGTTTTAAAGAAATAAAAAGTACAGAGTAAAAGTATTTAACTTAAATGTTATTTAAATATTTTTACTCTTTTTTATTAAAAAGTAAAAAATGCTTAACTTTTTTAAAAAATGAGAGTATAATATAAAATGGTTAAAATGCAAAATTTGCGATTGATATGGAGGAAATAAAAATGGCAAAACAATTTCAATCAATGGATGGAAACCAAGCAGCTGCATGGAATGCGTATGCTTTTACTGAAGTAGCTTGTATTTATCCTATCACACCTTCTAGCCCAATGGCAGAAAACGTAGACGAATGGGCAAGCAAGGGAGTACAAAAAAACTTATTTGGAACACCTGTAAAGGTTGTTGAAATGGAATCTGAAGCTGGTGCTGCTGGATCAGTTCATGGTTCTTTACAAGCTGGTGCATTAACTACTACATTTACTGCATCTCAAGGTCTTTTATTAAAAATTCCTAACATGTATAAAATCGCTGGTGAATTATTACCAGGTGTTATTCATGTATCTGCCAGAAGCTTAGCTACACATGCATTATCAATTTTTGGTGATCATCAAGACGTTATGGCATGTCGTCAAACTGGTTTTGCTATGCTATGTACATCAAGCGTTCAAGAAATTATGGACTTAGCTGGTGTTGCTCATTTATCAGCAATTAAATCAAGCGTTCCATTCTTACATTTCTTCGATGGATTTAGAACAAGTCATGAAATTCAAAAAGTTGAAATCATGGATTATGAAGTATTAAACGGCTTATTAGATAGAGATGCTGTTAAGAAATTCCGTGATCGCTCATTAAATCCTAACAAACCTGTAGAAAAAGGTTCTGCTCAAAATGATGACGTTTACTTCCAAGCAAGAGAAGCACAAAACGAATATTACGAAAAAGTTCCACAAATCGTTAGTGATTATATGGATGCTATTAGTAAAGCTGTTGGTAGAGAATATCATCCATTCAATTATTATGGAGCTGAAGATGCAACTGATATCATTATCTCAATGGGTTCTGTAAATGAATGTATTAAAGAAGTTATTGATTATAAATTAAAACAAGGTGAAAAAGTTGGTGCTGTTAATGTTCACTTATACCGTCCATTCTCAGCTGAATTCTTAAAAGCTGCTATTCCTGCAACTGTTAAGAGAATCGCTGTATTAGATAGAACTAAAGAACCTGGTGCTTTAGGCGAACCATTATTCTTAGATGTTAAAGCTGCATTAGCTGACAGAAAGAATACTGTAATTATTGGTGGTAGATATGGATTAAGTAGTAAAGATACTACTCCAGCTCAAATCTTCGCTGTATATAAGAACTTAGCAAAAGGCGCTAAAGCAAAAGCTCAATTCACTATTGGTATTAATGATGATGTAACTCACCTAAGCTTACCTTTAGAAGCTGAAATTAATGTAGCTGGTGAAAAAGCTAGTCAATTAATTTTCTGGGGCTTAGGAAGTGATGGTACAGTTGGTGCTAATAAGAGTACTATTAAATTAATTGGTGATAACACTGATAACTATGCACAAGCTTACTTTGCATATGACTCAAAGAAGAGTGGTGGTGTTACAAGAAGTAATTTACGTTTCTCACCTGAACCAATTCGTTCTACATACTTAGTAACAACTGCTGACTTCGTTAGCTGCTCATTAGATACATATCTTGAAAAATATGATATGTTATCACAATTAAAAGATGGTGGAACATTCTTATTAAATACTACTAAACCTGTTGATGAATTATTAGCTTATATGCCAAATGAAGTTAAAGCTCAATTAGCTAAAAAGAATGCTAAATTCTTCATCATCGATGCTATTACATTAGCTCGTCAAATCGGTTTAGGAAATAGAACTAATACAATTATGCAATCTGCATTCTTCAAATTAAATGAACAAATCATGTCATATGATCGTGCTCAAGAATTAATGAAGAAATATGCTTATAAATCATATATTAAGAAAGGTGAAGCAGTTGTTGAACTTAACTATAAAGCAATCGATATCGGTGCAACTGGTTTACAAGAAGTTAAAGTTGATCCAGCTTGGGCTACATTAAAAGCTAAGAAAGCTAAAGTTGATCCAAACTTACCAGAATTCGTTAAGAGAATTGCTAACCCAATTAATGCTGTTAAAGGTTATGATTTACCAGTATCAGCATTTAAAGGATTTGAAGACGGTACTATGATTAGTGGTACTACACAATATGAAAAACGTGAAATCGCAACATTCGTTCCAGTATGGAATCCAGCTAACTGTATCCAATGTAACTTATGTTCATTTGCATGTCCTCATGCTGTAATTAGACCATTCTTAGTTACTCCTGAAGAAGAAGCTAACGCTCCTAAGAAAGCTAAATTCTTACCAGCTATGGGTAAAGGTTTAGAAGGATTAAAATTCACAATGCAAATTTCTGCAGCTGATTGTACAGGATGCGAAGTTTGTGTTAACCAATGTCCAGGTAAGAAGGGTGAAAAAGCATTATCAATGGTTAATGTTGACGAATTACGTCATAACAAGACTTATAATGACAGTGCATACTTCTTTAATAATGTAACTTATAAGACTGATTTAGTTGATATTACTGCTAATGCTAAAAACTCACAATTTGCACAACCATTATTTGAATTTAGTGGTGCATGTGGTGGATGTGGAGAAACTCCATATGTTAAATTAATCACTCAATTATTTGGTGATAGAATGATCGTTGCTAATGCAACTGGATGTTCTTCAATTTATTCTGGTTCTTATCCAGCAAGCCCATACACAACTAATAAAGAAGGTCATGGACCAGCTTGGGCTAACTCATTATTCGAAGATAATGCTGAATTCGGATATGGTATGAGAATGGCTACAGAAACTTTACGTAACCGTGTTGGTATGGCAATGGAAAAATTAATTGCTGAAGACAAAGATGCTAAAGTTACTGAATTAGCTAAAGAATGGCTTGAAAATAGAAAGAGCGGCGATGTAACTAAGAAAGTTGCTAAAGAAATCGTTCCATTAGCTGAAAAATTAGATACTGAAGGCGCTAAAGAATTATTAGAATTAAAAGAATATATTACTAAACGTTCACAATGGATTATTGGTGGTGACGGTTGGGCTTATGATATCGGATACGGAGGATTAGACCATGTTATCGCTAACCAAGAAGATGTTAACATTTTAGTTATTGATACAGAAGTTTACTCTAATACAGGTGGACAATCTTCTAAATCATCTCCTACAGCTTCAATTGCTAAATTTACAGCTGGTGGAAAGACTGGTAAGAAGAAAGACTTAGCTGCTATCGCTATGAGTTATGGTCATGTATATGTAGCTACAATTGCTCATGGAGCAAGCCCTGCTCAAATGTTAAAGGCTATGAAAGAAGCTGAAAGCTATGATGGACCATCTATCATTATCGCTTATGCACCATGTATCAACCACGGCTTAAAGAAAGGTATGAGTAAAGCTCAAGAACAAGCTAAATTAGCTGTTGATTGTGGATACTGGACATTATTCAGATTCGACCCACGTCTAGCATTAGAAGGAAAGAATCCATTCCAAATTGACTCTAAAGAACCAAATTGGGATTTATATAACGATCATCTAATGACTGAAACTCGTTATGCACAATTATCTAAGATTAATCCAGAAAATGCTGAAGAATTATTAAAGGTTAATAAGGCTGAAGCTCAAAGAAGATACAAGATGTATCAAAGATATCTTGCTATGGATTACACTATAGAATAAAATTATTTATAAAATCTCACTACTTATGTAGTGGGATTTTTTAATATATATAAATCAAAAAACAATATTTTAATTATTAATTTTAACTTATATTGTTTTTTAAAAATTTGTGCTATAATATAAATAATTTTGTGAAGGTAATAGTATGAAAAGAGTATTTGGTTATGTAGGAAGGTATAAATTAAGACTGTTCATTGGTTTAACTATTAAAGTAATTGGCACAATAACAGAATTATTTATACCATATATTTTGTCTTATATAGTAGATTATGTTGTGCCAACAGGTAGCGTTAAAAATGTGATTATGTATGGCTTGCTTATGATATTATGTTCAGCTATCGGATTTATTTTTAATGTTGCGGCTAATCGAAGTGCAAGCTTTATTGCGAAATCAGTTACTACTGATTTAAGACACGATTTATTTACTAAGATAGAAAGTTTATCTAGTGCTCAAATTGATGAAGTAACAATGCCTTCATTAATTTCAAGAATGACAACTGATACTTATAACATTCATCAAATGGTAGGAATGATGCAAAGAATCGGAGTTAGGGCACCTATCCTTTTAATTGGTGGAATAATTATCGCTTTTACAATGGACCCTATTCTCACTTTGATATTAATAGCAATACTACCATTAGTATTCTTTATAACAATTTTGATATCAAAAATAGGTCTTCCTATATTTACCAAGGTACAGGAATCCCTAGATCATTTAGTTAGAATCATTAGAGAAAATGTAACAGGTATAAGAGTAATTAAAGCATTATCAAAAGCTGATTATGAAAAGCAAAGATTTAATAAAGTAAATAAAGAAGTAATGGATTATGAATTAAAAAGTGGATATACTATGACATTAGTAGGTCCTATCATGAATTTACTTCTTAATATGGGTTTAGTATTCGTTGTAGTTGTAGGTGCACAAAGAGTAATTAATGAAACTTCAAGTGTAGGTAAAATTATTTCTTTCACTCAATATTTTACGATTATATTAAATGCAATGATGAGTATAACAAGAATATTTGCTATATATTCTAGAAGTAATGCAAGTGCTATAAGAATT
Organism: Bacilli bacterium; assembly: GCA_045598145.1. Classification (GTDB taxonomy): domain Bacteria; phylum Bacillota_I; class Bacilli_A; order ML615J-28; family CAG-698; genus RGIG3506. The sequence goes on along the minus strand of JAZLLM010000010.1, from coordinate 2,802 downwards.
GATTATATTTTTAATTTACAAGAAGAATTATTACCAGAAGATATAGATACAAAATCCGAGTTCATGATTGAATTTAAAGATGTATCGTTCTCTTATAATAAAAATAAAAATAATATTAGTAATGTATCATTTAAACTTAAAAAAGGTGAAAGTTTAGGAATTATTGGTCCAACTGGTGCTGGTAAAACTACTATTATTTCCTTACTAATGCGATGGTATGATATTGATGAAGGCGAAATTTTTGTTGATGGTAAAAACATCAAGTCATATGATAAACATGAGTTAAGACGTATGTTTGGCAGTGCATTACAGAATGATACTATTTTTACAGATACTATCAAAAACAATATTGATTTTTATCGCGACTTAGATATGAATGATATCGTTAAGGCATCTGAAACGGCTCAAGCAAGTGAATTTATTAATAGTTTAGAAAATAAATATGACGAAGATTTATCAGCAAAAGGTACTAATATAAGTGGTGGTCAAAAGCAAAGAATTTATATTGCAAGAGCTTTGGCATCTAACCCACAAATTTTAATAATGGATGACTCATCTAGTGCATTAGATTATAAAACTGATGCTAATTTGCGTAATGCTATTAATAAGAATTATCCAGATACAACATCAATTATTATTGCCCAAAGAATTTCATCAATTATGAACTGTAGTCAAATTTTGATGATTGATAATGGATTTGTACTTGGTATAGGCACTCATGAATATTTATTAAATACACTTTCTGAATATAAAGAAATCTTTATATCACAAATGGGTGATAGCAAAGGAGGTGTAAAGAATGAATTCTAAAGGTCCTGGTAGTGGAGCTAATTACTCTATGATTATGAAGAGGGGTAATAGACAAAAACCTAAAGATACTAAACATACATTAAAACGTTTATGGGATTATATGTATAAGTTTAAATGGTATTTATTACTTGCTCTAATTCTTACTATATCTTCAAATGTATTTTCATTAATAGGTCCTAAATTATTGGGTAATGCAATTGATGCAATGCGTATAGAAGTAGCAGAAGATACATTTATTGTTGATTTTGATCAAGTATTATATTATGCAACTTTAATGATGATATTTTATTTGGTGTCATGTATTCTTTCATATTTCTTATCTAGATTAATGATTTATATTTCAAAAAGAGTTGTATATAAGATGAGAGAAGATGCATTTGATAAATTAATGTTACTTCCAGTATCATATTATGATACTAATTTATTAGGCGATATTATTAGTAAGATGAGTTATGATATCGATACAATTAATACATCATTATCAAGTGATATTATAAGTGTGTGCACATCAATAATTACTGTTGTTGGTGCTATATCAATGATGCTTACAATTTCACCTATATTAGTTTTAGTTTTTGCAGTCACAATTCCTTTATCATTATTATTTACTAGATTTATGTTGCGCAAAACTAAGAATTTATTTAGAGAAAGAAGTATGAGATTGGGAATGCTGAATGGTTATGTAGAAGAAATGATTACTGGCACAAAAACTATTAAAGCATATAGTAAAGAAGATAAAATTATAGATATATTTGATGATTATAATACTACATCAACTGAAGCTAGTTATAAGGCTGAGTATTATGGCGCAATGACTGGCCCTGGTGTTAACTTCATAAATAACGTATCTCTATCTTTGATATCAATTTTTGGTGCAATTCTTTGTGTATTTGAAAGATTAACATATGGTGATTTAGCATCATTCGTACAATACTCAAGAAAATTCTCTGGACCAATAAATGAAGTTGCTAATATTTTTATTGATATTCAAAGTGCTTTGGCAGCCGCTGAAAGAGTATTTGCTTTAATTGATGCACCTGCTGAAGTTAAGGATAATGATGACGCAATTGATTTAGTTTCTGAAGGCAATGTTTGTTTTAATGATGTATGTTTCTCTTATATAAAAGGTAAAGAAATTATAAAACATTTAAGTTTTAAAGCAAACAAAGGTGAGGTAATTGCAATCGTTGGACCAACTGGTGCTGGTAAAACAACAATTGTTAATTTATTGATGCGTTTTTATGATATTGATTCGGGTAGTATAATAGTTGACAATGAAGAAATTCAAAACATAACAAGAAAGAGCCTACATAAAAATTACGCAATGGTGCTTCAAGATACTTGGTTATTTGAAGCTAGTGTGTATGATAATTTGATTTATGGATCTGATAACGTTAGTAAAGAGGAAGTAATTAAAGCATGTAAGAAAGCAAAAATACATGATTTTATTGAAAGACTTCCAAACGGTTATGACACTATTCTAACTGAAGGTGGAACTAATATATCAAAAGGTCAAAAGCAATTATTAACTATAGCTAGAGCAATGCTTTTAAATAGTAATATGTTAATACTTGATGAGGCAACATCTAACGTTGATACAAGAACGGAAAAGCAAATTACTGAAGCTATAAGGGAATTAATGAAAGGCAAAACATGCTTTGTTATTGCTCACAGATTATCAACTATAGCAAATGCTGATTTAATCTTAGTTGTTAAAAAAGGTAATATTGTAGAACAAGGTAAACACTTAGATTTATTAAAACAAAACGGTTTTTATAGTGAATTATATTATTCACAATTTGATTAAATATATTTGACATATCAAATAACCTTTAGTATAATAAAAGCATATGGTAGTGTCAAATAAGTTATGAAAACTTATGAAACTAATGGATACTGATTAGCATATTCAATTAGTTTTAACCACTTGTTTGCCATTAGCTCTTCATTCTCAATTTCCTTTAAAGTGATAGGTATTTTTTTAATACTTGA
>JAZLLM010000009.1:0-10039 GCA_045598145.1 Bacilli bacterium | reverse complement strand
TCCAACAATATTATACCAAAAAGCGTATCCGGGTTCGACTCCCTGAACGCTTTTTCGTTTTAAATAATAAAAAAAAGGGCTTTTACCCCAAAAACTTAATTTTTTAAAAGTTAAGTTTTTTTACAGCCCCTTTTTATTTTTCTACTACAATATTTCTTAAATATTCACAATTCTCATCACTAAAGCAATTACTACATTCTCTAAGTTCTTCAGGCAAAAATAATGATATATCATCAACATTATATCCTACTTGCATATCCATATCTGAAATTATAATTGGTCTTTTTAGAATTGTTGGATTATCAATAATAAAATCAATTAGTTGATTTAAGTTCATTGAATCAATATCAATATTGTTTTCTTTAATTATTTTTGATCTAGTTGAAATAATGTCTTCAAAACCATTTTCGCTAGATATAAGCATTCTATAGATATCATCTCTAGTTAATTTAGTATTGATTATATTTTTTTCAACATATTCAATATTATTATCTTTAAAATATTTTTTTACCTTCCTGCATGAAAGGCAACTTGGAGCTGTATATATTTTAATCATAAGTCACCTCACTAATATTTTATCATATTCTATTTAAAAAAGAAATCTCTTTTAAAGACTTCTTTTAATGTTCTATCATGTAATAGTTTTTCTTTCCTCTTCTAATAACAGTGAATTTATTTTCAATTGCATTATCTTTTGAAATTACATAATATGTATCCTTAATAACTTCACCATTAACACTAACACCACCACCTACGATGAAGTCTCTTGCTTCTCTCTTTGATGATGCAGCCTTTACATTAACTAAAGCATCAACTAAATTTGTGCCATCTTCTACCTTATTTTTAGGTAATTGCTTAAAGCACATTTCAATTTCTTTAGCTGTTAATGCTTTAATATTTCCACTAAATAAAGCTTCACTAATCATAACTGCATGATTATATTCTTCTTCACCATGTAAGAATGTAATAACTTCTTTAGCTAAAGCTTTATGAGGTTTTCTTAAATGTGGTTCAACTTCTAATGATTTTTCTAATTCATCAATTTCTTCTTTAGTTAAATAAGTTAATTTCTTTAAGTAATCAATTACTTTTGCATCTTCTACATTAATTAAGAATTGATACATTTCATAACTTGATGTCTTATTCTTATCTAGCCAAACTGCTCCACCTTCACTCTTACCGAATTTTGTGCCATCGCTCTTAGTAATTAAAGGCATTGTGAATGCATAAGCTTCTTTTCCTAATTTCTTTCTAATTAATTCGATACCAGCTGTCATATTACCCCATTGGTCTTGACCAGCTACTTGAAGTACACAGTTTCTTGTTTCATATAGATGTAAGAAATCTAATGATTGCATAATCATATATGAGAACTCTGTATATGTAATACCGCTGTCTAATCTTCTCTTTATGATATCTTTATCTAACATATAACTAACATTAAAATATTTACCATAATCTCTTAAGAAATCAATAAAGTTTAAATCTTTACACCAATCATAATTATTTACAACTTCGCAATCAAATAATCTAATAACTTGTTCTTTTAAGCAATTAAAATTATGTTCAACTTGTTCTTTTGTAATCATTGGTCTTTCACTACTTGGTCTTGGATCACCAATTAAACCTGTAGCTCCACCAACTAAAAGAATAGGATGATGTCCTGCTTTCTTTAATCTATGAGCTAATAAAAATGATGAGAAATGTCCAATATGTAAACTATCGCCTGTTGGATCTGTACCAATATAGAAAGTTAATTTTTCATTATCTAATTTTTTAGCTAATTCTTCTGAAGAGATATCATTAATTAAACCTCTCCATTTTAATTCTTCATATAAAGTCATAATTGTTCTCCTTTTTTCATTCAAAAAGTCCTAGAAATAAAATATTTCAAAGGACTAAATATTTTTATTTTGTACTATCACGCCAAATTATTTTATAATCAACTAATGTTTGTGTAGGAATAACTTTTTCTTCCTTCATTTCATCTGTTAATTTACTCATTGCTATATTACCAATTTCATATATTGGTGTGTCAATGCATGTTAATTTTGGATTACATAAAATTGAATATCTTGTATTTTGGAATCCAATTACTTGCATTTCTTCAGGCACCTTAATACCTTGCTTCATGGCAATATTCATCATACTAATTCCCATTGAATCTCTAACAGCTAAAACAACATCTGGTTTTGATACTTTTAAATATTCAGTGTATTGAATTTCATTAGTATCTAATGTACCTGTAGAATAAATTACTTCAGGTTCTAAACCAGCTTCTTTCATAGCCTTTTCATAACCTTTTTGTTTTAGGTCATTAATTGTGTATTTATGAGTTGTAGTTAAAAATACAATTTTTTTGTTTCCTTTGTCAATCATTTGCTTTGTAATATCGTAAGCACATCCAGCATTATCAATTGATACACTACCAAAAGATTTAGTTTTAGAAATAGCATTTACAAACACAACAGGAACTGGTGTATTTTCTACTAATTCTAATACTTGGTCACTCATTTCATCATTCATAAATAATATACCATCAACACTTGATGCAATTACTTCACCCCATAAGTCTTTTTCATCATTATCATCATTGATGAATAATCTCATAGAATAGCCATATTTTTTAGCACTGTCTGAAATACCTTGAATACTTTCAGCTATACTTGCTCTTTTTAAAGTAGGTACAACAATTGCAACTGTTGTTGATTTACGACTAGCAAGACCACGTGCATTTGCATTTGGTTTGTAGCCCTTATCTTTAATAATTTTTAATACCTTGTCACGAGTGACTTTTTTAACTTTCTCTGGATGATTTAAAACTCTTGAAACTGTAGCCAAGCTTACGCCTGCAGAACCTGCAATATCATATATTTTAATTTGATTCATAGAAAACCTCCTGACTCTTACTTATATTTTACCATACTTTAATTTATAATTTCAATAAATTATGAAAATATTTTCATTCATTTTCACTAATTAATATAAATTATATAAAAAAAGAACCTACATAGTAGATCCTTTTTTATAGTATCAAAGTTATTTACGTTCTTTAATACGAGCTGCCTTAGCAGATAATGTACGAATGTAGTTAAGTTTAGCACGACGTACCATACCTTTACGTACTACTTCGATTTTACTAATGATTGGTGCATTAACAGGGAATGTTCTTTCAACACCGATTCCGTAAGAATTCTTACGAACTGTGAAAGTTTCACTGATGCCGCCGCCTCTTCTTTTAATTACTAAGCCTTCGAATAATTGGATACGTTCTTTTTCGCCTTCCTTGATTCTAACGTATACTTTTACAGTATCACCAGGACGGAATTCAGGAACATCATTCTTCATGTACTCTTTAGTAATTTCAGCAATTAATTGTTGACTCATTTTAACACGCTCCTATAAACGATTATTCATTCCTATCATGACAATAGTAGCGGAATAACGTGATTTGATTTGGAGTAAGGCACTCCATAACCTATAATATTATAACTCAAAAGCACAAAAATATCAAGAGCTTTTTATACTGTTTAATTATTTCTTAATCTTTTTTAAAGCTTTTTTATCTTTTTTAATCTTTTCGTTTGCTTCATCAAAATTCATACCTAATTTAATACATTCCATATATTCATTTTCCTCTTTTGAAAAATCATGTTTATTTAATAAATCAGGTCTATTAATATATGTTCTCTTAAGGGAATCATATATTCTATATTTTCGAATTTCTTCGTGATTACCATTCACTAACACATCAGGTACTTTATAGCCATCATATTCATAAGGCTTTGTATATTGTGAATATTCTAATAAATCATTAGAGAAACTCTCTGTTTCAGTTGAACCCTCGCTGATAGCATTAGGTAATAATCTAATTACACTATCAATTATTGCTAATGATGCAATCTCACCACCAGTTAATATATAATCACCGATAGAAATAGATTCATCAACATAATTTAAAATTCTGTCATCAATACCCTCATAATGACCACATATGATTATTATGTGTTCCTCTTTAGATAAATCTTTCGCAATACTTTGATTATAAATTTTACCAATAGGTAAGGTAATAATCTTTTTTGCCTTTTCATAACCTGATATATCTTTTAAACAAGAAGTTATTGCGGGCAATGAAATTAACATACCTGCTCCACCACCATACGTAGTATCATCGACTTTATTATGCTTATCAGTAGAATAATCTCTAAAATTATGAACGTTTACTTTTACAATATTTTTTTCAATAGCTCTTTTAATAATTGAATTATTTAAAATGCCTTCAAACATTTCTGGAAATATTGTTATTATATCAATTTTCATAATAAACCTTCTATTTCCTCAATAATTAAAATTTGTTTTTCTAAATCGATTTCTTTTATGAAAGCATCAACATAAGGTACTAGACTGATCTTTGAATTTAATTGTTTTATTTCTAGAAGAATACCATTAGTAATTTCAACTATATCGTTTACCTTACCAATTTCTTTATTATCTTGATTATAAACATTTAAACCAATAAGTTCGTCGTAATAATATTTACCTTCTTCTAGCTTTTCTTCATGACCTTTTTTGTAAATATCACACCCAACAAATTCTAATACATCATTAATGTTTGTTTTTTTATTCACTTGAATTAACACAAAATTTTTATGATATCTAACGTTATCAATTTCTATCTTAATATATTTATTGTCTTTTAATACATACAATACACTTCCAACAAAAAACCTATTAAGATTACTTTGATTTATTACTTTTAGTTCTCCGTTAATTCCATGTGTTCCTACTATTTTACCAGTTAAAAAATATTCCATTATTTTTTACCACCAATCCTTAATTCATTAAAAAATGATTTAGTATCTTCTGTAGATGCTCTTAATGAGTTTATTGTAGCTATTAAAGATACGCCTACATCAGCGAATACTGCTGCCCACATAATAGGAACATCAACTGCAAATAATGCAAAGATTAATACTAAGAATTTAACTCCTAACGCAAATACTATATTTTCAATTACAATCCATCTTGTTTTCTTAGCTATCTCTAATACTTGAGGTATCTTAGTAAGCTCGTCAGTCATTAATACTACATCAGCTACTTCAATTGCGGCATCGCTACCTAATGATCCCATTGCAATACCAACATCACAATTTCCAAGTACAGGTGCATCATTTACACCATCACCTACAAATATTTGATTTTGATTATTTAGAGACTTCTTTAATTTTCTAAGTTTCTTAACTTTATCAATTGGAGTTAGATTAGCATAATACTCTTCAATTTCTAATTTTGATGCTACACTTTGAGAGATACTTTCGTTATCTCCTGTAAGCATTGCTACTTTATATCCGCGATATTTTAATTCTTTAATAGTAGATAAAGCATCTTCTCTTATTTCATCTTCTAATACAATATAACCAATATATTTTTTGTTTTTAGCTAAATAAATTACTAAACCGTCATATTCAATTTCTTTAATCTTGACGTTTTGTTCATTCATCTTCTTTATATTTCCAATAGAAAAATAATCATCTAAATATTTTATAATAGAACCTTTTCTATTTACTTCAATTACTTCAATATTTTTTAAATCAATATTTTCTACACCATATGCATTAACAATAGTTTTAGCGATTGGATGATTAGATGCTATTTCACAAAATGCAGCTAATCTAAAAATATCATGGTTAGTGTATTCGTCAGAAACACTTACAACGTTTTTAATATTGAATTTACCTATAGTTAAAGTTCCAGTCTTATCAAAAATTATTCTACCAACATTTTCTAGTTGCTCCAAGTAATTTGAGCCTTTGATTAATATACCTTGCTTACTTGCCCTACCTATAGCACCAAAATAGCTTAGTGGTACAGATATTACTAAAGCACAAGGACAAGATACAACTAAGAATATCATACCTGGATAAATACATTCATGCATACTTCTGCCAGTATCTAAAATAATTTTATCAATTATTATAAAATAAAGTACTATTAATAAAGCTAAACCACAAATAATAGGTGTGTAGTATTTAGCGAACTTAGTTATAAACTTTTCAGTTTTACCTTTATTTGAACTTGCATTTTCTACTAAATCTAAAATTTTAGCTACCATAGAATCTTCATAAGCTTTTTCAACTTTAATTCTAAGATTACCATCTATATTAACTGAACCAGATACTACTTTAGAATCAATTGCAACTTCTGAATATTTACTTTCGCCAGTTAAAGCTGATGTATCTAAAAATGCTTCTCCTTCTACTACTACTCCATCCAATGGTATAATCTCACCTGGTTTAACTAATATAATATCTCCAGGCACTATTTCGTTCGGAGAAAGTTCCATTTCTTTATCATTTATTATTGCTCTTGCCATTACCGGTTTAATATTCATAAGTGAAGCTATTGAACTTCTACTTTTGTTTATTACATATTCTTGTAATATCTCACCAATTTTATAAAACAACATTACAGAAATGGCTTCAAAAAATGATTGAATCGCAAAAGCAACTAAAGTCGCTAAACTCATCAAGAATTTTTCATCAAATACACGACCTGATTTAATATTATTAAAAGCACTTAATAATACATCTCCTCCTAAGAATATATAACTAATAAAACATGGTATAATAATCCACCAATATTTCCAATCAATATATCTACTATCTTCAAAATTAATATATGTGAAAGTTGATGAATTTTTATCTATCATAGGAAGAATAATATAATGCATTAATAGTAATACTATAAATAATCCCATTCCCACAAAGAAAAATATTTTATTAATCTTTTTATCTTTAGGAGCTATTACTTCTTTTTTTGATGCCTTATCAATAACAATGATATTTCTATCTACTTGTTTAGTTACTTCTTGAAGTCTTTCTTCAATATGATCATAAGTATCTTTATCTTTAGTTTCGATAATAAATCTACTAGTAGCAAAATCAACATACAAAGTATCATGTATAAATGTTCTTTGGGCTATACGTTCTACTTTATTTGCACAATTTGCACAATCCAAATTTTGTAGTGTTAATACTTTACGATAATTCTCTTTAATAACATATGGTCTAATAATTATATTTTCATCAATCTCATGAATACATTCTTTAAATATAACCATATCATTCTTTACTGATTCTGGATTTCCTTCAAGAGTTAAAATATTATTACCAGCTTCAAAATTGTATAATATAGTTATTGACTTTGTTTCTAGCAATGCATCTAAACGATATGTGAAATCATCGAATTTAATATTAGAAAGTTCATACTGTTGTTTCATTTCATTTACCTTCTAATGAATGTTCAAAAGTTTGAAGAAGTAAATTACGCACGTGTTCATCATCAAGTGAATAATAAATACATTTACCTTTTCTTTCGCTTTTAACCATATGTTCTTCTTTTAATAATTTAAGTTGATGAGAAATACAAGACTGACTTTGATTAACATCATTAACAATTTGTGTAACTGTTTTATTTTCGTCTATTATAGATATTAATATCTTTACTCTTGTTTCATCACTTAGTAATTTAAATATTGATATACTTTTTTCAATATATCTATCGCTTGGGATATTATTCATAGGCACTCCTTTGCTAATATGAATATTCATTCATATGAATATACGCTCATATTATATCCTTTTTTTAAAAAAAAGTCAAATAAAAAACTAGTAGAGCTTATCTACTAGTTTAATTTGTCTTATAAAGCTTTTCCTTCGCTTCCTAAAACTTCTTTAATCTTGTGTTTAACAACTTCACGAACATTGTTTCTTCCGTCAGTTAAATATTGACGTGGATCAAAATGATCTGGATGTTCAGCGAAATGTTTACGAATAGCAGCTGTCATTCCTAAACGTAAGTCAGAGTCAATATTGATCTTACATACAGAACTCTTTGCAGCTTCTCTTAATTGTTCTTCTGGAATACCAATTGCATCTGGCATCTTTCCACCATTTTCATTAATGATTTGAACATATTCTTGTGGAACACTTGATGAACCATGTAATACGATAGGGAATCCAGGGATTCTCTTAGATACTTCTTCTAAGATATCAATTCTTAGTGCTGGAGGTACTAAAATACCTTTTTCATTTCTTGTACATTGTTCAGCTTTGAACTTATATGCGCCATGGCTTGTACCAATAGCTATAGCTAATGAGTCAACACCTGTTCTCTTAACGAAATCTTGAACTTGTTCAGGATCAGTATAACTTGATTTACCAAATTCAACTTTAACATCATCTTCAACACCAGCTAAAGTTCCTAATTCAGCTTCAACTGTTACATATGGATGTTTAGATGTATCATGTGCATATTCACAAACTTTTCTAGTTACTTCAACGTTTTCTTCATATGAATGACTAGAGTAGTCAATCATTACTGATGTGAAACCATCATCGATACAAGCTTTACATAATTCAAAGCTATCTCCGTGGTCTAAGTGTAAAGCGATAGGTAATTCTGGGAAATTTTCACAAGCAGCTTTTACCATATGAACTAAATATTTAGCGTTAGCATATTTTCTAGCTCCAGATGATACTTGAAGAATTACAGGTGAGTTTAATTCACCAGCAGCTTCTGTAATAGCTTGAACGATTTCCATATTATTAACATTAAAAGCACCTACTGCATATCCGCCTTTATATGCTTTTTCAAACATTTCTTTTGTATTTACTAATGGCATAATTTTTTACCTCTTTTCCTATTAATATAATACTTATTAAAATTGATCAATTAAAATTTCAACTTTCTTGCCTTCTCTTGCAGCGCAAGCATAAGCAAGTGTACGTATAGAATTAGCAATTCTGCCTTTCTTTCCGATAACACGGCCTAAATCATCAGCGTTAACCATAACTTGTAAAGTAATTATATCATCTTCATCAGAAAATTGTTTAACTACTACGTCTTCAGGTTTTAATACTAAAGGTTTTACAAGATCAGCGATAAATTTCTCGTAATCCATAGTTAACACCTATTTGCTTTCGTTTTTATTTACTTTGATTCCTAATTGCTTGAAAATTGATTTAACAGTATCAGTAGGTTGAGCTCCATTAGCTAACCATTTTAATGCCTTTTCTTCATCAACTTTAAATTGTTCATCTTTACTAGTTGGATGATATAAACCAATAATTTCAATAAAACGACCATCACGTGGATTTCTACTATCAGTTACAACGATACGATAGAATGGAGCTTTATTAGCACCAAATCTTTGCATTCTAATTTTTACCATAAAAAATTCCTCCTATTATTTATTTTCCGTTAAGATTATACCATTTATAAAAATAGTTGTCAAGTAAAAATACTTGACAACTATATAATATTAATATTCTTTTAAGATTAGGAGTTCATCTTCACTCAACTCCCTATACTCTCCTATTTTTAAATTAGCATCTAAATTTAAGTTTCCAAAAGCGAGTCTTTTTAAATATGTTACTTCACTATTAAAATATAAAAACATTTTTTTAACTTGGTGATACTTACCTTCACAAATCCAAACATTATATTTTAATATATCAACCTTTTCAATCTTAGCTTCTTTAGTTACAAATAAATTACCATCAGCATCTGTAATTTCGATACCATTTTTAAATGCTTCCATATCTTCTATACTTAAATCTTTATCACATTCAACGTAATACTTTTTATATACATTGTTTATTGGAGAAGTCAAATTATGACTAAGCATTCCATCATTAGTTAATATCAATAATCCTTCGGTATCTTTATCTAGTCTACCAACAGGAAATATATCATAATTAGTATCAATTAATTGAATAACAGTTTTATCAATATTATCTTTTACTGCGCTAACATATCCTCTTGGTTTATTAAGCATATAATATACATATTCTTTATATTCTATAACTTTACCGTTTATTGAAATAACATCTTTTTTTTCATCAATCTTATAATCTTTCTTCGTTACTCTTTTACCATTAACTAATATTTCGTTTTTCTTTATATAATTTGAAGCTAATGATCTTGTAACATTGACATTTAAACATACAAATTTATCAAGTCTCATCTATTTAGTCAC
>JAZLLM010000008.1:0-4202 GCA_045598145.1 Bacilli bacterium | reverse complement strand
AATTTATCTATGTAGGTACACGCAGTTTATCTTTAGAATTAGATAATAATTATGTTTTTAAGACTCCAAAGGATTACAAGGTATATGTAAATGATACTGAAGTATATTCTGGAAATAAAAACATAATATCGATTTTCGATTTAATTCCTAATACTAAGTATTTAGTTAAGGTTGTATATGACGGAGTTGAGGTTGTTAATAAGGTTACTACAAAAGCTGAATATGTGACTTTAAATGTAAAGAACTTTGGTGCAAAGGCTGATGGAAAGACATTAGATACTAACTTTATTCAAGCATGTATCAATGCCTGTCCTGATAATGGTAGAGTATTATTCCCTAAGGGAGAATATTATACAGGACCAATTTTCTTAAGAAGTAATATAACAATTGAACTTGCACAAGGAGCTCACTTAATTGGTGATGTAGACAGAAATAATTATCCTATTTTACCAGGAATGACTATGCTAACTGATGAATCGGATGATTATAATTTAGGTACTTGGGAAGGTAATCCACTAGATTGCTTTGCAAGTATTATTACAGGAGTTAATGTTGAGAATGTTAGCATTATTGGTAAGGGAGTTATTGATGGAAATGCTGCCGCATCAGATTGGTGGAAGGATTGCCGTACTAAACGTATTGCATGGAGACCAAGAGGAGTATTCTTAAATAAGTGTAAGAATATTACGTTACAAGGTGTTACAGTAACTAATACTCCATCATGGAATTTACATCCATATTTCTCAGATAATGTTAATTTTATTGATCTAAATATAGTTAATCCAAGTGATTCACCAAATACTGACGGATGCGATCCGGAATCATGTAATGGTGTAAATATTCTTGGAGTATTCTTCTCAGTTGGAGATGACTGTATTGCCGTTAAATCAGGAAAGATTTATATGGGTAAAACATACAAGAAGGCATGTGAGAACTTAAATATAAGAAACTGTGCAATGAATTTCGGTCATGGTTCGGTAGTATTAGGTTCTGAGATGTCAGGTGGTATAAAGAACATTAAGGTAACACAATGCTTATTCAACCAAACAGATAGAGGACTTAGAATTAAGACTCGTCGTGGACGTGGTAAGGATGCAGTCATAGATGGTGTATTATTTGAAAATATTCAAATGGATGATGTATTAACACCACTTGTTATTAATATGTTCTATTATTGTGATCCAGATGGTAAAACAGAATATGTATGGAGTAAGGAAAAGCTTCCTGTAGATGATAGAACTCCATATTTAGGAAAATTCCATTTTAAGGATATTAATTGTGAAAATGTTAATGTTGCTGCTGGAACATTCTATGGACTTCCAGAGCAAAAGATTAATGAGATTATTATTGAAAATGTAAACTTTAATTATTCTGCAAATCCAAAAGAAGGTGTACCTGCAATGATGACAGGACTTGATAAGATGTGTGGAAGAGGTTTAATTTTCAATTATGTTAATAAGGCTGTTGTTAAAAATGTTAAGTTCAATGGTCTAAAGAACGAAGAAATTGAAACATTTGAAGTAAATTCACTTTCAAGATAATAATTTAAAAATGAGGTGCCCATTTTTGGGACACCTCTTTTGTTTCGTTAATAATATAATAAAATTGAAAAATATCCAAAAAAATATTTTTCTTGGTTACATTTTAAAATGGACCATTCCATATTATTATTACCTGTCTTTGAAATCTGAATTTTTGCTATTATTTGGTAAGCATCCGGAAAGCTTTTATATAGGTTTCAATAGGCTGAATTTGAATTATACATTTTAAAAAAATTGATAAAATCCACTTGCATTATCAAAATTAATAATGTATACTTTAATCTCCCGACCATAAATCGGGGAATAAAATCACTACTCACAAGTATATTAGTGATTAACTTTATTAGGGGGTAAAAGGGAAATCCGCATAGCTATTATTTCATGTAATGTGAGGACTTGATTTATTAGCTATTAAGGTATCGCATATGCGATTAAAACTTAATATACAATTTAATAATAAACAATTACAATTTAATATTTGAGAAAGTCTAATCTTTAATTAGATGTAGATAGTAAAATAAAAGTAATCAAAATAGCTCATATAACTTTCATCATATTAGATGATTGTTAGTAAGCAAATATGATTACTTTTTTTATTGTTGTATAATACCTCCTAGGAGGTAATGCGACAATGAATTATAAAGCAAGAACAGAATTGATAGGTGAGTTACTTATAATGAAAGCACATGACATAAAACCAAACTTTAGTGAGTTAGCAAGACTATATGGTTTTGATAGAGCAACTGTAAGAAAATATTATAAAGATGGTGGATTAATAATAAAAGCGCGCTCTACTAAAACTAGTAAATATGATCCATATAAAGATGAGATTATTGAATTGATGAATAAGCCTGGTGTAAGCATATCAGCACTTTATCATTATTTAATAAATAAATACGAAGATATTCCCTTTACATATAGTGGGTTAAAATCATACACATTACGACTAGGATTTAAACGAGGACAAATAAAAAATGTGCCTCATTTAAGATATGAGACACCACCTGGAGAGCAGCTGCAAGTTGATTGGAAAGAAAATTTATCTATGGCAACAAGACATGGTGAAATTATAGATTTCAATATATTTTCAGCAACACTTGGATATTCAAGATTACACTTCTTCATATATACAAAAGGTAAGACAGAACAAGATTTTCTCAGATGTCTTATTACGGTATTAAATAAGCTTGGCGGTAAGCCACAAATAGTAAAAACAGATAATATGAGTGCAATAGTATCTATAAAAGAATCACATAGGAAAAAGCATTCAATAATAAAACAATTCGAAGCTGATACAGGAATTAAGATTAGATTATGTGAGGTACGAAGTCCTGAAACCAAGGGGAAGGTTGAAGTATCTAATAAATTTATTGATTGGCTAAAACCATATGATGGATTAATTGATGGTGAAGCAGGACTAATTGAAGCGATTGATATAATCACTAAGCAAGCAAATAATGAGATAAATCAAACAACAAAAATACCACCAATAAAGCTATTTGAAAAAGAAAAAGAGCATCTACTTCCTTTACCAACAAAGATATTACTCGACTCCTACATCGAAAATATCGACACACAAAAGGTTCCTACAACACTTTTAGTGAATTATAAAGGAAATGGATACTCTGTACCTTCTAAGCTTATTGGTCAACGTGTAAAGCTAATACCAATTGATGATAAGCTGTATATTTATTTTAACACAGACCTTATCATATGTCATACAATCAAAAACCAAAAATTTAATTATGATCCATCACACTATACTGACGCATTATCAATTAGGTTAAAGGATAAAGGTGAGGCCATAGAACAGATGGCGTTAGAAAATTTAAAAAGATTTGGAAATATGAAAGGAAATAAATAATGCAAAATAACTATAATAAATTAATGAACAATTTAGAATCACTTAACCTAAATATGTTTAAAGCTAATTTAGCAACATATTTAGAATATATTGAAAATGGTTCTAAAACAATAATAGATATCTTATATGAACTATCAGAGATGGAAATGACACTACGAACAGAAAGAGCAATGAACGCCTGTGTAAAGGTGGCTAATTTCCCATTTATAAAGACTTTTGAGGATTTTGATTTCTCGTTCCAGCCCTCAATTAATAAGGAACAAATAATAAACTATAAATACCTTAAATTCATTGATGATAAAGAAAATATAGTATTTATTGGATCTCCTGGAGTAGGTAAGACACATCTAGCAACAGCAATCGGTGTTGAGGCAGCAAAGCTGAGAACATCAACATATTTCATAAGCTGTGGTGATTTAATACTACAATTAAAAAGAGCCCATATTGAAAATAGGCTCGAACAGCGACTTAAGTTTTTCGCTAAGTATAAGTTATTAATAATTGATGAGGTAGGTTTCCTACCTCTAGATATTGAATCATCAAATCTATTATTTCAGCTAATAGCTAAAAGATACGAAAAGAATTCAACAATAGTAACAACAAATAAGCCCTTATCAAGATGGGGAGAAATATTTGGAGATCCTGTAATCGCAAACGCAATACTAGATAGATTACTACATCATTCTCATGTGATCAATATTGTTGGTAGGTCTTATAGAACTAAAGATATAATTGATGATGACAAGCAATCTTAACTGGTGAAAGTTATTCGAGCCAAATTGATGAAATTATTATTG
>JAZLLM010000007.1:0-10116 GCA_045598145.1 Bacilli bacterium | reverse complement strand
AATATTTTCATTTTAATTCCTATTATTTAATAATACAAATACAATTCTTAATAATTCCACATATAACCAAAGAATAGTATATGCTAAACCAAATGATACCATCCATTCAAATTCTTTAGCTCCACCATTTTTAACTAATTGATATGCTTGCTCCATATCACTTAATAAATATAATGAAGCAATAAATACAGAGGCAATAGATACTAAAATATAGATACCAAATGAGTCCATTAAAACAAAACCACACAAACTTAATATCCACATAAATAGCATTGAAACACAGAATCCAATAGAAAGTAACATTAAGAACTTATAGAACTTATTATTTACTTTAACTAATCCAGTTAAGAATAATACAGCACAAATTAAGACTACAGCTAAGGTAGATGTAATTACCGTAACAATGATTCCAGGAATAATAGCTTCAAAAAGCATTGAGATAGTTCCTAAAAACATACCTTCAAAGGCACAATATAAAGTACCAAATATAAGTGACAAATTAGCTTTTGACATAGCTATAATTGCACTAATAACGCCTAAGAATATACTTACTATTAAGCATGTTATATAAACTTCAGGGAAATTAGCAACTAAAAATAATCCTAAGAAAGCTCCAGCTATAGTTACAAAAATATAATATAGCGTCTTTAAACCTACTCCCGCAAATGTAGCTTGTCTACTATCCATTGATAACGAGTCTTGATTTCTAACCTTTTTAAAAACAGGGTTTGCACTTCTAATCATTTTTTATATCTCCTTTGCTTATTTAATTATAACACATTTTAAATAAAAATGCATTATATTTTAAAATAAGCCTATTTGGTCATCTTCTGGCAATTCACCAAAGACACCCATTTGATTCATTCTTTCAAATTGAGTATTATTTAATTTAGAACGTTTAAGTACATCACGTTTAGATGTAAATCTATTTACATTTCTTGCTTCCACAATACTTTTAGCTATACTTTCTCCAAGTGAATCTAATGCACCAAATGGAATTAATAAGCTCTTTCTATCATCTGAAACTTTAAAGTTAATAGCTTCACTTTCGTTAATATCCATTTGTTTGAAAGTATAACCTCTTGCAGTCATTTCTAATGCAAGTAATAAAGTGTCATATGTATCTTCTTCTTTTGTTGAGGCTGTCTTATTATCTTTCCTTTGCTTTAATTCATTAAGTTTAGCCCTAATCATTTCATAACCACCAGCCATTGCTTCTACATCAAAGGCATCTGCTCTTCTTGAGAAGAATCCAGCATAATAGAAAATTGGTCTATGAACCTTAAACCATCCAATACGTAAGGCCATAATAACATATGCAGTCGCGTGAGCTTTAGGAAACATATATTCAATTAATTTACATGATTCAATATACCAATCAGGTACATTATATTCCTTCATCTCAGCTTCTTGTTTAGGTGAAACGCCTTTACCTTTTCTTACACCTTCCATAATCTTAAATGAATCGATTGCTGGTAAATTTTTACTTAATAAATATACCATAATATCGTCACGACATCCTATCAATTCATCAAAAGGTATCTTATCAAAGCCTTCTTTTAAGCCTAACATGAAGTCTCTTGCATTACCCTTCCATACACCAGTACCATGTGACAATCCAGATATCTTAAGTAAGTTATCTACACTAGTAGGTCTAATTTCACTTAACATATCTTTCGCAAGCATTGTACCAAATTCTGGAATACCAGTAGTACCAATTGTTTGATTGAATGTTTGTTCAGGAGTAAGTCCTAAACTATCTAGTCCATTAAATAACTTAAATACTTCAGGATCAGTTAATGGAATTTCATCAACTGTCTTAAATGGGAATTCATCAGGATATGCTTCCACAAAGTTCATTAAGTGACGAATCATAGTAGGGTCATCATGACCTAATATATCTAGCTTTAATAAATTATGCTCAAATTTATGATAGTCAAAGTGAGTTGTACGCCAATTTGCATTTATATCATCAGCAGGATATTGAATTGGGATAATATCACTATATTCAATTTCCTTAGGTATTACTACAATTCCGCCTGGATGTTGTCCAGTTGAACGCTTAACACCTTCAATCTTAGCACCTAATCTCTTTAATTCAGTTTGACGACATTGTTGGTTAGTTCTTTCAAAGTAACCTTTTACATAACCTATTGCAGTCTTTTCCGCAATAGTACCTATAGTACCTGCTCTAAATGCTCTTTCACTACCAAACACAGTTCTACAGAATTCATGAGCTTGAGCTTGGAAGTCACCTGAAAAGTTAAGGTCTATATCTGGTGTCTTAGTACCATCAAAGCCTAAGAAAGTCTCAAATGGAATGTCTACACCATTTCTGCTTAGCTTTTCACCACATATTGGGCAATATGCTTCAGGTAAGTCAAAGCCTGTACCTTTAGATTGAAGTATTTTATCAAACTTTATTTGATTTTCATCAAGTGGATATTTAATCTTTTCATCTTCAGTAAGCTTAAATGCATTAAAGTGACACTTAGGACAATAATAATGTGGAGGCAAACCATTAACTTCAGTAATCTTCATCATGTATGCAACTAATGATGAACCTACAGAACCTCTACTACCTACAATATATCCAGCATCAGTAGAATATTTAACTAACATATATGCAATATAATAAATAGTTGCAAATTTATGTCCTATAATACTATCTAATTCTTTCTTTATTCTATCTTCCACAAATTTAGGTAATGGATCACCATAGATTTCTTTAGCTCTATTATAAGTCATCTCTTCAGTTTCTTTTGCAACAGATGGGATTCCTCTATCAGCTAAGAAATCATCCTTTGGCGCAAACAATTCCTTAGGGAATAATTCATATTCATCAATTTGGTTAGCTATTTCAATAGTATTATCTACAACTAGCTTAATAGCTTCATCTTCACCTAAGAATGAAAGACCAGCTACCATTTCCTCTGTATTTCTAAAGTGGAATGATGGTACATTAGCTAAATCAACTAAAGGATGTCTTCCTCCACCAATCATAGGTGCTTGAATATAGATTTCTCTGTATTTCTTGTCAGCTTCATCTAAGTGATGGATATCTCCAGTAGCTACTACAATCTTACCTAATTCTTTCGCAGCCTTAATTATTGTTTTAATAGTTTCTTTAATATCTTCTCTTTGTTGTTTTCTTTCACTTTCATCAGTGATTAAAACATCATATAAGTCTATTGGTTGAACTTCAATATAGTCATAGAACTTCATTACTTCTAGTAATTCTTCATAACTCTTTTCATAAGCAGTAGTAAATACATCACCATTTACACAACCACTACCTATTAACAATCCTTCTCTATGTTCTTCTAAGAATTTCTTTAAAACTCTAGGTTGACGATGGAAGTGAGTTGTATGAGAGTCACTTATAATCTTATATAAGTTCTTTTTACCTACTTGATTCTTAGATAAAATACAGAAATGTGATGGGTGAGCCAATTTATAAGCTTCCTCTACATCGATTAATGTATTAATCTCATTATAATTTCTAATGTTTTTATCTAATAAATCATTAAGCATCTTAATAAAGAACTGAGCAGTAGCTAAGGCATCACAATTAGCTCTATGGTGTTGTGTAAGTTCAACGTCAAAGAATTTTGATACAGCGTTTAAATCAAAACGTTTTAATTTATTACCATAGCATACTCTTGCAAGTTGCAAAGTATCAATTGTTGGGTAATCACCTTCATACATACCTAATCTTTTTAGATTTGCGTAAATATATGAACAGTCGAATGTTGCATTATGAGCTACTAAAATTGAGTCTTTAAAGAATTCTCTAAATCTTGGAAGTACTTTACTTACTGGTTCTGCGTTACGTACATCATCATTAGTTATACTAGTAAGTTTTGTGATAAATTCACTAATCTTAGCAGTAGGTTTTACGAATTCATTAAATTCACCAATGATTTGTCCATATTGAACCTTATATGCAGATATTTCAATAATCTCATTATAATTAGATGATAAACCAGTAGTTTCAATATCATATACTACATATGTAGCATCACCTAAATTAATATCAGCGTCATTTAAAGCTATTTTGAATTTCTCTTCATCAACTAAATTTGCTTCTACACCAAATATAGGTTTAATATTATAAGTTTTGCAAGCCGAAAGAAAATCAGGCAAAACATGAATATTGTAATGGTCAGTTACCGCAAGAGCACTATATCCATATTCACTAGCCCTTTTAACGTATTCTTCAACCTCTAATACACTGTCCATAGTACTCATCTTAGTATGAGCGTGTAATTCAACACGTTTATAATCAGATGCCTTTATACCTGTTTCATGTATTGCTTTACCTTCTTGTTGGATTGTAATAATATTTAAAGCTACGTCACGAAGGTAATTATCATATTGTACATTACCAAATATTCTTACGTTATTACCTACACTTGCATTTTCACGATAGAATTTTTCTATATTAGGATCCTTTTTATTTAAGAATGTCTTAATAGTAATTGAGCTTGTACCATCAGATAAAACACCTTGGTAAATTGAATAGCTAATTCCTGTAGCTCTAGCCACAATTTCTTTTATTTCGCATTCAACGATTTCACCTAATACCACAAATTCAGTATTACCATTTTGTTGGTTATATTCAATAACCTCAACTTCGGTTGATGGTATTTTATTTAAAGGAGTAATCTTACCATTAATAGGTGTAGATGCTCTTGGCTTCTTAACACTTTGTTTCTTTTCTTTTAAAGCTGGATTTGTATTTAAGTTCTCGTAATATTCTTGTCTTTTCAAAACATCAATAGTTACTTGTTCTTGCTTTTTATCTACTTGTGTCTTTAAAGTAATTTCAAAAGGACTTATTTCTGCACTAATATTTACATTTAGTCCATAAGCTCTAAATGCTTTTCTAACTTCAATTAATAAATCTTCTACTATTTCTTTATCAGTATCACTACCAACATAGAATTTAATTTCATTATCTGAAAAGTTCTTTTTAAATGTGGAAAGTAGACCATATCTAGCTTTACGTACTTGTAATGCATTTTGAATATATGTATAATACTTTTCTAGCATATCTTTATCAATGCTATTATCAACGTAATTAATTTCTAAAGAGAAAGAATTAAAATTTAGATTACTAATCATATAATCTTTTAATTTAGTTCTTATTTCCTTTTCTCTATTTACATCAATTACTTTATCTAATTTGATTGATAAAGTTGAACTAACCTCATTATGACCTTTGCTAATATCAAGTGTGATGATCTCACCCGTTCTAATATCATCCATAATTTCTATGTTAGCATTATTTAAAATTGTAATAAATTTACTATTTGAAGAATTCATTTTTTTCCCCTTTAAAACGTATACCTATTTTATCATAATAAAAAACTTTTTTAAATAGTTAGTTCTATTTTTGTAAATGAAAATTTTTCATAAAAAAAACCATATCACTATGGTTTTCATTATTTTAGTATTTTCTGATTTTACCATCTAGTCCATGTAGCATTACATAACTTCCATTATCTTTATTCTTACATAAACTTAGAGCGTAATCTAATGCTTCTTTTTGAGTTGGGAATAATTTGATTACTTTATTAGAGCCTTGGATAAATACTTTCCATTCTCTTGAATCTTTTTCTTCTCTTTTAGAAACATGATATGCAACTTTTGCTTCAGCCATATTAAATCACCTCACCACTATATTTTATTATACTTTTTATAAAAATACAAGATTAAGTTAATTTAATTAACTATTTATAAAAGTAATTTATAAAGTATTAAGAAATTTTTTTAGGATTTGGAAGGCTTTATTTGCACTACTTGTTACGTTCTTTTCAAAATCTAAGCCACTTCCGTCAAATGTATCACTAATACATTTAATTGACATACAAGGCACATTACAAAGTGCACACACTCTTGCAATTCCGGCTATTTCCATATCACAGATATTGCATTTAATTTCTGTGTTTAGTCTTTCTTTTTCTTTTTTGTCACTAATAAATTTATCTCCACTAGCTACAGTAGCATTAACTAATTTATTATCTAGTGCTTTAACTTTTTTAATTAGGTCTTTATCTAAATAGATGTATTCATCTTTTTGATCAGCATATTGATATTTTTTAACAGGGTCAATATCTGTTGTGTCTAAATCATAATTACATGTCTTTTCTACCACAAATAAATCATCTACTTTAAGTGATTTATCTAAAGCTCCAGTTACACCATAATTAATTATGATGTCACAATCATATTTAGTAATTAATAATTGAGTAGCTGATGCTGCATCAATCTTGCCCATACCTGATTGTATAGCATATACTAAATTATTGTTTATTGTAGTTAAATACACATCCTTGTTATTTACCTTTTCTATTCTTACTTCATAATCACTTTCTAAAAATGATTTTAATTCTCTTACTACTGCGATAACAATTCCTATTTTCATTTAAAGTCTCCTATCTCGTAATCATAATCTGGATCAATCTCACCATAAAATCTTCTTCCAGTAAGCTGTGCATGTAGCATTGCTTCTGTGAAATATTCTTTGTATTTACTATCTGCACATGATGCATTAGTGTATGCTTCGTCTACTAGCATTAAATTTAATAAAACACCATCAACCCAAACATAGCCTAAATATCTACCATACACATCTTTTCTGTTATATTCTTCACTTTCTAAAACTATAGTTTTAGCGTTTGTAAGAATGTTTTTTGTAAAATTTGATGCTGCTTTTCCCCAAGGGTCATGTTCTATTGTTGATTCTGTAGTATTAATACATAAAAATCTAAGCTTAATCTCATCCCCGGTTACTTTATCTTTAAACCATGCAGTATCTCCATCAATACATCTAATTAAGCTAACTTCACCTAATCCATTATATACAAAATTAGAATATTCATAATCTAAATCCATTTTAAGTAAGTCGTGTACATTATGAGTAAGTGCAAGCTCAGTTGTGTATACATACACAAATTTATCTTTTTTTATTGTATCTCCTGCTTTATATGGTTCTGAGTAAGACACAAATTTATTTAAATCCTCTTCACTTCTTATAATTGAATGACTAAATTCAAAACTGTATAAGACTCCTAATTTATCTAAGATATATTTAATCTCTCCTCTAGAATAATTACTTAAATCTGGAAGTATTATTTCATTTTCATTTACAATATAAGGGCTTACGTCAAATTCAAAGCCAGTAGAATCATACAAATATGAGAAATCAGTATTTACTTCATATTTATCTTCTCTTTTAGGGGGATTATCAGGTTCAATTACTTCATTATTTTTGCAAGAGAATAAAAATAGGGAAAAGATTAATAATAAATATATTAATATTTTCTTTTTCATCTTTACATTCCAACTTCTTCTAATGATTCCCTCATATTTCCATCATGTCTAGTTAAGATTTCTTGGACTTTATTAACATCTTCAATTTTAGTTAAAGCACCAAATAAAGCACACTTAATATTACCATATTTTTCTAATAACAAAGCAGCTTCATCCATACTTACACCTAATGCTTCTTTTAGGATGTTTTTGCTTCTTTCTACTAATTTACCATTTGTAGGCATCATATCAGTAAGTAAGTTACTATATACTCTTCCCATCTTAATCATAGAAGCTGTAGTAATCATATTACAAATTAATTTTTGAGCTGTACCACTTTTAAGTCTTGTTGAACCCATTAATACTTCAGCTCCAGTTACCGCTTCAATTGGAAATTTTGCGTTTTTTGCTAAGACAGAATCCTTTGATGTAGTGATTCCACCAGTAACACAACCTAATGAATTAGCATAATCTACTGCACTAACAGTATATGGAGTTCTTCCGCTGGCTGCAATACCTATTACGCAATCATTTTTGTTTAAGTTTATTTCTTGTAATTGCTTTATTGCCATTTCTTTATTATCTTCAGCACCTTCAACGGCTTTTACCATTGCACCAGCTCCCCCAGCCATTAAGCATTGAACCATTTCAAATGAACAAGAAAATGTTGGATGGCATTCTACAGCGTCCATTAAGCCAATTCTACCACTAGTACCAGCACCTACATAGATTAATCTTCCACCTTTTTTAAAACACTTTACAATAGCATCAACTAATGGTGCTATTTGAGGTAAGCTTTCTTCCACAACATATGCTACCTTTTTGTCTTCATCATTCATTTTACGCAAAATATCTATTGTAGCTAATCTATCAATATCTAAAGTATTTTGATTTCTTCCTTCTGTTGTTATTTTCTTAATATCTACAGCCATTTTAAAATAATCCTTTCTTTTTAGCTTGATAATATGCACCACATATTGGTTCACTATCTAAATCATTAATTATTACAGAATAATCTTTGTTTTTTAATGTATCAATAACACCTTGTCTTATATCAATAGATAGTTTTATAAATCCACCTCTAAAACCTAAAACAAAGCTTTTACCTAAATTTACATGCTTGCTTGCATTTATGCAGTCATTAGCGAAGCTTTCACCCATTTTGTATAAATAAGCTTTAGCGGCCTTATTTCCTTTATTTGCTTCTTCAATAAAGAACATACAATATTTAGCCACTTCACTCTTAGTGTGTCTATAGAATAACATCTTAAATTCTTCTATATCACTAAATCCCATATATTCTAAAAATTTATTTTGGAAAGGGGTTAATTCTCCCTTTTCTTCCATACTTACTACCATATCACATACAAAATCTCTAACACAAGCATATGCAGATCCTCTTTCAGTAAGTAATTCACCCCATCCATTACAAGAATATATATCTTTACCATTTGTAGCCATGACTATAGCACCAGTACCTGATATAATTACTACACCTTTATCATCATCAAGACCTAATACAGAATTTAAAGCTAAAACTGCATCATTTTCTAAAATGATTGTAGTATTAAAAGCATCTTCTAATTCTTTTTTGTATTTTTCTTCATTAACTAATGCAAAGCCACTCATCCCAATTACAATGCCTGCTAATTTATAAACATCTTTAATAACATTATTATATATTTCACTAATACTATTAAAAATATCTTTTGTAGCATTAACATTTACCGCTGGGCTACCTGAACCCATCTTTAATGAATATAATACTTTCTTTTCTTTGTTATATAGGTTATATCTTGTGCTAGTGCCACCAGCATCAATAGCTAATATTACTTTTTCCATATTAAAATCCTATTTTATTCTTATTACTTTAGTATTATATAATATCTATGCTTAAGTTTCAAGACTTTATACTTTTTATGTCTAAATAATAAAAAAGCCAAAATATACGTTATTTATACATAATTATCTAAATTACTAATTATTCAAATAAATATTGTCAATTGATTTTAACGCAAATTTTAGCCTTAATATTTAAATATTATGACTTGTTCTATATTTACTAAAAAAAACAAACCTTTAAAGCAAGTCGTGGCGACTTGCTTTTTATTGTTTGTTTAAATTTTATTGTTTTTTATATGAAAATAACATTTTTAACAATGTTTTTGTCATTATATATAAGTCGGGATTTTTATTTCTCTCATTTTCAATGAATATAAATAAGTTTAAATAATTTTCTAATTCATCTTTTAAGAATCCCCTATGTTTATTCAAAAAAAATTTCAATCTATTACATAGTTGGTCTATTGGCTCTAATTCATTATATGCTTCTTCAGTATTAGATTTAACCATAACTCTATTCAAATTCAATTCATTAGCAGTTAATGTAAGTGATGTATCTTCATCACCAATCATAGTTGAATTACGTTCTATATGTTTTGAACATATTTGTAAATTCTTTAATCTTTGAGGCCTACCTTTGCAAACAATTTCTGCAAAAGAATGAGTGTTATCAGTAGCTAATAAAATGCATATTTTATTTCTACTAATTCCTCTTGGCTGTTTTTTAACTTTTTTGATTTTGCCAACTTCTTCAAAATATACAATATCTGAAGAATCAACATGAACATAGGTCTCATCGATATAAATCTTTTTATTTAAAAAATCCTTATTTGCAAACGGGTGATGAATAAATAACTAATAATAGTTATTTATTCATTAGAGCGTCTCTAAAACGTATAGTTTTACGCGTTTTTATAGCCTTTTCAATGAAAATAAGGACTTTATCGTATTTATCAT
>JAZLLM010000006.1:0-12810 GCA_045598145.1 Bacilli bacterium | reverse complement strand
GTTAATTAAATATTCTATGACAATAGTATATTTAATGTTAAGAAATAGGCAATATGTATCAACTGAGATATTAAAGGATATATTACCTAATTTCGATAAGCATATAATGCTTAATATGAAGAATAAATTATCTGATATGATAGACTTAGATAAAAATGAAATAGGTTCATATTTATTATTAGATGAGGATTAGAAAGGAGTAAATCTCATGGATTTAGTAGAAATAGTAAAAGCATATCTAAATAAAGAAACAATTGAATATACTGAATCAGATGAGATGAAGGCTTTAATTAATCTTTCCATTCAACAATCATTACAGCCATTACTTTATCCGGTATTCCAAGAAAAGTCATTGAAGAAGTACTATATAGGTTGGGTTGTTAAACAAGAAGAATTTAGAAGTGTACAAGCCAAGGTATCTGAAATACTGAATGAAGCAAGTGTAAATCATCTATTCTTCAAAGGCTCTATATTACATGAAATCTATGATGATCCAACTGTTAGAACTAGAGGAGATATAGATTTATATGTTGATATAAAGGATTTCGAAAAGGTCAAGGAAGTATTTGTTTCAAATGGTTTTGAAATTGATAAGCATCAAGATTGTGTATATCATTTAGTTTTTAAATATAAAGGATTAATGATTGAATTACACCATAGATTATTTGATGATGGTTCTTCAAACAGCTGGGTAAAAGCATTCAAAAATCCATTTGAATTATCTGAAAGCATATCAAATAATTCCTATAAATTAAGACCAACAGAACACTTCATTTATTGCATGTGTCACTTCGCACATCATCTTCGCACAGGGGCTGGTTTGAGGTACGTTCTAGATTTCTATTACATGCTAGAAAAGACTAATATTGATTATGATTTACTTCATAAAATGTTAAAAGAATTAAAACTTGAAACATTATATAAGAATGTATTGAATGAGATATATTTATTAACAAATAAGAGATATGATAATGTTGAAATAATTGATATAAAATTCTTTACAGATTATCTATTATCATATGGTATTCATGGTAATTCAAATAATGAAACATCTCATCAATCATCATTACATACTAATAAGTTTAAATACTTTATATCAAGAGTATTCTTGACAAATAAGTCATATAGAATGGCTTCTCATCCCAAATTAGGAAAGCATTGGTATTTATATCCAATATGCCTAATAGTGCATTGGTTTTATTTATTAACACATAATCTAAAAAGTGGGTTTAAATTTATTTTTGGTCGTAACCACAACAAGGACCTTTATTCAAAACTAGGAGTATGAAAACATGAAAAAATATTATGATTATATTGATGAAATTTCACAAGATGATATTTTTGATGGGTTTCTTGGATATGGATTATTCACTGATAAGTTACCTCCCCTTTTTACTTCAAAGGCATTTTGTGATTATTGCAAAACTCCTAGAATATGTTTTTCTTCAAAAGAAACAAATTATATTAGATTTGAATCTATAAGGAATACGAATGTTCCAAGACTTATGGGTATTCCTACGCCATTTGCATATTATAATTTAATATGCTCAATTAGAAATAATTGGGATATATTAAAAAAACATTTTTTCAATAATACTTTTGATGATTTATACAAAATTAGTAGGATACATATAAGAAAAATGCATCATACTAATGCTTTGTTTGAAATGAATTATGATTTGCTTCCGAACGATATATCTCCTATAGATGACTTTTTAATTGGTGCAAGATTCGTTGTTCATGCCGATATTTCAACATGCTTTCCAAGTATGTATTCACATTCAATTGGATGGGCTTTGGCAGGAAAGAGTGTGGCTAAAGCAAATAAAAGTAATAAAAGTTTGTTTTATAATCAGCTTGACTTTTATATAAGAAATTGCAAAAATGGTGAAACTAATGGCTTTATTATTGGACCACATGCATATAATTTGTTGTCGGAGATTATTTTGGTCAATATTGATTCGAAGTTGAAATGTAAATATAAATTTGTCAGAAATATCGATGATTATGAATGTTATGTTAGAACACAAGAAGAAGCAAATCAATTTTTAGTAGATTTAAATAATGCTCTGTTTGAATATAATTTGTTGCTAAATCATAAAAAAACAAAAATAGTAAAATTACCTGAGGTAACTCTTGATAATTGGGTTAGGCAATTAAATTATTTTAACTTAGTAGACTATAAAAGCGGTTTAACTACTTATAAAGAAGTGAATAGTTATTTTGATTTAATAAATGATTTAATGCAACAAAATGATAATAATTCGGCGATTGTTAAATATGGTATTAGAGTTTTATCAAATTGTAAAATGTCAAAAAGTGCAATTGAACTATATGTTAAGAAATGCTGTCATTTTGCAATTGTTTACCCGTACTTGATATCTATTCTAGATGAGTATGTTTTTAAATTGTTCTCCACATCTAAGGAGATAATAGAAAATTTCGTGCAAGAAGCTTTTAATGATTCTATATTAAACAATAACTATGAGGCTTCATATTATTGCTTATATTATGCGATGATTTATGATTTTAACATCAAAAATTTAGATTTAGAGTTTGTTGTAAACTCAAATAGTTGTATTTTGAAGGTTGTAGCTTATCTTTATTATAAAGATAAATTAATGAGCAAAGAGTTAGATGCATTAAAAGATAATGCTCTTGACTTAAAGATAAACGATATGGATGAATATTGGTTATTTATTTATGAAATTCTTGATTCCAAAGATTTAGACGGAGATTGGAAGATGATTAAGAATAAACATATCACATTTATTAAATAAATAACTAAATAAATAGAATAATTTTGGAGTTGATTTAATGTTTAAGCTATCTGGAAATCAAAGTGTATATTTTGAAAAATTATCTAAGGTGTTGGCAGAGCAAATTACTGGTAGTACTATCACTAGATATTTTCAAATAATTGGATTATCTGATGATTTAGGTCCGAATGAAACAAAATATCGTAGAATTTATAATTCGTTTTGCGAATGTATCAATGTATATAAAAAATATGATAAGGTAATAGCTTTTATAGAATTAGTATATAACCCGGTTAATTATGTTAATGATCTTAATGAATATAATAACAAATTAGAAAATTTAAATAACGTTTTGCACTTTGCAGGTTGCGAAATGTCAAAAAACGGGAAAATAATATCAGTAGAAAAGGCCACAACAATTGACGAGGCACTGCAACGCTCTAATAAGTTAAAATACGAACTGGAAGGGCGAAGAATTCATCCTTGTGTGATGAAGTATTGTGCAAAAGAATATCTAAGTGAAAATTATTTTCATGCATGCTTTGAAGCAGTGAAGGGAACATTTAAAAGGCTAGCAGATATGGTTAATCTAAAAGAAGATGGGAACACTCTTTTAGATAAAGTATTTAGTAAAGATAAGCCACTTATTGTGATAAATGAGATGAAAAATCAGTCACAAATTGACGAATTTATCGGCTTAAAGCATTTATTGTTATTTTTACACAAATCGATAAGAAATTTTAGTGCCCATGAAACAAGACTAGGAAATGATCTGATTTTAGAAAAAACATTGGATATATTTACATGTCTTTCAACTGCTAATAAATATCTAGATACTGCTTCCCCAACACCATTTGTTGTATTATAAATAATCTAGGTGAGGGATAGAGGCAAGTATTAAATTTATTTAATATGTCTGAAGCCGATAGCCCGTAAGATTTATCTTCACCCACCCAAAGGAGTGATAACATAATGACATTAGAACAAAAAGCTCTATATATCTATAAAGAATCACTCAATAATAACATCCCTAATGTAATACATCAGGATTTACAAAAATTTTATATCATTAATACTAGAATACAAGCGTTAATGAACTCTCAAGGTGGAACAATAATATTAGGAGAAAATAATCAAATAAAATTATCTGATCCTACATATTTAAAGGATACTGTAAATAAAATAAAGAATATATCTAAAATCCTATCAACAACAGTATCCTTTAAAACAATTCCAATAAAATATAATGGTAATAATTTAATAATAGTAATGGTACCAGAATTACCATTATCAGAAAAGCCTGTATATAATATCACAAGATCACATCATCAAAGATATTATTACTATAATGGAACTGAAGCTACTCTAATGCCTAAACCACTATTAGAAGGCTACCTATCAGCAAATCAAAATTCATTTGATGAAGATAAGGTTGCTGGTGTCACACGAGCTGCATTAGTTAATAAGGATGATATAAATGAATTTATAACTAAAATAAAGAAAGAATATCCATTATTAGCTAATAAAAAGAATCATGAAATATTTGAATTCTATAAATTCAAAAAAGGAACTAATGATACAGTATTATATACATTACTATTTACATACTTCCCACAATCATTATTTCCAGAATTAATAATTAAAATAAATAACGAAATAACAAACGAAACAAAAAATATTGATGGATCATTAATCCACCAATACAATAAAACAATAATAGAGCTTAAGCATCAATTGAATTATAAGCTGCTATTAAATAGAAATAATAAAATAATAAATAAGACAAAATATTTATTTGAAATAATAGAAGAACTATTATTTAACGCTATTGCTCATAGAGCATATGGACCATATGAAAGAAATGAATCAATAATCATTAACATAAAACAAGATAAATTAGAAATCATAAGCCCAGGATATTATTTATCAGATACAACTAATATATTAGAATCTAAATTCAAATATTTAAGAAATCCAAAAATTAAAAAAATAATGGATATGCTGATAGATAAAAAGCATAAAG
Source organism: Bacilli bacterium (assembly GCA_045598145.1). Taxonomy (GTDB): domain Bacteria; phylum Bacillota_I; class Bacilli_A; order ML615J-28; family CAG-698; genus RGIG3506. The sequence continues at coordinate 8,028 of JAZLLM010000006.1, read as the reverse complement.
GCTTTAAATATATAAAAACAATAACAAAGCTTCATGGAATAAAAGAACCAGCAATAATACAAAAGGATAATTGGATTGTTGCTACTATATATCCAGAAGCAAAGAAATCTATATATCAGGATCCTTATACAATAGATAATATATTAGAATATACTAAGGAACCAAAATCAAAGCTAGAAATCTATCATCACTTTTTCAATGCTAAAAATGATGATTATAAATATTTTAGTAAGAAGTTCTTAGAGCCTTTAATAGAAGCAGGACTATTAGAACTAACAATACCAGATAAACCTACAAGCAAATACCAAAGGATAGTTGCAGCTAAATAAAAAAGGATTCATATTGCATAATAATAAATCCTTGTGTATAATAAAAATAAAGGAAGCCTATTAACCTGGCTACTCCTTGATTAAAACATAAGTTAAAAGCAAAGAGGAACACCGTGGGGACGGTGTTTTTCATTTCTCTTTGCTAAAAGGACTATTTGTCCTTATGATTTTTGATAATGAACAGTGCAATTCTGATTACTGAAATAGTAATACTAAGAACTGCAGCTACAATACCTAGCATAAGAGCCCTCCACACCATTTTTGAGTTGGAGGGCTCATACTTTTAAAAGCATAAGCACCACCTCCTCATCATGCGATTTGGAGTAGCACCGTCATAGACTTCCAGTGCTCAAGATAACTTAAACACCATAGTGATTATAGCAAATAAAAATGATAAAGTATATAGCAAAAATTACATATTTTTTTGAGAAAAATTTTAATGAGATAACTAGAATAGTTGGTGTTACATGGACTGGTCCAACAACACTAAATCATCCACTAAAAATAAAAAAATCTATGTTTTACATAGTATCAATAACGAGTTATAATCTTAATTGAAAGTATTAAGGTTTTTGTTCAAGCGACTTAGCCCACAATGATATGATTACCTACAGCATATAGAATTAAGGCATTTATTCCCTTAAAAGTATATGTTTGCGTAAATGGTCGCGAAATTAACCTAAAATATAAGAATATAAGCCTATATGCAATATAATGGTATAAATTATCAAATAATGGCTTAGATTCAAGGAAAAATAATAGTGAATCAGGTGAAAAAACTGCAAGAGGTGCACTTGATTACGCTAACAGACTTAATTACTGGACGTAAGAAAGATTCATTATTTAGAAGTAATGGATTAAATATTAAGATGTCTTCATCGTATTTAGATATATTAGATGCATATAATGGTATAAATCAGGATGAACTTAAGACTATAAAATCATATAAGCTTAAATATGATGATCCAAAATTGATTGAATCATTTATTAAGAAGTTTAAAGAAAGAAACCCTTCTTGTAATAACCTATCAGATAAAGAGATATTAGATATGGTAAATATTAAATCTGGACCATATAGGAACTTGTCATGCTTATTATCATTTTCAAATTTTCCTCAATATGAATTTCCTAACATGAAGGTAATCATTTATCTTAAAAGAGAAGCTAAAGCAATTCTATATGATGAAGTTGATGGATCAATTTGGTCAATGTTTAATAAATCATTATATATTATAAAGAAGCTTATCCATTTTAAATTAGAAATTAATGAAGATAAGGTTATTACATATTCTGATTATCCTATTAAAGCAATTGAAGAAGCATTATTTAATGCGTTGATTCACAGGAACTATTCATCTACATTTATAAATAAACCTATTATTATATATATTAATAAGGAAGAGCTTGAAATAACTAATCCTGGTGAAGCAATTGATTTTGGTATTATTGCATCACCTATTATGAAAGTTCCTATTAATCATAATCTAAAAAGAATTAATGAGGTTCTAATAGATAAGAGTATAAATGATTCTGGATTAGAATCCATATTAAATGAATGTAAGATTAATGGGTTTAAAGCCCCATTAATTAAATCAGGTAATAATGAATTTTCAATTACATTTTATAAAGAGAGAATAAAAGGAATATTCAAGAATAAAAAATCAATAGACTCTATATTAAAATTTTTAGAAACTCCAAGAACTAAAGAAGAAATATATCATTTTTTAAGACCTAATGGAAATGCTTATCCATCTGATATGATTAGAAAATATATTAGGCCATTATTAGAAATGGGATTTGTTAAATACACAATACCTGATAAGCCTAAAAGTAAATTCCAGAAGATTGTTGCATGTAAGCTAATTGAATAGTTGTCGCAAAAACTATACATAATTTTCGACAATAAGGTGATTTAATATAAAAACGAAACCATTATTTGCCTAAGAATTTGAACATTCGTCTCAAAAAATTATATGCATTTGGGAGAGCATGGCTATTCATAAGAGAAAGGATTAAAAGATTGAAAATATCGAGAGAATTATCTCTATTGTTGGAACCTAATTTCAATTTAATTTTTGTCAAAAAAACTATATAATAAATTTGACAAGATATAATTTTCACTATCTATTACTGTGGTTATCTATGCATTTAAAAAATATTCCTTTTTTAGCCTTAAAGCACTTAAAAAATATTCCTTTTTAGGTAGAAATGCAGTTAAATTTTATTCCATACACTTGTTTTTGTATATAAACAAATGGTATACTCTATTCAAAGGAGGATTGTGGCTTATGTTAAAAAGAAAGACATACAATGAACTTTTAAAATGGAAAGAACATCATATTAAGAAATGCTTGATGATTAAAGGTGCTAGACAAGTAGGTAAGACTTATTTAGTTAGAGAGTTTGGGAAAAATGAATACGAGTCATTTATAGAGATTAACTTCATAAAGAATCCAAACCTAAAGGATATTTTTTCTGGCGATATTGATGCAGCTACAATTTATAAAAGAATTTCCTTTAACATTGAAGGTGCAAAATTAATTCCTGGTAAGACATTGATATTTCTAGATGAAATACAGGTTTGTGGTAGAGCAAGAACTGCAATAAAATTTTTGGCAGAAGACAACCGATTTGATGTTATAACATCAGGTAGCTTACTTGGGTTAACTTATGCTGAAGATGGTGATCCTCTTGTTGAAGAAGCAGAGTCAAATCCTACAGGTTATGAGGATTTTATAACTATGTATTCGCTTGATTTTGAAGAATTTCTTTGGGCGGTAGGCATTACTGATGACCAAATTGCAGGTCTCAAGGTATATTTTGATAATAATGAAAAAGTTGATGACCTTACAAATAACAAGTTTGAAAACTTATTTAAAGAATTCATAGCTGTTGGTGGTATGCCTGAGGTAGTTGCTGATTATTCTATCAATCGTGACTTCAACCTGGTCGATCAAATACAAAAAAGAATAGTAACCGACTATCAGTTTGATATTGGAAAGCATGCTAAAGGAGCTGAGAAAGTAAAGGTAAGAAAATGTTATGATTCATTGCCAAAACAGCTTTCAAAAGAAATCACTAAATTCCAATATGGTGTGGTTGAAAAAGGACAAACTAGGAAAAAATATGGAGGCTCAGTGACTTGGCTTGTCGATTCTTCATTAGTTAATATTTGTTACAATGTCCATGAACCATATATTCCGCTTCTTGGAAATTCTAATGAAGATCATTTTAAGCTTTATAGTAATGATACTGGTCTTTTATGCTCAAATTATGGATTTGAGATGAAAAAAGCAGTTTTAGATAATCTTTTAAAGGGAAATTCTAAAGGTGGAATCTATGAGAATATCATTGGTGAATGTTTGATAAAGAAAGGCTATAAGATCTATTACTATAAGCCAGATAGCACTCACGAAATTGAGTTTCTTATTGAAAAAAATGGAGAGGTATTGCCAATAGAGGTAAAAGCAAGCAATTCTTCAACAATATCGCTCAACAATTTTATTGATGAATTTAAACCTTCAGTCGCATATAAACTAATAGATGGTAATGTAGGATTGAATGGTGTTAAGAAAACTATCCCACACTATATGATTTTGTTTATCTAAGGCTAATAGAACTCTTACATAAGCGATGCCTATAGTCCAAAATTTAAAAAAATGGATAAAAATATAATTGAAACGAAGTGAAATAATGAAACTAACAGAATTAATTACCTTATATCTTAATAATAAAAACTGTGATGCTTCATTAGATGAATCTTTAATTAAGCTATCAATTGAACAGTCACTTCAGACATTATTATTTCCTGTAACTAATAATAAGGAATATAAGAAGTATTATGTTAGCTGGATAATAAAGCAAGAACAGTTTTATAGTATTCAAAATGAAATAACTTCTTTATTTAATGAGAATAGTATAAATCATATATATTTTAAAGGTTCAATATTATCAAAAATATATGATGATCCTGCAATTAGAACTAGAGGCGATATCGATTTATATGTAGGACCAAATGATTTTGAAAAAGCAAAAGAAACCTTAATTAATAATGGATATGAAATGGATAATTCATCAGAAGACTGTATGCATCACATTGCATATAAAAAAGATGGAATTGAAGTTGAACTTCATTTCAATATGCTTGATTCTAATGTCGATAAGAATTGGTTAAAGATATTTAATAATCCATTTGAAGTGGCAAATAATGTTGATAAAAGCTCATATGAATTTAAGCCAACGTATCATATGTTATTTTGTATAATGCACTTTGCAGATCATTTAAGACATGGTGCTGGAATTAGATACATGATGGATTTCTATTATATGTTTAAGAAAACAAAAATTGATTTTGAACTACTTCATAAACTTTTAAGTGATTGCAAATTAAATAGATTATATTCAAATATAATAAATGAGCTTAGAAGCTTAATTAATATTGATTTTGATTCAAGTGTAGTAAAAGAAGGTGTAGTATTCTTTGAGGATTACATGTTATCTTATGGCATTCATGGACATTCTAACAATGAAACATCTCAAGCAGCATCAGCTCATAAAAATAAAGGAAGATATTTATTATCTAGAATATTTATGACTGATAAGAATTATAGATTATCAAGATATCCAAGACTTGGTAAACATTGGTACTTATATCCAGTATGTATAATTGTTCATTTATTTTATTTATTAACGCATAAAATGAAAAAGGGATTACTATTTCTTTTCGGAAGGAACAAGAATAAAAATTTATATAAAAAATTGGGAGTGTAACAAAAAAAATATAAAGCTATTATTAAAGCTTACTATATCGTTGAACTAATCTATGGCAAATATTGTGACTAAGTTGATAATCTAGAATTATATTAATTTGTATATAAAATTATTGCATACTCTATAAAACTGTAGAGTTTGCGAACAAAAGTTATACAAATTATTTGATATTTGATGTGTTTTAGTATAAAATATAGTTGGGCGGTGAGAAGCATTATGAAATATATAAAAGAAATAATGGAACTTAATATTTTTACTTATGAAGATGCTTTAGGTGTTATTGGTACCGAAAAAAACACTTCTAGGGTGCTAAATAATATGATAAAAGAAGGATATATTTCTAAAATCAAGAAGGGGTTTTATTGTGCTAATGATTTAGTGAATTTAATTCCTTCGGCTAATAAGTACGAAATAATATGTAATCTTGATGCTGATAACTTTATTTCTCACCATAGCGTATTTGAATATTATGGAATATATAATCAGGTTTATAATGCTGTTGATTATTCTAATAAGAAAACTATTGCTGATTTTTGTTTTGATAGTAATGAATATATATGTCATAAATCTAAAACAAACGTTCAAGTTAATTATCTTAATGGTATTAAAGTAACTACCATGGAACGTGCTATTATTGATATGATTGATGATTCAAAAAATTATGAATTTGAGGAATTAATTGAGTGCATATCTATGTTAGATAAAATTAATATTAATAATATTAATGAATACTTAAAAGAACTAAATAACAAAGTATTATATAAAAAAGTAGGTTATGTATTATCCTTATTTAAAGATAAGTTTAATTTACCAGATGATTATTTTGAAGAATTAAAAATTAATGGAGGCTCATCACGAGCTTATTATAATAACTCAAAAAAAGATGTATCAATGTATAATGCTTATTGGCAATTATATGTATTAAAAGGTGATGCACATGTATAAATACTCGAAAAAAGATATTGTTAAAATTGCGAAAGAACATGGATATAAAAAGAAACCTTAGAAAAAGAACTAAGGTTAATGTATATGTTAAAGTTTTTGAATGAAAATACAGCAGTAAAAGGAAGATTCGTTTGATATTAAGGATGATGGTGCTGCTGTAAAAGTTTTTGTCACTTCGTTATTTGAAAAAATTACTTCTAATGAAGTTCTGTGCATCGAAAATTTTAATAATAAAATTATTGAGGATTTTTCTCTATTTGACGATAGCGATATTAATTTACAAATATTAAATCATCCTATGATTAAGTGGAAAATGCAAAACGATAAATAAAATTAAAATTGACTTAATCTTATTCAAGTTTTAAAGAAAAAAATATATTGAAATAATTGATTCTAATAAAATGTATATTTGGCGATTAAAAAATAAGAATAAAAAATGTATAAGCACCTAGGCGTATAGATAAAATCTATCTATTAGTGATAGTTTAATTATGGTAAAATATAGGGTATGGATAATGGATTTATACATAATTAATTTTAATAATCGCTAAACGGAGGATACCTATGAAAACTATATTACTTGCAGGCGGAGCTGGATATATCGGTTCCCATACTGCTGTTGAATTAATCGCATCAGGTTATGATGTTGTAATTGCTGATAACTATTCAAATAGTTGTCCAGAAGCAATTAATAGGATTGAACAAATTACTAATAAAAAGATTAAGGCTTATGAGGTAGATGTTGCAGATAAGATTAATCTTGATAAACTATTTAAAGAAAACAAGATAGATGCTGTTATTCATTTTGCAGGATTAAAGGCAGTAGGCGAATCTGTTAAAAAACCTATAATGTATTATAGAAATAATATAGATACTACATTATCCTTATTAGAAGTTATGAAGGACAATGATTGTAAAACTATTATTTTCTCATCCTCAGCAACTGTATATGGTGAAGAAAATCCTATTCCATATATTGAAACAATGAAAAGAGGAACATGCTCATCTCCATATGGATGGACTAAAGTAATGATGGAACAAATTTTAGAAGATGCTGCTAAAGCGGATTCTAATATGTCTGTAGTATTACTTAGATACTTTAATCCAATTGGAGCACATTCTTCAGGATTAATTGGTGAAGATCCTCAAGGTATTCCAAATAACCTAATGCCTTATATTGCTCAAGTAGCTGTAGGTAGAAGAGAATGCTTAACCATTTTTGGAAATGATTATAATACTCCAGATGGTACATGCTGAAGAGATTATATTCATGTTGTCGATTTAGCAATTGGCCATGTTAAAGCAATTGATTATGCTTTAAATAATAAAGGTGTAGAAATTTTTAATTTAGGAACAGGTACACCATATTCAGTAAAAGAAATAGTAAATGCTTTTGAGAAAGTTAATGATATAAAAATTAACTACGTTTTTGGGGCAAGAAGAGATGGTGATTTACCAGAATTTTATGCTGATAGTTCAAAAGCACTTAAAATATTAAATTGGAAAACAGAAAAATTATTAGAAGATATGTGTCGTGACACATGGAACTTCCAAAAGAATAATCCAAACGGATATAAGAAGTAATCTATCATATCTTGAATGTTTCATCACACCACAATCTTTCTTGACAGACTCCTTACCCTCCACGATTTCTATATTTTACACACAGAAAAAATGGCAAACGACACCTAAATATAACTGTATGTCAAGGTGTTTTAATGCTTGTTTTAAAACATAAAATGCAAGTTTTAATCCACAATCAGTAGATTTGTAATTCTTAAATTCTGGATTCTGAGCAAAAATATTTATGATATTATGGAAGCAAAACAATTATTTTCTTTATTGAATATTTCGCAGCAATAGCGCCAGCAATTCGCTCTTTTAGAGCCACCAGTTCACAGGAATAGAGCCATTAATACATAAAGATAGAGCCACCCGTATTAAACGGATGGCTCATTTTACTTTTAGTAGCGAGCTTGTGAGC
>JAZLLM010000005.1:0-2336 GCA_045598145.1 Bacilli bacterium | reverse complement strand
ACTTTTCCACTAAAAAAAGTGGATATCTAGATATAGTGGTGGAAAACTATAAAATGTATCTATATATTGTTTATTGTATTTTTATTATGTTAAATTATGTAATTTATCCCATAAAATAAGCATTTTCTTTACTTGACGGACCAGACTTCTTCTAATATAATTGTTACGATTGTTTCCTATTAGGAAAAGGAGGTGTTTATATATGAAGATGACATTTCAGCCAAAGAAGAGACAGCGTTCTAAGGTTCATGGATTTCGTGCAAGAATGAGTACTCCAGGTGGAAGAAAAGTTTTAGCTTCCAGAAGAGCAAAAGGAAGAAAGAAATTATCAGCTTAGGCCGCATTTTTGTGGCCTTTATTTCTTCTATTTAAAAGAAGAGTAAATTGTTATGAAAAAAACAGATAGTTTAAAAAGTTATACTGATTTTAAACGTGTTTACAATGAAGGTAGTATAAAAGCAAACAAGTATCTTGTTATGTATAAGGTAGGAAATAATCTCGTTGGAAACAGGTTGGGAATATCAGTAAGTAAAAAAGTCGGAAATAGTGTAGTTAGACATCATTTAACTAGATTAGTCCGCGAAAGTTACAGACTACATGAAAAGGTATTCAATAGTGGTTTGGATATTGTAGTCGTAGTTAAACCTTGCGCTTCCAAGTGTACATATTGGGAAATTGAAAGCGCATTATTACATCTTGCAAAACTTCATAAAATATATGAAGAAGATTAGAATTTAAATGAAAAAATTAATAATATTAATTATAAAGTTCTATCGAAAATATATATCTCCAATGAAGAAAACAAAATGTCCTTATTATCCAACATGTTCAGAATATGGTCTTGAAGCTGTAGAAGTTCATGGTGCTTTAAAAGGAGGAATGCTTGCTGCATGGAGAATATGTAGATGTAATCCTTTTTCAAAAGGTGGGTACGATCCTGTACCAGATAAAAAATAGTATTTTTTATCATTATTATTAAGGAGTAATATATGTCAGGAATTTTGTTAACACAGTATGACGGAGCTATACTTGGTCCAATAGCTAAGATTCTCGGATATATTATGGATGGTATATTCAGATTTCTTAACTTAATTGGAATTCCTAATATAGGTCTTGCAATTATTTTGTTTACAATCGTTATTTATATTTTACTTCTTCCTTTAACTATTAAGCAGCAGAAGTTTTCTAAACTTTCTGCAAAAATGAATCCTGAACTTCAAGCAATTAGAAAGAAGTATGAAGGAAAAAAAGATAATGTATCAATGAATGCAATGAATCTTGAAACTCAGGAAGTATATGCTAAGTATGGCGTATCTCCTTCAGGTAGTTGTGTTCAGTTACTTATTCAGATGCCTATTTTATTTGCTCTTTATCGTGTAATCTATGCTATTCCAGCATATGTTCCAATGGTAAAGGATGTATTTACAGATTTAGTTGATAAATTAATCTTACAAAAAGATTTGGCAACAAATTTTTTAAGTGGATTAACAACTTCACAAATGTATTCAAGTCAGTTTACTGCGGAGAAATTTGTTAATGGTGATGTTGAATATATTAAAAATACATTTATTGACTGTTTAAATAGAGCAAATACAGCTGATTGGGCTAATTTAAAAAATACTTTTGGTAATTTATCAGGAGTTATTGATAGCACATTAAATCAGTTTGAAAGTTTTAATAATTTCTTAGGTTTAAATATTGGTAATTCACCTTCTGATACAATAAGATATGCATTATCAGATAAGAATTGGGCACTTCTTATTGGAGCTATTATGGTTCCAGTTCTTGCTGCTCTTTCTCAGTGGATTAATGCAAAACTTATGCCATCAGCTGCTTCAAGTGGTAATTCAGAAAATGATACAATGGCTCAATCAATGAAGGTAATGAATACAATTATGCCTCTTATGTCAGCATGGTTCTGTTATACATTACCAGTTGGTATGGGTATTTACTGGATTGCTGGTGCTGTTGTTAGATCTGTACAGCAGGTTATTATCAATAAGAAATTAGATACATTAGATTTTGATGCTATAATAGAGCAAAATAAGGAAAAAGCTAAAGCTAAAATGCAGAAGCAGAAAGAATATGTTGCTAATTTAAATAATAAAGCTAATGTTAGCACAAGAAATATTAATAGTGTTGCAAGTAAGAGTAGTAGCGATGAAGCTATTAGAAAATCTGAAAATAATGCAAATGTTAATAAATCTGGTAGTCTTGCTTCTAAAGCTAATATGGTTAAGCGATATAACGAGCGTAACAATTAATAGTAGGGGTTTAAACAATGGATTATAAAGAGTTTAGTGCAAAAACTGTTGATGATGCCATTACAGAAGCTT
>JAZLLM010000004.1:0-3035 GCA_045598145.1 Bacilli bacterium | reverse complement strand
TTTTTGCTAAATTATTATTAGATTACAAAAACATTAGAGTTTTAACAGAAGAAGATTTATAATATAGATAGGAAATGATGATCTTCCTTGAGTATTAACTCAAAACCGCTAACTAGCTGATGACGTCTAAAACATGTTTTTAGGCGTTTTTTTGTTGGGAGAATTATATGGTAACATTATTTAGTTTAGGCTTAATATTATTATTAGGTTTTATTATAGGATCTTTATTAAATAAAATAAAAATACCTGGTTTAGTAGGTATGATTTTAATAGGCTTGTTATTTGGGCCTTTTGCTTTAAATCTAATTAGTGAAGATATATTAAATATATCAAGCACTTTAAGACAAATAGCTTTAGTTATTATCTTAACTAGATCAGGATTAAATTTAGACTTAGCTTCTTTAAAAAAGGTTGGAAGACCGGCAATCTTAATGTGCTTTATTCCAGCAACTATAGAAATTATAGGAGTAATGTTAGCTTCTTATTTTTTATTACATCTTTCTTTTATTGAAGGATTATTACTTGGGAGTGTATTAGCTGCTGTTTCTCCTGCTGTGGTATCTCCAAGAATGATTAATCTAATTGAAAAAAGATTTGGTGAAGATAAACAAATACCAAAACTAGTTTTAGCTGGTTCTAGTGTTGATGATATTTATGTTATTGTCTTATTCTATGCTTTCTTAGGATTAAATAAAACTAATGAATTCAATGCTTTAAAATTATTAAATATTCCTTTATCTATTGTTTTAGGAATAATTATAGGGTTATTAGTAGGCTTTGCTTTAGTTTATATTTTTAAAAAACTAAAGACTCCTACTTTAGCTAATGTAATTATCACATTTGCTACTAGCTTAATGCTTGTTGGAGTTGAAAAGATAATTGAAAGCTACATTTCATTTTCTAGTTTATTGTCTATTATTATAATAGGTATTATCTTATTATTTAAAAATGAAAAAGAAGCTAAAGAAATGGCTAAATCATATAATTCTATGTGGAAGGTATTTGAAGTAATCTTATTTGTTTTAGTAGGAGCTTCGTTAAATATTAGCTATGCTTTAGATAATTTCTTATTATCTTTATTAGTATTACTAATTGGCTTAGTATTTAGATCAATTGGAGTATTATTATGTCTAATTAAAAGTGATCTAAATATCAAAGAAAGATTATTTGTCATCTTCGCTTATTTACCAAAAGCAACAGTACAAGCTTCAATTGGAGCTATTGCATTAAATGAAGGATTACCATCAGGAGCTATAATTCTTACTGTTTCAGTAATTTCTATTATCATAACTGCCCCTATTGGCGCATTTTTAATTGATAACACTAGTAAATTATTATTAGAAAATAATAATATTACTAAAAAAGATTTAATATAGTATAATTGTTTTAGGTGACAAACTATTAGAAAGTCAAGAAAATTTTTAAAAGCATAATGAAAAATCTTTAAAAAAGAGGGAAAATTGAAAATTTTCCTTGAGGCACTGCCTCTTCGTCAATTTTTCAATTTTGATTTTCTAAAGTTTGTAATAATATAGAGATCTTAAACAACTAAATAATTAGTTTAATCACAACTAAAAACTACTATCTAAGAAGTGAAGAATCAAAAGTTATATTGTTTTTCTCAAGTGTAAAGATTACCCTTAACAATTTCTTTGCAGTATGAGTTAAAGCCACATAATGAGATTTTCCTTCATTACGTTTTTTCTTGTAATAATCATAAATAATTGGGTATCTGCCAAGTAGAGTAAAAGTGCCATAGATGAGGGCGTTTCTTAATGTTCCATCACCATGTTTAACCATAGCACCATTTACATCTATAAGACCTGATTGGTATCTACTAGATTCCATTCCAGCAAAAGCAAGACATTGAGCCCAGTTATTAAAAGTTTTAAAGCCATTAAATCCAGCATATATGATAGCAATATAGTTAATGCTGAACCATTTAATACCAAGCATTTTAGGAGAAAGAGCTAAAACAGATTCTCTAATCTTAGCTTCACAAATGCTGACTTGATCAACCAAAACCAAATATATTTCAAGTTGAGATTTAAGCATAGTAATATGAAGTTCATCAAAGAAACCTATTGTATTTTTTGCTAAATCTCTAAGCTTTTGAAATTGAGCATAGGATAAAGTGTTTCTAAGATAAGTCTTCATATTGTTATAAGAATCTACTGTCATATTAGCAATATGAACTGGAGTTATATACTTTTTAAGTATATATAGAGCTGTTTTTGTAAGTTTGTTTCCAAAGAACACTTTAAATTCTGGAAATACTATATCTAGGATATTAGTAAGTTCTATTAATTGTCTAGAGCGTTGTTTTATCAAGCTTTCTCTTTCTTTAGTTAATGACTTTAAAGCATAAATATGATAAAATTCTCTTGGATAGGTATTGCACTCATTTTCTTCCAAGTAAGAAGCTATGATTTGGCTATCAACAAAATCATTTTTATTTCTTCTTAAAGTCTTGGTTTTACGATACGATGCTATAAAATAAGGGTTAATTTCACAGACGTCGTAATTGTTTTGGTGCAAGAAGTTAATCAGATTCATGTGGTAATGTCCTGTAGCTTCTAAACCTATCTTTTTTTGTTGTGATTGATCTAACGAATTTAGAATCGTTAGTAATTTGTTAAAACCATCACGAGTATTATCAAAATACTCACCACTATTGATGATTTCACCATTGCTGTTGCTAATAAAAACGGCATGTTTAAATTTTGCAACATCGATACCTACGTAGTACATAATACTACCTCCTTTGCTTTAGCACTGTTGTATGACACAGGTTCTATTTATGTATTCACGCATACAAACATTCAAGATGTAACAAACTATTAACAATGAATAAATAAAAGCTGTGGTAAGAGTCACCTCAAAACAGTCAGCAATGCTGCCGTATAAATATGATACAAATCCACAGTGCTTAATATATTATAACATTGATGGCCAACCAATGTTATAAACTAAAATTGTTGGCTAGAAAGGAGTTACGATTTAGTTATCCTTCTAGATAATTAAATTGTACGTGA
>JAZLLM010000003.1:0-3035 GCA_045598145.1 Bacilli bacterium | reverse complement strand
GCCATAGTAACACCAACCTTATACTTATATTATACCACAATACCCAAAGTTAAGAAATACAAAACCAAAATAAAAATGATACTATTTCTAGTACCATCTTATATCGTTATTCAAGCTATACCCTAATTTGAGTAAGAACCGGTTAGTCTATAGCTTTAAAAAGTACTCAGATGGTATTAAATACTAATCATATTTTATCTCACATTTCTTTAATAGCTTCAATTAATACATCTATTTCTGATACTTCATTGAACCCACTGAAACTTACTCTTACTGTTCCCATATATTTTTTTGAATTAATAAAATCATGAATAAGCGGTGCACAATGGAATCCTGTCCTAACACATATGTCATAATCATCTGATAAAATGCTACCAACCTCATCTGAAGTATATCCATCAATGTTGAATGAAACAATTCCATGAGTTATGTAATTATCAGGACAATACACTACAACATTATCAATTTTCCTTAATTCATTTATAAAATATTCACTTAATTCCTTCTTCTTGTCTTCAAAGTTTGAATTATTAAGAAACTCAATAGATTTATTAATTGAAAAAATACCAACCGAATTCATACTTCCAGCCTCATATCTTAACGGGGACATACTTGGCATTTCCAAATTTAATGAATCTGATCCAGTTCCACCAACCTTATAAGTTTCTAGTTTAACATTACCAATATTAATGTAACCAGCTATTCCAAAAGCAGCATAAAGTGATTTATGACCCGCAAAAACAACAAAATCAATATTTTTTCTATCAATTTTATATATTCCAAATCCTTGCGCAGAATCAAGAACATTCTTTGCACCAAATTCCTTTGAAAGTGCAAATATATCATGATACGGAATCTCAAAACCAGTAACATTACTAATGTGACTTATTACTACTGCTTTAGGCTTAGAAATAACCATCATGCTTCTAAGCTCATCAATTTTCAACTTCCAAGTATTAGCATCAAATGGAATAACAATAATATTAACACCTAATTTATGCAATGTTCTCATTATTGCATTGTGCTCAAATGGAGTAACATAAACATTATCGTTTTTATTTAGTGATAAACCGTATAAAATATTATTAATTGATTCAGTAGCTGATGATGTAAATATTACACCATCAGCATTTGCATCAATCAATGAGGCAATCTTACAACGTGTGTCTTCAATCATCTTATAAGTTGATTGTGCTGCTTTATAACTTCCTCTACCAGCATTAAAGGAATACAACTTCATTCCTTCATTTATAGCGTCATAGACGCATTGAGGCTTGGGATATGTAGTTGCTGCATTATCAAAATAAATCATATCAAACACCTACCCTAAAAGTTCTTTTAATAATTTTTGGTAAATAAGAGCCTTTTCTTCATTTGAAATTGCTTCACCATACTCCTCAACAGCGTCTAGTATATTTGTGTAAAGCGTATTAGCTAAGCTAGATAACTTAATATCCTCATTTTTAACAGAAAAGTTCTCTTGAGTCACTAACGCTTTTTCTTGACTATACTCATTAACCTTTTCAATAAATGATTTTAATGACAAGAAATAATCATCATTTTTCTTGATACTAAATTCCGCAATTTGGCTATTTACGCAACTCATTGCGATTGAATCTATTGCATCTTCATCATTATAACTTAATTTCTTAAGACTAAAATATATTTTTTTGTGCCTATTATCAAAAATTATATCATCTAAATAACTAAAATTATTCATCCACATATCTATACATGATTTAACCGAACAATCATCATTCCCAAACATGTTTTTTGTATCCTTAATAATTCTATTTTTAAATTTCTTGAATTTTGATTCATATTCTCTTCTAATTTGACTTAACTCGTTTAATAAATCATCATATGAGCATTCGAAACACTTAGGCAAATCATTGAAAATTAGTTCAAAATTATTAATATTGATTTTCATTATTATATCTTTATATTTAATAGCCTTATTCGACAAATCTAACACATTGTCTTTTTTACTTGAATTAATAATAATTGGATTTAATTCACTAACATATTTTTTCATATTAGAAACTAAATCTTTGATTTTAGATGGAAAATTTTGATTTTCATTACAATCAAATAATTTACATACCGAATTAATCATATTAATTTTAGAAATATTTAACGATGTATAGCTGTAATAATATTTTTTTGGATTAGAAACAATCTTTGTCAAATTACTAGAATTTAAATCTATTTCGACATTATCATTATATAAAATTATAGTATCTATTTTGTTATCATTAATTATAGAAAGTTTAGAAATCACATCTGCTAGGAATAGCGGAATTATACCATCTCTCATTCCGTATGGACTTACCTTTAGTATATTAATCAATTCACTAAAACTCTTCTTTTCTCCATTTGATGAAATAATTTGATTAGAAATTTCAATTTCTACTTCCTCATTATTACTATTTTCAAATGCTTTTTTTATTGTTGCTTCTTGTGAAGTTGTACCAAAATCTGTGTTATCTTGCAGTAAAATACTATCTATAATAGTATTTCTAGCTTTCATTGTTACAGGTTGAATAATATTTTTATTAACTTGCTCGTTATTAAATTTTACAGTTTTCGAATAGAAATCTTCGAAAGACAGCATTATACATTTTTTTAATTCATAACCAGCATATAACTTATTAAAACATTTTGAATCAGCAAACATATCATATAAATAAACATTAATTTCTTCTTGTATATCATCTATATAAATTGGTAGTGTTTGCCTCATATCATCCGAAAGACTCTTAGTATTGCTAAGAATATATTTTGCTGATAATAAACTTCTTATCTTTTGTATTATCGATATATCAATTTTTTTGCTAGCTACTCTAATAATTATGTTAGAATCATTCTTTTCTAATATCTCTTTAATCTGTGATTGATTAATCTTTATATCATTGATCAATTTGATAGATAATCCATCAAAATTTTCTTCTTTTTTTAATACATTCATCAGATGAGAAAGATTGTTTAATTGAAGCAACTGAGAAGCTTCTAAATATATATTTTTATAATATCTA
>JAZLLM010000002.1:0-8599 GCA_045598145.1 Bacilli bacterium | reverse complement strand
ATATAGACCTCATTTTATTTTGGTGTGACAACTTTTTATATTTGAGGTCTTTTTTACGTCAAAATAGGGCTTTAAATAAGCTGGGGTCAACCCCAGATTATTTTAAAGGAGTCAAAAACCCCAAACAAATTTAAATACTCTGAAAAAGTTTACTTTTGTTTTAGTTTCTTTTTTATTTGTAATTATAGTTAAAATAGTGTATACTAATAAAAAAAGAAAAGAGTGTATTATGAAGATTTTAGTATATTCAGATGTTCATGGTAATTATTCAAGTTTAATGCAACTTATAAAGGAACCTGATTATCAAGATTCCGATATTAAAATATCATTAGGCGACACAATTGTAGATTATAGTAGACCTAATGAATGCATAGAGTTCATTGAAGAAAATGCACTTGCTATAATTGGAAATAATGATGTCTTTGTATGTGACCATATACCAAAACAAGGCTTAATAAATTTTTCTACTAGAAAGCAAACACAAATAAAATTTATGTCTAGACTTGTAACTAATGAAAATAAGATTATTGTTAGTTCTTGGATGAAAGAATTAGCAATCACAATAGGAAGTCATAAGCTTTATTTTACACATTACAATTGGATTAGTGATGATGATGTAGATGAGGAACCAAGAATAAAGTCTTTTTTTACACGTGATTATATGTTTGGCGGGATAGACGCTGAATATGTTTTCTTTGGTCATGAACATAAAGCTAATCACTTTAGTGAAAATGGCAAACACTATTATTGCGTAGGTAGTCTAGGATTAGAATATGATGCATATTATCTAACAATTGAAATTGATGATTCAGATAATATTTCTATTAAGGACCATTATTTTAAACATGATTTAGATTATGAAGATAAATTAGAAATAGAACTTAAAGAAAAATATAAAGATTTATATCATATTTAGGAGTTAGGATGTTAAAAGTTTTTTTGAATAAAAAAGAAGAAGAGAGAATCTTGCTAGGTGACCCTTGGGTATTTTCTAATGAAGTAAATCATTTTGAAGGAGAGATTAAAGCTGGAACTATATGTGATGTATATTCTTTTGATAATCGTTACATAGGAAGAGGTTTCTTTAATAGTAATAGTAAGATAATGGTAAGAATATTATCTTATAAGGAAGAAGAAATTGATTATAATTTCTTTTTTGAAAGAATTAAAAAAGCATATTTATATAGAAAAGATTTAAATTTAGGTGATTGCTATCGACTTATTTTTTCAGAAGCTGATATGTTACCAGGTTTAGTTGTGGATAAATATGGATCATATTTAGTTATTCAAATACTTTCATTAGGCATTTATAACTTTAAGGATGATATTATTAATATTTTGGTTAAACTAATTAATCCTAAAGGAATATATGAACGTAGTGATGTTAGTGTAAGACGAAAAGAAGGATTAGAAGAATTTAAGGGAATAGTATACGGTAACTTTGATGAAGGAACTATCGTTAAAGTTAATGAGAATGGAATAGATTTATATATTGATATAGAGAATGGCCAAAAAACTGGTTATTTCTTAGATCAAAAACTAAATAGAAAAAATTTAGAAAATTACGCTAAAGATAAAGTGGTTTTAGATTGTTTTAGTCATACGGGTGGTTTTGCTTTACATGCTGCAAAATACGGAGCTAAAGAAGTTGTTGCTGTAGATATATCAAATAAGGCGACAGAAGACATTATTAAAAACGCTAAATTAAATAATTTTAATAATATTGAAGCTAAATGTTATGATGTTTTTGATTATTTAAGATTAGAAGAAAATAAAGATAAATTCGACTTAATCATTTTAGATCCTCCAGCTTTTACAAAGAGTAAAGATACAGTTGAAAAAGCTTATAAAGGATATAAAGATATAAATTTAAGAGCAATGAAGATTATAAAGGAGGGAGGGTATTTATTTACCTTCTCATGTTCAGAACATATGACTCCAGCGTTGTTTTTATCAATGCTTGATGATGCTAGAATAGATTCAAAAAGAAAAATTCAACTGATAGACTTTAGAATACAATCACCCGATCACCCTACAATGTTAGGAAGTAACGAATCGTTGTATTTAAAGTGTGCAATATTACATATAGTAAAATAAGGAGACAAATTATGAAGCAATATCTTGATTTTTTAAAACACATCTTAAAGGAAGGTACTCCTAAAGATGATAGAACAAATACAGGTACATATAGTACTTTTGGTTATCAAATGCGTTTTGATTTAAATGAAGGTTTTCCACTACTTACAACTAAAAAGGTACATTTAAAATCTATTATCCATGAATTATTATGGTTTATTAGTGGAGATACAAATATTAAATATCTAGTTGATAATGATGTAAAAATTTGGAATGATTGGCCTTATGATTCTTACAAGAAATGCCCTGAATATAAAGGGGAAAGTATGGAAGAGTTTGTACAAAAAATTAAAGAAGATTCTGAATTTGCAAAGAAATATGGAAATTTAGGACCTGTATATGGTTATGAATGGCGTCATTTCGAAGGTGCTAACGGAGAAGTAAAAGACCAATTAGCATGGGTAATTAATGAAATTAAAACAAATCCAAATTCAAGAAGATTGATTGTAAACTCTTGGCAAGCTGCATATATTGAAAAAATGGCACTTCCACCTTGTCATACAATGTTTCAATTTTATGTAAAAGATAACAAATTAAGTTGCCAATTATATCAAAGAAGTGCTGATGCATTTTTAGGTGTTCCTTTTAATATTGCATCATATGCATTACTTACAATGATGGTTGCGCAAGTTTGTAACTTAGAACTTGGTGAATTTGTACATACAATTGGTGATGCTCATATTTATTCTAATCATTTAGAACAAGTAAATCGTCAATTAGAAAGAACCCCAAGATCATTACCAAAGATGATTATAAATCCTAATGTTAAAAACATTGATGATTTTAAATATGAAGACTTCGAATTAGTTGGATATGATCCATATAAAGGAATAAAGGCTCCAGTTGCTGTATGATTAGTTTAATAGTTGCTATAGGAAAAGATGGATTAATTGGCAAAGATAACAGTTTACCATGGTCTTATCCTGAAGACTTAAAGTATTTTAGAAATACCACTAGAGCTCATACAGTAATTATGGGAGAAAATACTTTCTATTCAATTGTTTCAATGTCTGGTCATCCACTTAAAAAAAGAAAAAATATAGTTGCTACTTTAAATAAAGATTTCAAACCAGAAAAACAATATATGGGAGAAGAATATGATATTGAAGTAGTATATGATTTTATAGACTTTCTTAAAAATAATAAAAACGAAGAAGAAATGTTTATTATAGGAGGCAAACAAATATATTCATTAAGTCTTGATTATGTAGATAGAATGTATATAACTCATGTAAATAAAGACTACGAAGGTAATGTGTATTTTCCTAAAATAGATTATTCAAAGTTTAATAAAATAAAGTCTAGTTTTTCTGGTGATTTAGAATTCGCTGTATATGAAAGGATTAAGAAATGATATTAGCTAGTATTACAATTCTTTCATTAATTAGTTTAATAATGATTATTATTTTTGCAAATCCTATGACTTTTTGGTATGATTTTTGGATGCTAATCTTAATTTTTATAGGTTTTATGTTAGGATATCTATTATTACTTATAATATATATCATTATTTATACACTATCTTATAACAAGAAAAAAGGTCCTCATCCAACAAAATTTACACATAGATTATTGAAAAGAGCTTGTGAATTCTTTTGCCAAATATCTAAAATTAAAATTAATGTTAGAGGATTAGAAAAGATACCAACTGATACAAAATTTTTATGTGTACAAAATCACTTATCAAATTTTGACCCAATAGTTACAATATGGGGCTTAAGGTACTTTGATTTCTCATTTATCTATAAAAATAATATTGATAAAGTACCAGTTGTAAGTAATTTTCTAGTTAAAGACGGTCATTTATCATTAGATAGACAAAATAATCGAAAAGGTTTAATTACTATTGCTAATGCAATTAAATTAATAGAAAATCAAAATTATAATGTGTTTGCATATCCAGAAGGTACAAGAAGTAAGACAGGGGATACTGCTAATTTTCATAGCGGTACATTTAAAATACCTGAAAAAACTAAATGCCCATTAGTTATTACAGTTGTAGAAAATACTGATGTTGTAAAATATAGATGGCCATTTAAAAATACAAATGTATATCTTGATGTAGTTGATGTATTATATTATGATGATTATAAGGATATTAATACTGTTGATCTAGCCGAACTAACAAAACAAAAGGTAATTGACAGACTAGAAGAATTAAGTCCTTTAAAATATGAAGTAAAGAAAAAGAGCAAATAAACTTGCTCTTTTTTTAGATAAATGGATTAATATTAATATTATCAAATTTTAATTCATTATTTTCATATATTAAATAACTAATAGCACAATTTACCATAGGTAGGTCAAAAGGTATGCTTATATCAATTGCCGATAGTAAACCTTTAATTGCGTGGGAATGAGAAACAATTAAGATGCTTTTATAATCTTTGATGTTTTCTATTAGACCATCTTTTACTCTTTTTTGGATTTCATAGCTTTTTTCCATATTAGGACATGTGTCGTCTAATACATCAATAAAACTTTCAGTTGATACTGGTCTACCTTCAGCATCACCAAATTCCCTTTCAATAAAGCACTCTTTCTTGATGATTTCTTTTGTATATCCAATTTCAGTTGCTATTATTTTTGCTGTGTCATAGGCTCTATCTAAAGGACTACAATATATGCAATCAAAATTTTCACCCTTATTAGCTAAGTATTTGCCAACTGTGTGAGCTTGCATAATGCCTGTTTCATTAAGAGGAAAATTACTTCTACCTTGAATTAAATGCTTACTATTTTGTGTGGTTTGACCATGTCTTACGATGCATATTTTTACTTTCATAATTATCACCTTAAAATTATTATATCATATTTTTTAAAAATATGGTATAATTAATACATTAAAGGTGAAGGATATGAGAATTGTTGATTTAATCATAAAGAAAAAACAAGGATATGAATTAACTAAAGAAGAAATAGATTATATAATTAAAGGATATGTGGATGGTATAATTCCAGATTATCAAATTAGTGCTTTACTTATGGCTATATGCTTTAAAGATTTAAATGAGGAAGAAAGATATAATTTGACTATGTCAATGCTACATAGTGGAGATGAAATGGATTTATCTAGTATAGATGGGATTTGTGTTGACAAGCACTCAACTGGTGGTGTAGGTGACAAAACATCATTAGTAGTTGCTCCAATAGTTTCTGCATGTGGTCTAAAAATGGCAAAAATGAGTGGAAGAGGCTTAGGTCATACTGGAGGTACTTTAGATAAGTTAGAGTCAATTCCTGGCTTTAATATTAATGTTAGTACTGAAGACTTTTTTAAACAAGTAAAAGATATAGGTATAGCTATTATTGGCCAAACATTGAATATTACACCTGCTGACAAAAAATTATACGCCTTAAGAGATGTAACAGGTACAGTTGATAATATCGGTTTAATAGCATCATCAATAATGAGCAAAAAAATAGCTAGTGGTGCTCACTCTATTGCTTTAGATGTAAAAGTTGGTGATGGTGCATTTATGAAGACTATTGAGGATGCAAATATTTTAGCAAAAGCGTTAGTTGATATAGGTAAAAAAAGTGGAAGAAATGTATGCGCTGTATTAACTGATATGGATTCACCTTTAGGTGAAATGGTAGGTAATAGCGTTGAAGTGATTGAAGCAATAGAAACCTTAAAAGGTAATGCACCTAAAGATTTTACATATCTATGTAAAAAGTTTGCTTGTGAGTTATTAATAATGACAAATTTTGTTAAAGACGAAGATGAAGCAATAGCTTTAGTAAATGAAAAAATTAATAATGGTGAAGCATTAAATAAATTAAAAGAAATGATTAAATATCAAGGTGGTAATCCTGAAGTAATTAATGATTATTCGTTACTACCTAAAGCTAAAAAGGAAGTAAAAGTTATAGCAACTAAATCAGGATATGTTCATAGATTGGAAGCTTTAGAGATTGGTTTAGCTGCAATGATATTAGGCGCAGGTAGAGAAAATAAGGATGATATTATAGATCCATCTGTAGGAATTAAAGTAATAAAAAAAGTATCAGATTATGTTGATATAGGGGATACATTAGCAATTCTATATGTAAATGATAAAGGCGAAAAAGAGGCATATGAAAAAGTATTGAATGCCTATACTATTGAAAATTCTGCAATTAAAAAGCCTAACATCATTTTAGGATTAGTTAAGTAAATATACTCTAAAAACCTTGAAAAAAATAATTATTTATTATATAATATTCAAGGTAAATGCCGCTATGTTGAAACTGGTAGACAAACTTGACTCAAAATCAAGCGCCCTCAAAGCGTGCCGGTTCGAATCCGGCTAGCGGCACCATATAAGAAAAGTTAGGATGATACAATAAATGTCATCCTTTTTCTTTTGCATATAGGACAATTCTTCCTATTTGCCAATGCCAATAGTCAAGATTAGTAGTTATTTCATTTGCTATTCTAGGCTTTTTTTATTTTCTTTAACTCTACAATTTACCGAAAGGTGGTAGGGGTATTCAAAATTTTACTAGGGGTATTCACTTTTTTTGATGGGGGTATTCAAAACTTACGATTATTTTAGAAATCTTTGGCAGCCAGCTACTTTCTTTACCATTTGTAATATAGAAGAAAGAATATCATTCACATTACTTGATATTAATCAAATTTAGAGTGATAGATATAAGCTGGAGGTAAAAGAAATGAATTATACAAAAACAATCAGAAATTATTTGAAAGAAAATAAAGATAAAATTTTTGATATGGGATATGAATATAAAGAAAACTTTTATATGGTTCCATACAATACTTATTTTAAAATTTTACAAAGATTAGAAATTGAAGGATTGATTAAAACTATTGATAGAGGAACCTATTATATTGGTGATTATTCGGAAGATATTACTGAGGTAGTTATTTCACATTATGCTAAAGAAGGATGCGGAACGGTTCTAGGTCTTTCACTATTAAACGAATTAGGATTATCAAATCTAAAAGAAGATAGAATTCGTATACTTACATGTAAGATTGATTCAAGCACAAAGCATATTGGAAAGATTGAACTTATCAAATATGATGCACTAATCTTTACTAGTTCAGCAAAGGCTATTATTTCAGCTTTAGAAATGATCAAACTTGGATATAAAACAGTTAGAAAATTAGAAGGAACTGGATTCTACATTTTAACAATGAATGAGTTATGCAAGGAGTATGATGATTTTTACTTTTATCAAGTTGTGGCTAATATTAACTACTCCTATAGCATTTATATCACTTATATGAATATGCTAAATCTCAATAAAATTAAAAATAATGTTAAGGATATCGCTCTTGGAGGCATTGATGTTAACTAAGAGATATTATCGAATGAATAGCATTGACTTCCATAAGTGGTGTAAAAGAGTAAAACCATCATTGGAACTTGCAAGATTTTATACTCATATGAATGCAGATGTTAGAGAGAAACTTTATTCTAATTATAAAGATTCCCTTTTAATTAAAAAGCAATTTAACCTGTTAAGACTATCATTGGATGAGAATAAACTTAAAACATTAGACAGTATAATCAATCACGAAATAAAATTAGATCTAAAAAAAGATAAAAACTACATTGGTGTTTTTAATAATTGGTGCATGATTTTATTTCCAAACAATACTTCAGAGATAGAAACGTTAGATAGAAAAGATATAGCATCTGAAATAACCAAACTAAGAATTGAAAGAGGTTATAACAGGGAAGAAGTTTCTGGAATAATTAAGATTCACCCCGTTTCATTAAAAGAATATGAAGATGGGAAAAGGCTAATACCAATAGATAAGTTATATTCTATTCTTCAAATATATAATGTTGAGATTAGTGATTTTATAAAGAACGTAAAAAAGAGAAAAATTTATTATTGAGAAATATTCCTAATTTACTAGATAAAAATGCGATAATATGCTATAATTTGATAGAAAATGGAGGAATATCAAAATGGAATTTAGAGACAAATTACTTTACGTAAGAATCAAATTAAATTTATCGCAAACGGAACTAGCAAATAAATTAAATGTTTCTTTTTCAACAGTAAACAGATGGGAAACAGGCAAAGTTGCTCCGAATAGAAAGGCTGAACTTGCATTAGACATTTTTGCCAAAGAAAATAATTTAGATTTAAAGGAAGTTGAGGGCAAATAATATGGATAGAACGGTTATTGAATTATTTGCTGGTGTTGGTGGATTTAGAGTAGGTTTGAATCACATTGAGAAGATTGATAAAAAGGGACATGCAATTGAACAAGATAACTTTATGTTTGTATGGGCTAATCAATGGGAACCATCAACAAAAACACAAGATGCTTTCGATTGTTATACTGCTAGATTTGGTAAAGAAGGCGCAAGTAATGTTGATATCTTTGAAGTAGATAAAAAGAAGATTCCAAATCATTCTTTATTAGTTGGGGGATTTCCTTGTCAAGATTATAGTGTTGCAAGAACTCTATCAGGCAGCAAAGGTTTAGAAGGAA
>JAZLLM010000001.1:0-63508 GCA_045598145.1 Bacilli bacterium | reverse complement strand
TACCACCTTTTGGTCTTCCCATTATTTTCTCCTTCCCGAACCCCTAGGGGTTCTACCACTCTAATAGTATAACATAATAAAAAACTATTAATAAACACTAATGTTTTTTTAGTGTCTACTAATAGTTTATCATTTCAGTTTTTCTCGGATTTTTTATTTTGCCTTAAAAATCAATAAAAAATGTCTTATAAATTTTTATATAAAGATATTTATTTTATTAATAAATAATGTTATAATAAAAATAGCGTTTTAAAAAAAGGAGAAAAATTATGGGTGCAAAATTTGTTTTAAAAGAAGAACAACTAGCAGAATTAATGGAATGTATTAAAGAACATAAGCAAAAACCTGGTCCTTTAATGCCAACATTACATGACGCTCAAAGAATTTTTGGTTGTGTTCCAATCGAAGTTCAAAAAATTATCGCTAAAGAATTGGATGAAAGTGTATCTAAAGTAAACGGCGTTGTAACTTTCTATTCACGTTTTTCAATTGAACCTAAAGGTGAACACATTATTGGTGTATGTTTAGGTACTGCATGTTTCGTTAGAGGTAGCCAATTAGTTTTAGATGAATTCACTAAAGCTTTAAAGATTCAACCTGGACAAACTACTGAGGATGGTAAATTTACAATTGAAGCTACAAGATGCATCGGTGCATGCGGTTTAGCTCCAGTATTTACAGTTGACGGTAAGGTTTATGGTTCTTCAACACCAACAATGGCAAAGAAAGCATTAGAAGAATTATTAAAATAATATGAAATTAAAAGATTTAGTAAGTTTATTAGATGCTAAAATCTTAACTCCAGACCTTTATGATGAGAATCGTGACGTAGAATTTGCGTTTGGATCAGATATGATGAGTGATGCTTTAATGTTACTTAGAACTGCTCCAGATGAATTCTTTGAAAAAGGAATTCTTCTTACAGGTTTAGTAACTTGTCAAAGCATCAGAACTGCTGAAATGCTAGATTTTGGTGCAGTTCTTATCGTAAGAGGCAAAAAGCCTAATGATAATGTATATGATGCTGCTAGAGAAGCAGGTATAACTTTATTAGTTACTAGTAATTCAATGTTTTCATCTTGTGGAAAGTTGTATGAAGCTGGTATTAGAGGAGTAAACTGATAAATAGTGGAAAAAGAAGTATATAGAATATTCTCGATGGATTTAGAGAATGCAGGATATGTATCAAGTAAGATTAAGAAAAAACTTAATCAAATGGGTGTTGATAGACAAATTGTCAGAAGAGTTGCAATTGCAAGTTATGAAGCTGAAATAAATGTGGTAATACATTCTTATGGTGGTTTTTGTAATGTAATCTTCACTGATGATGACAACCTTATACTTGAATTCATTGACTGTGGACCTGGAATTGCATCAATTGATGATGCAATGAAAGAAGGTTGGTCAACTGCATCTAAACAGGATAGAGAAAATGGGTTTGGAGCTGGAATGGGATTTCCAAATATAAAAAAAGCAAGTGATAAACTTGAAGTTGAAACTAGTTCAGCCGGAACTACAGTTAGAATATTTATTAAATTGAGGTAATTTATGAAAGTTTATGTTAAAGATTTAGAAAATATTGATGGCATTAAACTTTTAAGTAATAATGAATCATTAGATAAAGAAATAGATAATTTTTATACTTGTGATTTATTAAGTTGGGTTATGGGGCATATTCATGAACCTAACACAATCTTACTTACTGTATTGAATTCAATGAATGCAATAGCAGTTGCTAGCCTACTTGATATGAGTGCTGTAGTATTTTGCGAAAATGTAATACCTAGTGAAGATATTATATTGAAAGCTAATGAAGAAGGAGTTCCAGTTTTTACTTCAAAATTCACTACATTTGATACCGCTTATTTAATTAAAAAGATGCAAGGATAATATTTATGAAAGTTTATTATGATATTCATATTCATTCGATATTGTCTGCTTGTGCAGATGAACTTCAAACTCCAAACAACATATTAAACATGTGTATGTTAAAAGAGTTAAATATGATATCGATATGTGATCATAATTGTGCAAAACAATGGAAAACTTTAGATATGCTTAGAGAAAGTTATGATTTCTTTATGCTTTATGGTATGGAAATTACCGTAAAAGAAGGATTTCACGTTTTAGCTTATTTTGAAAAATATGATGAATTAATGAAACTAGATGAAATAATAGATGAATGTTTAGATAAAACTATCATCCCGCCTGATAAACAAATTATTTGTGATGAGTATGATGAGCCTTTACAAGAAATTCCATATTGGACTAATCAAAAAATTAAATATAGTTTTAAGGAAGTTATTGATGTAGTTAAAGCAAACAATGGCATTATTATTCCTGCTCATATTGATAGAAGAAATAGTGGTATATTAGATTTTTATAGTGATTTTAGTATTTTTGATGTTGATGGAATTGAAGTTTATGATTTAAGTATCATAAATGATTTATATGATAAATACCCTTATTTAAAAAATTACAAGGTAATAAATAATTCAGATGCTCATAGTATGGAATTAATTCATGAAAAAGAGCAGTACATGGATTTAGATGATTTATCTTTTAATTCATTTAAAAAGTGGTTACATGAATAGAATAGGTTTCTTATATGAATGAATTATCGTTATACATATTAGATATCACACAAAATTCTCTAAAGGCAAATGCGAAGAATATCGATTTGATTATTAATGAAGATAAGGTATCTGATTTGCTTACAATTACCCTAATTGATGATGGTAAAGGTATGAGCAAAGAAGTATTAGAAAAAGTTACTAGTCCTTTTTTCACAACTAGAACAACAAGACATGTTGGACTAGGTCTTCCTTTGTTTAAAGAGTTATGTGAACTATGTGAAGGCGGTTTAAAAATAGAGTCAGAAGTAGACAAAGGTACTTCTTTATGTGCTACTTTTAAACTTAGTAGTATTGATTTACCACCATTTGGTAATTTAATTGATACTTTATATTTGTTAATAATTAATGAAGAGAATGCGGATATCAAATATAAACACATCAAAAATAATAAAACATTTGAATTTGATACCAAAGAAATTAAAGAGATACTTGATGGAGTATCTATAAAAGATCCGATGCTAATGAGTTGGTTTAAAGACTTTGTGCAAGAGGGTTTAAATGAATTAGATTAAATTATAGAAAAAAATATATTAGGAGGAAATATGAAATCTTTAGAAGAATTAAAGCAAATCAGAGAAGCTGCTGCAAAGAAGATGAGCCTACGTGATGTAAAAAATGGTTATAGAATCGTTGTTGGTATGGCTACTTGTGGAATCACTGCTGGTGCAAGACCTGTATTAAATGGTTTAGTAAGTGAAGTTGAAAAACGCGATTTAACAAATGTAACAATTACACAAGTTGGTTGTATGGGCGAATGTGCTCTTGAACCAATTGTAGAAGTATATGATCCAGATGGAACAAGATATACTTATTGTAAGGTTCATGAAGAACATGTTTCAAAAATTATTGAACAACATATCATTGGTGGACAACCAATTAAAGAAATGTTAATAGAAAACTTTAAGAAATAAGGAGGAAAACAATGTCAATTAGAACCCAAATTGTTGTTTGCGGTGGCACAGGATGTATGTCATCACATTCAAAAGATATTAAAGAAAAATTTGATGAAGTTCTTAAGGAATTAGGCTTATCTCAAGAAGTAGCTGTATTCCAAAGTGGTTGTTTTGGATTATGTGAAAGGGGACCAGTTGTAATTGTTTATCCTGATGAAACTTTCTATGCTAAAATGACTGTTAATGATGTAGAAGAAATTTGTAAGGAACACATTTTAAAAGGTAGACCTGTTGCAAGAAAAGAATACAAAGAAGTAACAGCTGAAGATAAAGCTAAAATTAAACAATTTAGAGAAATGAATTTCTATGCAAAACAAGAACGTGTTGCATTAAGAAACTGCGGTATTATTAATCCTACTGATATCACAGAATATATTGGCCGTGATGGATACCAAGCTTTAGGTAAAGCTTTAACAGAAATGACACCTGATGATGTAATCGCTGAAGTATTAAAAGCAGGATTACGTGGTAGAGGTGGAGCTGGCTTCCCTACTGGTAAGAAATGGGAATTAACAGCTAAGAATCGTGGCGGACAATCATACGTAGTATGTAACGCTGACGAAGGTGACCCAGGTGCATTCATGGACCGTGCTGTATTAGAAGGTGACCCACATGCTGTAATCGAAGGTTTAGCTATTGCTGGTTATGCAATTGGTGCTAGCCAAGGTTATGTGTATGTTAGAGCTGAATACCCTCTAGCTGTTGAAAGATTAGAAGGTGCAATCAAACAAGCTTATGAATATGGATTATTAGGTAAGAATATTTTTGGTACTGAATTCTCATTCGACCTAGAAGTTAGATTAGGTGCTGGTGCATTCGTTTGTGGTGAAGAAACAGCATTAATGGCTTCAATCGAAGGTGAAAGAGGTATGCCAAGAAATAAACCTCCTTTCCCAGCAAATCAAGGTTTATGGGGTCGTCCTACTGTAATTAATAACGTTGAAACATTAGCAAACGTTGCTCAAATTATTTATAAAGGTGCTGATTGGTTTAGAACAATGGGTACTGAAAAATCTAAAGGTACTAAAGTATTCGCATTAGGTGGAAAAATTAATAACACTGGTTTAGTTGAAATTCCTATGGGAACAACTTTAAGAGAAATTATTTTTGATATCGGTGGTGGCATTCCAAAAGGAAAGAAATTCAAAGCCGTTCAAACTGGTGGACCATCAGGAGGATGCTTAACAGAAGCTCACTTAGATACTCCAATAGATTATGATAACTTAGTAGCTGCTGGATCTATGATGGGTTCAGGTGGTATGATTGTAATGGATGAAGACAACTGTATGGTTGACATCGCTAGATTCTTCTTAGATTTCACAGTTGATGAATCATGTGGTAAATGTACTCCATGCCGTGAAGGAACTAAGAGAATGCTTGAAATTCTAAATAAGATTTGTGACGGAAAAGGAACAATGGAAGATTTAGATGAATTAAAGAATTTAGCTGAAACTATTAAAGACTCTGCATTATGTGGATTAGGTCAAACTGCTCCAAACCCAGTATTATCAACTTTAAACAACTTCTATGATGAATATGTAGCTCATGTTGTTGAACATCGTTGCCCAGCTGGTACATGTAAAGCTTTAATTAAATATTATATTACTGATAAGTGTGTAGGCTGTGGATTATGTAAACGTAATTGTCCAGCTGGAGCTATTTCAGGTAACTTAAAAGAAAAACACTCAATCAATACTTCTGTCTGCATTAAATGTGGTGCATGTAAAGCATCTTGTAAGATGGGCGCAATTGTTACTAAATAGGAGGCAAACATATGGAAATGAAAATGGTAAATGTTACTGTTAATGGTAAAACAGTAGAAGTTCCTAGTAATTATACTGTTATGGAAGCTGCACGTGCTGCAGGCGTTGATATTCCACGTCTTTGCTTCTTAAAAGGTTTAAATGAAAATTCTTCATGTCGTTTATGCGTTGTTGAAATTGAAGGAATTAGAACATTAAAGAATTCTTGTACAGTTACAGTTAATGATGGCATGGTTGTTAAAACAAATACTCCTAGAGTATTAAGTGCTGTTAAACAAAACTTACAATTAATTGCTGGTAATCATAGATTTGAATGTTGGAAATGTCCTAGAGAAAATAATTGTGAATTATTAAGATTATTACGTAGATTTAATATTGATAATAAGATTGGCGAAGACCCAGTATTCTCTAAGAAAGAACAAGTTACAAATATTGGCGATGCATTAGTTATCGATTCTTCTAAGTGTGTATTATGCGGAAGATGTATTAGTGCTTGTCAAAAACAAGCAGGAACTGGAGTTTTAAATTATAACTTCCGTGGTTCATCAACTTTTGTTGGACCTGCTTTAAACCATCCAATTGAAGATGCAGGATGTATTTATTGTGGTAAATGTATTCAAGCTTGTCCTACAGGCGCATTAAAAGAAAAAGATGGTATTGAAGAAGCTCAAGCATATGTTGAAAATCCAGATATCTATACAGTTGCATGTATTGCTCCAGCTGTTAGAGCTGCATTAGGCGAAGAATTTGGTAACAAACGTGGAGAAAATGTCGAAGGCAAGATTTATGCTGCATTAAATAAATTAGGTATTGATGATATTACAGACGTTAACTTTGCTGCTGACGTTACTATCATGGAAGAAGGCACAGAATTTATTGGTAGATTAAATAAATATTTAGCTGGTGAAGAAGCTGTTCTTCCAATGTTTACATCATGCTCACCTGGTTGGATTAGATATATTGAAACATATTATCCTAATATGTTAGATCATCTATCAACTACTAAATCACCTCAACAAATTCAAGGTGCTTTAATCAAACATTATTATGCAAAGAAACAAGGATTAGATCCTAATAAAGTAAAAGTTATTTCTATTATGCCATGTTCTTGTAAGAAATCAGAAGCTAAGAGAGAAGAAATGGAATCTGATGGATTAAGAGATATCGATGTAGTATTAACTACACGTGAACTTGCTCGTTGGATTAAGAAAGAAGATATTAATTTCAATGCTTTAGAAGATTATACTCCAACTTCTCCAATGGCTAAATACACTGGCGCTGCTGTTATTTTCGGTGCAACAGGTGGTGTTATGGAAGCTGCATTAAGAACAGTTAAAGACGTATTAGAAAAAACTGATAGTAAAGAAGTTGATATTACTCCATTACGTGGTGTAACTGAAGACATTAAGGAAGCTACTATGACAATTGCTGGTCATGAATTAACAGTTGCTGTTGTTCATGGTGCTGTAAACGTTCCTGAAATGATGAAACGTATTGAAGCTAATCCAGGTAAATATGCATTTGTAGAATTTATGGGTTGTACAGGTGGATGTGTAAATGGCGGTGGTCAACCAATCGTCCCTTCATATGAAGCAGAAACAATTGATATTAGAGCTATTCGTGGACAAGTTTTATATGATATGGATAAAGGTAATGAATTAAGAAAGAGTCATGAAAACCAATTCGTTTTAGATTTATATAAGGAATTCTTAGGCGAACCTAATAGTGAACTTGCACATCATTTATTACATACTCATTATCATAAGAGAACAATGTATAATAAATAATATAAACAATAAACTGAGGGAAACCTCAGTTTTTTGTTTTTATATCAAATAATATAATGTATTATTTATGGTGGCCGTATGGCCATTTTTTATTTTTTTGTACATTTATTGTTTAAATAATAATAGCATTATGTTAAAATGTAGCAGTATTTGAAATTGCCATAAAATTTCAAGGGAGGAGAAAAATGAAAAAAATATTTTATTTATTTTTGAGTGTAGTAATGATTTTTTCATTGTGTGCTTGTGATTTAAGCGGAATCATTGACGATGGTGGTAATGATGATGAAGAGGGAGAAAGTCTAGAAACTACATATGATGAAGAAAACGAAAAATTAAAAAAATTAGCAATTGAAAAAGGATATCAAGCTATTTATGTAGTTTATGATTCTGAAGGTTCTGGTGAAGATGATGAAATGACAATTGGTGCTAGCGGTGAATATTCATGGTATATTTCTGGAGATAGCGGAGCTGCTTTTAGAGTTTCAGATGATTTAATTTATATTTGGAACTATTCTGATGGAGAATGGACTTATGAAAGACGTATGACTGATACAGATGGTTCTTTATCTTCACTTACAACAATTTATAATACTTATTTATTATTAGGTTACAGTTATGGTTCTAATATGAAAAAAGACGGAACTGCTAAAATTGCTGGTAGAACTTGTGACAAATACCAATATGGATATAGCAATTTAGGTATGTATTCATTTGGCTATATTTACTATTTAGATCAAGAAACAGGTATCTGTATGAAGTGGGAAGCAAGTAGCCAAGTTGGTACAGAGAGTGCTAGTGTAGGATTTGAAGTAAAAGAATTAAAAGTTGGTATCGAACCAATTAAATTACCAGAAGCTATGGATTTAGTTGATTATATTCCTGAAAACTTTAAAATTGTATTTGATGATGTAACTGCAATTAAGATTGGTTCAAAATTATATTATAATAACGGAACTGAATTGTTCTTTGATTTCTCAAGCGCTTCAACTAAAGTATATACAAAATATGAATCTCAAGATTGGGAATTAGCATTTGAATCTGAATATTTCACACCTGATTCAGTATATAATGAATATTTAGGATTTGTTTTCAATAGAGCAAAAGAAGCTTTAAAAGGTATTAAAGAAGGAACAGAAGTTATAGCTGGTGTAACATGTGATAAGTTAGTTATTACATTTGAAGAAGGAACAGATTACGAATACAAAATGGTATTCTATCAAGATCCAGTAACTAAATTAGTTTTCGCAACAGGTAATGGTGAGAGCATTTCTGAACAAGTTTCTGAATTTACAAGCAATATCTCATCATTTGATGTAGAAATACCTGAATAAATAAAAGAGTGCATTTTTTGCACTCTTTTTTGAAACTATATTGACTATATAGTTGTATTATTATATGAATATAGTTGGATTTTTCATAATTATTTGTTATAATAAATACGTTAAAGATGTTGGTGAGCTATGAATAATGTATTTTTACCTGACAATATATTAATTAAAAAATTAAAATCTAAAAACCGAGAAATTCAAGAAGAGGGCTTCGAAGGTATTTATTATAAATATGCTAAATTAGCTTTTACGTGCATTAATGAAATAGTTAAAAATTATAATGATACTGAGGACTTAGTTAGTGAGACTTTTCTTTCTATATTTAATAAGAGAGAAACATTGGTTGAAGAGAAAAATATTAAATACTATATAGTAGTAAGTGCTAAAAATATGGCATTGAATTTTATTAATAAAAAGAGATTAGATATCGTAAGCGATGATAATTATATTTATGAAGATTTAAGTGACCACACAAGTAACTTACATCAAATGATTGAATTATTAAAAAAAGTACTTGATGACGAAGAAGTTAATATTGTTATATGCCATATAATATTTGGTGATACGTTTGAAGAAATAGGTAAAAGAAATAATAAAAGTGCTAATACTATTAAAACTAAATATTATCGTGCACTTGAAAAAGTAAAGCAATAGGTGAAGAATATGGAAAAAGAAGAGAAACTAATTCAAAAAATCAATGAAAATTGTGAATATGAGCCAAATTTTGATTTGATTAAAAATAAAATTGTATATAAAACTGTTCATAAGAAAAGCTTTACTTTAGCTTTTAAGAGAATAGGTTTATCTTTTGCTTGTATATTAATTATCGCTTTCGGATTTGCTATGATTTTATTACCAAATATTAATAAAGCTAATAATCCAAAAGCAGAAGAACCTGAGCCATCTTCACTAGAAAAAAAAGTTGAAATAGATGGAAGTACTAATGTAATCAAAGGAATTAAAGTTTATAACGATGAAGAATTTCAACATGATGGTAGTTTAGAACCATATTCACCATTATATACTGCTCAAATCGCTTCTGCTTTTACTAATGTTTATCAAATAAATATTGAAGAATTTGATATAGTATATTTAGAGAAAGGAAATTATTTTGTAGCTAATGTTAATGAACGAGAGTTAATATTAAGCGAAGAGGAGGTTATAGAAGCAAATGAAAATAAATAGAATACTTTTAATAATTATACTTACCATATTTTTTAGTTTTTCTTTATGTTCTTGTTCAAGCAACAAAATTAAAGAAACTAAGAATTTTGAAATAGTAAATAAGGTAGAGCATAAGGCAAGCGCAAAAGAAGAATATAATGTTGAAGCAAATTATGTAAATCTATTTAATACTTTTGCATATAAGACATCTTTAAATATATTTAACAACAAGAAAAATAATCAAATATACTCACCAATTAGTTTACTTATTGCTCTTTCAATGATTGCTGAAGGTGCAGATGGAGTAACTCTATCAGAGCTAAACAATGTTTTATATTGTGATGTAAATACTTTGCGAAATGGTATCAAAAACACCATTTTGAATAATGAATATGATAATGATGGAGGAAAACTTAGAATTGCTAATTCTATATGGCTACATAAAAATATGTCATTTAAAGATGAATATGTAAATACTTTATGTAATGATTATAAAGCTGATATATTCCGTGCAGCATTTGATTCTGAAACAAAGAAAAATATTCTTAAATGGATGAATAATAATACATTCGATTTTCTAAATGTAAAAGAAGACGATTTTGATTTAACCGATGTTGTTTTATTTTTAGTAAATAGTATATATTTTAATAACAAATGGCAAAGCAAGTATTTAAAAAATAATACATATGCTTCTACTTTCTATAGTTATAATGGAGATGTAAGCGCAGATTTCATGCATCATGAAATTTATGGTGAATATTTTTTAGGAGAACATTTTACTTTAGCTTGCGATTATTTTAATAATAACAATAAAATTACCTATGTTTTACCAAACGAAGGATACACAGTAGAAGATATATTTAAAGAAGATCAATTTTATTTATTATTAGCTGGTAAAACTAATTTTGAAAAAACATCAATTAATTATTCACTGCCTAAATTTAAATATCAATTAAAATATACATTAAGAGATAATTTAATTGATTTAGGATTGGAATCATTATTTGATGCAAATGAATGTAATTTAAGCAAAATTAGCGATGAAAGATTATATTTTGAATATATTGATCAAATTTGCGGTATCGAATTAGATGAAGAAGGAGCCAAAGCAGCAGCTATAACATTTGGTGGAGCCAAAGCAGAAGAAGCTAGTCCATGTTTATATATGAATTTAAATAAACCTTTTATTTATTATATTACTGATTCAAATGATGTTATATTATTTATGGGTATAATTTATAATCCTATAAATTAAAGGATATAACAAATGAAAAAAATACATCTATTATTATGTTTAACATTTATAATTTTATTATGTTCTTGTGCAACCTATAAAGGAGATAAAATTGAAAAGCTAGTATACAAAGAAATTGATTATAATGGAGGTTATACTACAAGTTATATATTCAATTTTATTGATAATAAATACAAAATTGAAGGTTATTTACCAGGGCATGAAGAAAGTAATAGGATAATTAGTGAAGGAATGTTTGAAGAGGATGCTGAAACCACTTTTATTAATGGAATTAATAAATGTGGATTGCTTAGAATAAAGGATGAATATAATACTTTAATGAAAATAATTGATGGTGGCGGTTGGAATTTAGAGATTAGTTTTGATAGCGGAAAAACTATAACTTCAATAGGTAAAAATGCATCACCGGGAAGAATTTTTAATAAATGCGCTATCTATTTCTATGATTTGTGCGGTATTGAAGTAATGGGAAATATTGATAAGTTTCTTATTAATCCCGATAATTTAAGTATTTCTTTAATTGAAAAGAAATCAAGTAATTCTTATAAAGAATATTTTGGAATGCAAGGACTAATGAGAGCTAATTATAAATGGAATAATAAATCATTTGAGGATGCTGATATATATGAATTAAATGAAAATTCTACTTCCACTTATGATTTAAATTCAAGTTTTAAAATAAACTTTGATACTGAAAATATTAAACTAAGTCATAGATTTAAAAAATTCACTTTAAAGTCATATGATTTTAATAGTGAACTAAGCAATGAAGAAGTGTTATATGAAAAGAAATGGTTTAAAAGACTAAGTGTTGATATAGAAGTTAATAAAATTTATGTTTACACATTAGAATATAAGAATGGTAATTATGTATCATATACATTTTCTATAAAAGGGTAAAGTTTAAAGACTTTATCTTTTTTAATATATTATGAAAACGATAAATATTTATATTTTTTGTTTATTTTCTTATTTGTTGTGATATAATAGTAAAAAACTAAATGTTTTATAGGTGGTAAATAATATGAAAAAATTAATGTTAGGAAATGAAGCTGTTGCAAGAGGAGCATACGAAGCCGGAGTTACGGTTGTATCAAGTTACCCAGGTACTCCAAGTACTGAAATAACTGAAAACATCGTAAAATATGAAAATATAAATGTTGAATGGGCTCCAAACGAAAAGGTAGCAGCAGAAGTTGCAATTGGTGCTAGTATTGCTGGTGCAAGAAGTATGGCTTGTATGAAACATGTTGGATTGAATGTAATGGCAGACCCATTATTTACAGTTAGTTATATAGGTGTAAATGGCGGTTTAGTATTTTGCGTTGCTGATGACCCTGGAATGCATTCAAGTCAAAATGAGCAAGATTCACGTCATTATGCTAAAGCATCTAAAACACTTATGATAGAACCAAGCGATAGCAAAGAATGTAAAGAATTTGTTAAAAAAGCTTTTGAATTGAGTGAAAAATTTGACACACCTGTATTTGTACGTTTATCTACAAGAGTCTCTCATTCACAAAGTTTAGTTAGCGAAGAGGAAAAAGAAAATTATATATTAAAAGATTATAATAAAGACGTAGTTAAAAATGTAATGGTACCTGCTTTTGCAATTAAAAAGCATGTTATGGTAGAAGATAGATTTAAAGCTGAAACAGAATATGCTGAAACAACAGAGCTAAATAAAGTTGAATATAACAATAGCAAAATTGGTGTTATCACTAATGGTATTACATATATGTATGCTCATGAAGCATTAGGAGATAAAGTTAATTACTTTAAATTAGGTATGGTATATCCATTACCAGTTAATTCATTAAAAGAGTTCGCTAATAAATGTGAAAAACTTTATGTATTAGAAGAACTAGATCCATTCATTGAAGAACATTTAAAAGTTAATGGAATCAACGTAATTGGAAAAGAAGCATTCACAATGTTAGGTGAATACACACCTAAGATGATTAAAAAAGTCATTTTAGGTATAAGTGAAGATAATTATTTTGAATTAGATGAAGTAATTCCAAATCGTCCTCCTGTATTATGTCCTGGATGTCCTCATAGAGGAACATTCTATGTACTTAAAAAATTGGGTTTAGTTGTTTCAGGAGATATCGGTTGCTATGCATTAGGTTCTGCTGCTCCACTTTCATCTGTTGATACAACAATTTGTATGGGTGCATCAGTATCAGCTGCATTTGGAATGGCTAAAGCAAGAGGAAAAGAGTTTAATAAGAAATTAGTATCAGTAATTGGTGATTCAACATTCGTACATTCAGGAATTACTGGATTAATTGATATCGTTTATAATAAGGGTTGCAATACTGTAATTATTTTAGATAATTCTATTACTGGTATGACAGGTCATCAAGATAATCCAACTACTGGTTATACTATAAGAAAAGAAGAAACAAAGCAATTAAATTTAATTGGCTTAGCTAAATCAATTGGCATCGAAAGTATTAGAGTATGTGATCCATTTGATACAAAAGAATTTGAGCGTGTTGTTAAAGAAGAAACAGAAAAAGATGAACCATCTTTAATTATTGCACAAAGACCTTGCGCATTATTAAAAACAGTAAAATATGTTGGTAAAGCATTAGTTACAGATAAATGTAAGAAATGTAAACAATGTATGAAATTGGGTTGCCCTGCAATTTCTTTAAAAGAAGGATCTATTAAGATTGACATTAATCAATGTAATGGATGTGGATTATGTGTTAACGTATGTCCATTTGAAGCTATTACAAAGGTAGAATAGGAGGTATACTATGAACACTAATATTATGATAGTTGGCGTTGGTGGCCAAGGTACATTACTTGCAAGTCGTATTTTAGGTAATACTGCTATTAGTTTAGGTTATGATGTAAAAGTATCAGAAGTTCATGGTATGAGCCAAAGAGGTGGTTCTGTAATCACATATGTTAAATTTGGAGATAAGGTATTTTCACCAATAATGGATAAAGGTGAAGCAGATATAATTTTCGCTTTTGAAGAATTAGAAGCATATCGTGCACTTCCATATTTAAAGAAAAATGGTACAATAATTGTTAATACACAAAAAATTGACCCAATGCCTGTTATTACAGGACAAACAACTTATCCAACAGATATCATTTCTAAATTAAAAGAAATGGTAAATGTAATTGATGTTGACGCATTAAGCCTTGCAAAAGAAGCAGGTAACGCTAAAGCTGTAAATGTTAGTTTGATTGGTGTATATGCAAAACAAAGTGGTATCAAATACGATGTTTGGATTGATGTAATTAAAAATATTGTTCCTGCTAAATTATTAGATATCAATCTAAAAGCATTTGATTTAGGATATAATTTAAAATAAATAGGTTTTATATGGCTATATATCAAAAAGAATATGAATGCATGCCTAAAGATGAGCTTAAGAAACTTCAAAGTGAAAGATTAATTTGGCAAGTCAAAAGGATGTATAATAATGTTAAACTATTTAAGCAAAGAATGGATGAATTAAACCTAAAACCAGAAGACATTAAAGGAATAGAAGATATAACTAAACTTCCATTTTCTTATAAATCTGATTTAAGAGATAATTATCCTTATGGTTTATTTGCTATACCAATGACTGATGTTGTAAGGTTGCACGCATCTAGTGGTACAACAGGAAAGCAAATAGTAGTAGGATATTCAAAAAACGATATCGATATGTGGAGTGATTGTGTAGCAAGAGCGTATAGCGCAGCTGGTATTAGCAAAGATGATTTTATCCAAATTTGTTTTGGGTATGGATTATTTACTGGCGGTTTAGGAGCTAATGACGGTGCAATGAAGCTAGGTGCTACAACTATACCTTCATCTACAGGTAATACTAATAGACAAATACAGACAATGATCGATTTTGGTTCTACCGCATTATGTGCAACTCCATCATATGCAATGCATTTATCTGAAGAAATTAATTCAAGAGGATTAATAAACGACTCCAAATTAAAGGTGGCAGTATTAGGTGCTGAACCTTGGACTGAAGAAATGCGCAAATATATCGAAAAAAGTTTAAATATTAAAGCATATGATATTTATGGATTATCTGAAGTTATGGGACCTGGTGTCGCATATGAATGTGAATATCAAAACGGAATGCATATTAATGAAGATATGTTTATTGTGGAAGTGGTTGACCCTAACACTGGAATTCCTGTTAAACCAGGTGAATTAGGAGAGTTAGTATTTACTACTATTACAAAAGAAGCTTTTCCAGTTATTAGATATAGAACTCATGACTTGGGTAGATTAATATATGATGAATGTCCATGTGGAAGAACAACTGTCAGAATGTGTAAACCACAAGGTAGAAGCGATGACATGTTAATTATAAGAGGAGTTAATGTATTCCCATCACAAATTGAGGAAGTATTACTTAAGGTTGGTGGAGGAATTACACCTAATTATTTAATTATCGTTGATAGAGTAAATAATAATGATACATTAGAAATAAAAGTAGAAATGAGTGATTCTTTCTTCTTTGATGATATCAAATCAATTCAAACAATAACAAAAGATATCGAAAGCAAACTTAGAGATACATTAGGTATTGGTGCTACAGTAAATTTAGTTGGACCTAAATCTATCGAAAGAAGTGAAGGTAAATCTAAGCGAGTAATTGATAATAGAAAGTTAATTTAGGTGAATATATGTTTATAAAACAAGTTTCAATATTCGTTGAAAATAAACATGGTAAAGTAAGTGAAATTATCGATTTGCTGGGCAAGAATGATATCGATATCAATGCTTTATCAATCGCTGATACAATTGATTATGGCGTTTTACGTTTAGTAGTTAATAAACCAAATACAGCATGCAAAATATTAAAAGAAAATAATTATGTGGTAAAAGTTAATGATGTAATTGGCATCAGTATTGATAATAAACCTGGTGGATTATCTAAAGCATTAAATTTATTAAAAGAAAAGAACGTTGATATACAATATTTATATGCATTTTTAGGAGGAAATAAAAATAGCGCAAGTGTAATGCTAAAAGTAGAAAATTTAGATGAAGCACTAGATATATTTACTAAAAATGATATCGAATTATTAAATGCGAAAGATATTCAAATTGAATAATGATTAATGCAAAACTGTTTTCAAAAATTTGAAAGCAGTTTTTTCTTGACATTATTTTTTCTTTTTGATAATATTTATGTATATCATAAAAGCTATGATAGAAAAAGAGTAAAATAAATTATTGATTTATAGAGAGTTATCGTTCGGTGCAAGATAATACAATATTTATTTGAATACATTTCTTATGCTGCACACCAAACAAGGAATTTAGTAGGCTGTGACGTGTTCGCCCGTTAAAGCGATAAAGCATGATTGTGCTTGATGAGGTTAGTATTGTAAAGTACTAACGAAGTAAGGTGGTACCACGATTATTATTCGTCCTTATATAAACATACATTGTTTATAAGGACGTTTTTTATAGGAGAGAATTATGATTATTACTGATTTTTTAGAAAGAAATGCAAGAGAATTTGGAGATGAAGTATGTTTAGTTGAAATCAATCCAACTAGCAAACCAGAAAGATTTAAGACATGGCGCGAATTTAATTTAATTGAACCAGCAGTAGGTAGTGGATATAGACGCCAAATGACATGGAATGAATTTGATGATAAAGCTAATCGTTTCGCAAATATGCTATTAAGCAAAGGCATTAAGAAAAATGACAAAGTTGCTATTTTATTAATGAATTGTATAGAATGGCTTCCTATATATTTTGGTGTTTTAAAAACAGGTGCTTTAGCTGTACCGCTAAATTATCGTTATACAGCTGATGAAATTAAATATTGTTTAGAATTAGCAGAATGTAACACATTAATCTTTGGTAATGAATTTATTGGCAGAAT
Source organism: Bacilli bacterium (assembly GCA_045598145.1). Lineage (GTDB taxonomy): Bacteria > Bacillota_I > Bacilli_A > ML615J-28 > CAG-698 > RGIG3506. The sequence goes on along the minus strand of JAZLLM010000001.1, from coordinate 46,745 downwards.
AGAATCTATATTTGACACATTAAAAGATATCAAAAATATGTTTTATGTTGGAGATGATGAACCTTCATTTTCAGATAGTTATGATAAACAACTAGATTTCTTTTCTAATGTGAAACCAAATATTGTTTTAACACAAGAAGATAATGCGGCTATTTATTTCTCTAGTGGTACAACAGGCTTTCCTAAAGCTATATTACATGCGCACAAAGCACTATATAATTCTTGCTTAACTGAACAAAACCATCATAAACAAAATCATGATGATGTATTTTTATGTATGCCTCCACTATATCATACAGGAGCTAAAATGCATTGGTTTGGTTCTTTAGCGTCTGGTTCTAAAGCTGTATTATTACGTGGTATTAAGCCTCAATGGATTTTTGAAACTATATCAGCTGAAAAGTGCACCATTGTTTGGTTGCTAGTACCATGGGCACAAGATATATTAGACTGTATTGATAGAGGTGAATTAGAGCTTAATGATTTTGAATTAGACCAATGGAGATTAATGCATGTTGGCGCTCAACCAGTACCACCTAGTTTAATTAAGAGATGGTTATCAATATTCCCTCATCATAAATATGATACAAATTATGGGCTAAGTGAATCAATTGGTCCAGGATGTGTGCATTTAGGTATCGAAAACATTAATAAAGTAGGTTCAATTGGTAAAGCCGGCTATTTATGGAAAACAAAAATTGTGGATGAAAAACATAATGAAATTAAGGAACCAGAAAAAGTTGGTGAATTAGCGGTAAGTGGACCTGGCGTTATGAAGTGTTATTATAATAACGAAAAAGCTACAAAAGAAATTTTAGATGGGGAATGGTTATATACTGGTGATATGGCAAAATACGATATCGATGGCTTCATTTATTTAGTAGATAGAAAGAAAGATGTTATTATCACGGGAGGAGAAAACTTATATCCAGTTCAAATTGAAGATTTCTTAAGGAGTAATGATAAGATTAAAGACGTAGCTGTTATTGGTTTACCTGATAATAGATTAGGTGAAATAGCCGCTGCAATTATTGAGGTTAAAGAAGACATGACTTTAACTGAAGATGAAGTTAATGAATTTTGTTTAAAAATACCAAGATATAAAAGACCACGTAAGATTATCTTTGATAAAGTTCCAAGAAATCCTACTGGAAAAATTGAAAAACCTAAACTTAGAGAAAAATATTGCGTTAATAATTTAGTAGAAGCACAAACAACTAAATAGAAGGTGGTTAATATGGTAATCGATTTTCACACACATATATTTCCTGAACGTATAGCAAATAAAGCCATATCTGAATTAGAGATTAAAGGATCTATGAAGGCATCTTTTGATGGCACTTATTTAGGTTTATTAAAAGATATGCAAAGAAATGGAATCGATTATTCAATTACATTACCTGTAATTACTAATCCTAAAAATACTATATCAATTAACAATGAAAGTATTAGGATTAATACTTTAACGAAAGAAAATAATATTATTGCTTTTGGCGGAATGCATCCAGATTACGATAATTATAAAGAAGAAATAAAAAGACTAAGTGAAGCTAATATTAAAGGAATTAAATTGCATCCAGTATATCAAAATTGTAATATTGATGATATCAGATATATTAATATTATTAATGAGGCTTTTAAATATGATATGATTGTTGTAGTTCATGCAGGTTTAGATCCAGGATTCCCTAATGATATGCACTCAAGTATAAACAATGTTATTAGTTTACTTAAAAAGATAAATAAAGGTAAAATTGTTCTTGCTCATTTAGGAGCTTTATATGAATGGGACAAGGTAAACGAATTGCTTGCTGGCAAGTTCGATTGTTATCTTGATTTAGCTATGACTATAGGTCAAGTTTCTAATCTTGATGGTACATATAGCGATTTAATAAAAGATAATTTATTAATAGATATAATAAATAAACATGGTAGTGACAAAATATTATTTGCTAGTGACAATCCTTGGATGAATACTAAAGATATGAAATATGAATTTGATAAATTAAATTTATCAAATGACGATAAAGATAAAATATTATATAAAAATGCATATAGAATATTGAATTTATAAAACGGAGAAATAGTATGTATAATGAAAAAATGTTTGGCCTTGGAAATAAAGGTTCAGCTATAAGAGAATTATTTGAATACGGAAGAAAAAGAAAAGAACAAATTGGGGAAGACAAAGTTTTTGATTTCAGTTTAGGTAATCCAAGTGTGCCTAGTCCTAGCGTAGTAAATGAGGCATTAATTGATATCATAACAAAAACAGAACCAACAAAATTACATGCATATACTACAGCTATAGGAGATAAAGATGTTAGAGAAAGTATAGCTAATTATGTTAATTCTACATATGGTGTAAACGAAAGCGCCAGCTTAATATATTTAACATGTGGTGCTGCAGCTTCTTTAACTATTTCTTTAAACGCATTAATAAATGAGGGTGATGAAGTAATTGCTCTTGCTCCTTTTTTTCCTGAATACAGGGTTTTCACTGAAAAAGCTAATGGTAAATTAGTAGTAGTTAAATGTAAAGATAAAACCTTTAAAATTGATTTTGAATCTTTAGAAAAAGCAATAAGTTCTAAAACCAAAGCAATTATAATTAATTCACCAAATAATCCAACTGGCGTATTAATTAGTGAAGATGAATTAAAAGAATTAGCTAATTTATTATATAAAAAGCAAAAGGAATTTAATTCAAACATTTTTATAATTGCTGATGAACCATATAGAGAACTAGTTTATGATGGAGTACAAACACCTTTTGTTACTAAATTCTATGATAATACTATAGTATGTTATTCATTTAGTAAATCATTATCACTTCCTGGAGAAAGAATTGGCTATATTTTGGTATCAAACAAGTGTATAGAAAAAGTAAAAATATTTAAATCAATATGCGGTGCTGGAAGAAGTTTGGGTTATGTATGTGCTCCAGCTCTATTCCAATATATGATACCTTATTGTTTAGGTAAAACTTCAGATATTACTATATATGAAAAGAATCGTGATATTCTATATAAAGAACTTACTAGAATGGGATATCAAGTAACATATCCAAATGGCGCATTTTATTTATTTATAAAAGCACTAGGTGAAGATGCAAATGAGTTTTCTGAGAGGGCAAAAAAACACGAATTATTATTAGTTCCAAGTGATTCATTTGGTGTTACTGGCTATATAAGAATCTCTTATTGTGTTGATACTGATATGATTTTAAGAAGCTTAAAAGCATTTGAAGACCTAATTAATGATTATAAGTAATTTTATAAAAAAGTATTCAAATATTTTTTATAAAACATTTTTATTTATTTTTTAAAATGGCTATGATATAATGTAAGATGATATAGGAGGATATTTATGAAGTGTAGAATATGTGGAACAGAAAACCCACCTCAAGCTAAGTATTGCGCAGTATGTGGTTCACAATTAGAAGAAGAGAAAAAACCTGAGCAAACTCAAGAATATAACAATCAATATAACAACCAATATAATGCTCAATATGGACAACCTCAATATAATTATCAAAATAATAATATTTATGCTAATAATGGACCTAAAAATAATTATGCAAAGATTTCTTTAATTACTGGAATTATTGCAATAGCAACAACAATTGTTTGCTGTTTATTTATTGCTGGATTACCATTTGGTATTGTGTCAATTGTATTTGGTGCTCTTGCTTGTAAAAAAGATAAAGAAAATATGGGAAAAGCTATAGTAGGTATTGTATTAAGCGCAATAGCAATTTTTATTAATATTATTTTCTTTATTGAATTAATTATAATTTTCTCAGATCCAGAATTAATGGAACAAATTAGACAAGCATATGAAGATGCTTTAAATGGAGAATACGGATTTAGATTTTTAATTAAATATTTACTTAAAATGCCTTTCTAATTTGAAAGGTCTTTTTTAAAAAGAAGGAATAAAAATGAAAGAAACAGAAGCTATTAAAAAACATAGAGAATGGAATGGTAAAATAGAGATTACATCTAAGGTTAGTGTATCTAATAGAGATGAACTATCTTTAGCTTACACTCCTGGTGTAGCTGATGCATGTTTAGCTATAAAGGATGACGAAAAAGAATCATTTAACCTTACAGGTAGAAATAATTATGTAGCTGTTATTACTGACGGATCAGCTATATTAGGTTTAGGTAATATTGGACCTATTGCAGGAATGCCAGTTATGGAAGGTAAATGTGCATTATTTAAAGAATATGGCAATGTTAATGCTTTTCCTTTATCAATTAATACTAATGACAGTGAAGAAATTATTAAAACCATTAAATATTTAGAAGGTAGCTTTGGCGGAATAAACCTAGAAGATATTAGTGCACCTAGATGTTTTGATATCGAAAAAAGATTAATTAATGAATTATCAATTCCAGTATTTCATGATGATCAGCATGGTACAGCTATTGTAATGGCAGCTGCTTTACTAAATGCTTTAAAACTTGCTAATAAAAAAATAGAAGAAATTAAAATAGTAATAAATGGAGCTGGAGCTGCAGGCATTTCTATTTGTAAATATTTATTAGATTTAGGAGCAAAGCATATAAAGGTTGTTGATAAAAATGGCATCATTAATGATAATGATGATTTTAATAATGCCCAAAGAGAATTAGCTAAACTTATAAACAAAGAAGGAATCAAAGGCCTTTTAAAAGATGCTATTATAAATAGTGATGTATTTATTGGTGTATCATGTGCTAATGTACTAACTAAAGATATGGTAAAAACAATGAATGCAAAACCTATATTATTCCCTTGTGCTAATCCAAACCCTGAAATTAGTTATGAAGATGCCAAAGAAGTAGGATATATTGTAGGTAGTGGTAGCAGTAAAAACCCTAACCAAATTAATAATGTATTGGTATTCCCTGGTATTTTTAGAGGAGCATTGGATGCAAAAGCTAAAGTTATTAATAAGGAAATGATGATAGCAGCCACAAAAGCAATAATGGATTCTGTTAGTGATGAAGAATTAAGTGTAGATTATATATTACCTTATGCTTGGAATAAGGAAGCACATAATAGAGTTGCAAAATATGTATATGATGCAGCTATTAAAACAAATGTAATAAGAAAATAGGTGTTAAGTATGGAAAAATTTAGAATAGCTGTTATACCAGGAGATGGTATAGGAAAAGAAGTCGTTAATGAAGGAGTTAAAGTATTAAAAGCCATTTCTGATATCGATAAAAGCTTCGAATTTGATTTCGATTATTTTGATTGGGGATGTGAATATTATTTAACACATGGTAAAATGATGGATGATGATGGCTTAGGAACTTTAAAGAATTATGATGCTATTTATTTAGGAGCAGTTGGATATCCTAATGTACCTGACCATATCTCTTTAAGAGAATTATTATTAAAAATAAGAACTGGTTTTGATCAATATATAAACTTGAGACCTGTAAAATTATTAAAAGGCGTTGATGGCCCTTTAAAAAATAAGACCACAAAAGATATCGATTTCGTTGTTATTAGAGAAAACAGTGAAGGTGAATATGCAGGCCTAGGCGAATGGCATAATAAAGGAACTAAAGATGAGTTTGTATACCAAACTGGTAAGTTTACAAGAAAAGGTTGCGAAAGAGTAATTCGCTATGCTTTTGAACTTGCTAGAAAAGAAGGAAGAAAAACCGTTACATCAGTAACTAAAGGTAATGCTTTAAATTATTCAATGGTTTTTTGGAATCAAATATTTGATGAAGTTAGTAAAGAATATCCAGATATTATTCATAATCAATTGATGGTTGATGCAGCCAGTATGATGTTTGTATTACATCCAGAAAGATTTGATGTGGTTGTTACAAGTAATTTATTTGGTGATATATTAACGGATTTGGGTGCCGCTATTGCTGGTGGAATGGGACTTGCTGCTGGTGATAATATTAATCCTGAGAAAAAATATCCTTCAATGTTTGAATCAATTCACGGCTCTGCACCAGATATTGCAGGTCTTAACATTGCGAATCCTATTGCACAAATATGGGCTGCTGGAGGAATGCTAAAACACTTAGGTTATCAAAAATGGTATGATAGATTGATATTATCATTTGAAGAATTATTAAGTGACGGAAATGTTTTAACACCAGATTTAGGCGGTAAGGCAAGCACAAGCGATGTTGGTGACGAAATTGTAAGAATATTAAAAGAAAAGTATTAGAATTTGACTTCTAATACTTTTTTAATATAATACTATGTCTATTATAATCAATTATACCTTCATCTTTTAGTAAGATTAATTCTCTAGAAAGTGATGGCCTTGGTATATTTAAATATTCAGCCAGTTTTTCTTTGGTATCAAAATTTAATATTTTGTTTTGCTTTTTTGATATCATAAAGAGGATTTTTTCTCTTATGCTCTTTTGAGATAATACCTTTAATCTATTTTGAAGTAATAAAAATTTATCATCTATATATCTTAAGTATAAACTTAAAAAGCTTTTATCTTCACACATATTTAAAAATTCATTTTTACTTATAATCTTAATTGTACTTTTTTTAGATGCAATGATATTTCCTAAATATTTATTATTAGTAGAAAACAAAGGAATATCACCGAATATGTTTTTTTCATATATTGTGTTTATTAAAAACTGGTTTTCTAAATATGAATATGTATATGCTTTAATTTCTCCAGAAATAATATAGAAGATATTTTCACATGTATCACCTTCATTTTTAATTATTTCACCTTTGTTGTAATTCTTAATTGTTCCTTTAGCTTTTTCAAAATAATTAATCATAATCACCTCTGTAACATATGTTACGATATTTATATTATAATACTGATAAAATATAATTACAATAAAAAGAGGCAAAATGTATGAAAAAAATAATTTGTGTAATTATAATTTTATTAAGTAGTTTTACATTATTATCTTGCAAAAAGAATGAAGAACACATAAAAGTTCTTTTACCATCAGGAATTCCATCAGTAGCACTAGGATTGATGTTTGATGATAATAATTATGATTTTACTGTGGTTGATGGTGCGAGTATGCTGTCATCTGAATTAGTAAAAGAAGATTATGATATCATTATTGCACCAATAATTTTAGGAGCACAACTTTATACTAAGAATTCTAATAATTATAAACTAGCATCCGTTATAACTACAGGTAATTCATATCTAGTTTCTAGATCAGCTGATGTTTTGGTATCATTAAAAGATTTAGAAGGAGAAACTATTGCTAGTTATGGAGAAAATACAGCTCCTGATATCGTATTAAAGGCGGCTTTAGAAGCTAATGGTGTGGATTTATCTAAAGTAGATTTTGTATATGAAAATAGCGTTGCGGATGTTTTTAGTAATCGATTTATGAGTAACAATCGTGTTAAATACATTTTGAGCGCCGAACCTATAATATCAAAAATGGAAGATAAAGCTTTTAAAGATGATCCACTTAGCAAAGTAGATTTGCAAGATTCATTAAAAGAAATTATAGATGTTATCCCACAAGCAGGAATATTCGTTTTAAACTCTTCTATAGATTACAGTTCATTTCTAAATAAAGTAAATAATAATGTAAAATATTTAAATGAAAACCCAGAAGAATACGCTAATAAGTTAATTAATATTACATCTGATAATAAGACAATTTTTGTTAATTTAACTGAAAAAGTGATATCAAAAAGTATCCCAACAAGCAATATTGTGTATATGCAAGCTAAAGAAAATAAACAAATCATGGATAAATATTTTAATATGGTAAACAAATACAATAATAAAATATTACAAGGTAAGGAAATAGATGAAAACTTTTATTACTAAAAACACTAATAAATTGTTTTACACATTGGGTTTTGTGTTCTTGCTTTTGATTTGGATTATATTATCAATAACTTATAATAATAATGTTATTTTACCTGGTCCTGTTGACACATTAAAAGCATTGTTTAAATTAGTGATTACATTAAATACTTATAAGGTTTTATTTTCCACATTATTACGTTTATTTATATCATTAATTATATCTTTTATATTGTCTTTTATTCTTGCATTATTATCTTTTTGGAAAGAAGAACTTAAGCAATTTATTAGACCGTTTATATTAATTTTAAAAACTCTACCAGTAGCTTCTATCATAGTTATAATGATAATATTTGTGGGTCATAATATGAGCCCTTATTATATTACATCATTTGTAACTATACCTATAATGTTTGAAGGTATTTTGAATGGTCTTACAGGTATAGATAAAGGAATAATTGATGAATTAAAAACACAAACAAACACTAACTCATTAGTTATTAAAGAAGTATATATACCTATTATTAGAAAAGATATAAATACATCATTACTTCAATCTTTTGGCTTAGGCTTAAAGGTTATGGTTATGGCCGAATTTATTACTCAACCTTTTAATTCAATTGGAAGAGAATTAATCGATATGAAAAATAATTTAGAATATGCTTTTGTATTTGCATGGAGTATAATCTTAATATTAATTGTTATTCTTTTTGAGTTCTTAATAAATAAAAATAAAAAGTCTGTTGCGTAAACAACAGACTATTTTTTATTCAACGATATAATAAACGCCTCTATTAACATTATTTAGGGCATCTTCAGTCATTTCAACACTAACGCTTGGTACATTAGGGTCGTTGATATAGAAAATTCTAGAGCCATCATCATTAATTCTATATCCAGTTACTACGATTAAATGTCCGCCTGTAGTGTAGTTTTTAACACCATTTACAACACTACCTTTGATTGAGCATCCAACAGGTCCTACTGTAGCTAAATGATACATTAATTCTTCATTAGAATACATTCTTTTAACATATGATATTTCTCCATAAGAAGATATACCAATACAATTATATACCCAGTTACCGAAGATATTGTTACCATAATCTCTTACGATATATGCAATATATCCATGTTCATATGAAGTTTGACTTTTAGAGAATTTTGGATCTAATTCATAATCTTCTTCACTAAGGTTTGCGAAACTATGACCTTTATTTTTAAGAAGCATAGTAGATGTAGTAGCACTACAAATTGATCCACCAATTTCTGGTACAACACCTTGATTTAGTTTTGGTACATCTGGATGTACATCTTTAGCTAAATCTTTTATATCAACATTATAAGTATATGATTTAAATCTAAGTGATAAAGCGATTAAAGAAACAATTGGACTAGAATAACTTGCATTATCTCTTCTTAAAGTGATTTTTAATTGGAACTTATTTGCAACGTTATTATCTTTTAGTAAGATTTCGTCTTCAACCATTTTAACGTATGTATCTGATTGGCCAGTTGGACATACATTTTGAAGTGCTCTTCCCCATGTACCATATGTGAAATACTTACTCCATTTACCATTTGAATACAATCTAACCATTAATTCACATGTTGCATTCTTTGATGTGATAGCAGCGAATGAACCAACGCATTCATCGTAATCTAAAGTAGAGATTTCTTTAGTTGTATAAGAACCTAAAGTAGCTCCACTTTCTAATACTAATTTACCATTTTGAATACATACATTCTCTTTTTCACCTTCAAAAGTTCTATCTAAGAATAGATGGTCTTGTTTTCCTGCTGATACATTATATTCTTTCATATATGTTTCGTCTCCTTTGCTAAGTTTAAGTGTTAAAGTAATATTTTTATATGCTTGATTACTAGTTAATTTTCCATCATTTGATAAAATAGATTCATCAGATGATACCCATTCAGCTTTTACACCATAATTTAATTCGGTGTCTAATAAGATATCACTTGTAATTAAATTAGGAATATTTATATAACTTAATGCATTTTGAATACAAGTTGCATCAGATAATGGTTTAACTATTACATTATATGTATATGATCCATATTCAGTACTAGCTGTTAAACTAACATTGGTATCGTTACTTTGCGGGTTTATTATACCAGCGTTACTTAATACATTAGGATTATTGCTACTCCATGTTACAAATATTTCTTTATTATTATAATATATCTTGTTAGGTAAGTTTAGATTTTCTTCGTATGAATTATCATAACCTAAGTCTTTTAAAATATTGCTTACTTTACTTTCATCAACTTTAAGTACTGTGAACTTTTCTGTTATTGTAGATGCAGTATCACCCATTTTTAAAATGATATCAAGACTCACTTCTTTATCTTCTTTTAGTAGTGCAATTTCACCATTATTATTGATGATGTCTTCATCACTTGATACAATGCTTGCTTCAATAGTGTATGTGGAATATTTGAATGTAGATGGAATTACAAGATCACTTGATAATTCTTTTTTGATATCTAATTCATTATAAGCAGCCATCAAAATAGAATTAATTGGACTTTCGCTTACGTATAGTTCAAATGTTTTTTCACTACTAACATCTTTGTATTTAAGTGTTAAAGTTAATGTAATGATATCAGAATTTTTGCTAAGGTAATATTTACCATCATTAGTTAATATTCTCTTATTGCTAGATTCCCAAGTTGCATAGAATTCATTTCCTTCATTTGAATATACATTTTGTAAATTTAGAGATTCAGTTAATGTTTCAGGTAATGTGATGGTATTAATAAATTCATCTACAATTTCTTGGTCTGTTTTTGTCTCTATCTTTTCTTTACAAGCTATAAAGAAAAGCGCGAATACAATTAATAATAGATATAAAATTTTTCTTTTCATAATTTTTCCTTTTCTTTTATGCATTTATTTTATCATAAAAATTAAATAAATAAAATAATTTATATTAAAGATAATAAAAAAGTAGTATACTATATTTATGAGAGGTAATATTTATGGCAAGAAAAAGTATTTTTGAAATTGATAAAAACATGTTAGAAAACATCAGTACTGTGGAAGATGGCATTAAATGGTATGATTTAAATAATTCATGTATTATGGGAAGAGCCTTTGAATCTAAAATATATAATAGATTAGATGACAGCTTTGTATCAGAAAACGTCGAAACATTAAAATTAAACCCAGCAGGTTTTAATATCTGTTTTAAAACTAACGCTAAAACAATTAAATTAAAAGCAAAATTAGCTGGTGCTGCATATATGTCTCATATGACAGCAGTTGGCACAATAGGTTTTAGTTTGTATGTAAAAGAAAAAGGTAAATGGGTATTTTTAAATTGTACAAAGATCAATAAAGCTGAATACACAGTTGATTTACTAAATGACTGTTTTGACAAAGAATTTGAATATAGATTATATTTCCCACTATATCAAATATTAGAAAGTGCATTTGTTGGGGTAAATGAAGACGCTAAATTTAAATTCTATAAATTAAATCAAGAAACACTAGTAATTTATGGAACTAGCATCTCTCAAGGTGGTTGTGCAACAAGACCGGGTATGGATTATGGCGCAATATTAGGAAGAATGCTAAATCTAAATGTAATTAATTTAGGATTTAGTGGCTCATGTAAAATGGAGCATAGAATGCTTGAGATATTAAATATGATTGAAGATAAGAAATATTTAATTTTTGAAGTCGAATGTAATACAGCCGGTGCTGCACTATTTAACGAAAAGTTTCCATACTTTATGGAAAATTTAAAAAACAAAGATGATATCAAAATATACTTAGTATCTCACTTTGATGAAGCTATGGGCTTAGTTAAAACAGGATATGCTAATTATAGAAAAGAATTTTATGATGCACAAAAAGCAATGTGTGAAAAATACAACATCACATTCGTCGACGGAACCGAACTAATAAAAGAAATTAATAAAGACGGAAGCGTAGATGGTGCACATTTATCAGATCTTGGTTTTTATTTCGTTGCAAAAGGATTTGCAAAGATTATTAGGAAAGACAAATAATGTTTAATATTTCTAATTCTAAATTTGAATTTGAAAGCATAGATGAGTTATTTTCTTATTTTAAAGTATCTAGTAAAAATAAATACATTTTAGTTCAAAATAGAAAAGTAAGAGTAAATGATGTAGCTATAAAGAATTCAAATATTCCTTTAGAAAAAACTGACTATATAGATATCGATGACTCAATACTGATGAAGGATAAATATATACCATTCAACTATAAAATTAGTGTGCTATACGAAGATGATGACATATTAATTGTATATAAACCGATATCGATGTTGGTTCATCCAGATGGTGAGAGATGCGATACTTTAATAAATGCGGTTGCTAATTATTATAAAAATTGCAATATTTATTTTACGCATTTGCATCGATTAGATTATGAAACTAGTGGAATGATAGTAATAGCTAAAAACATCTTTAGCGCAAGTTATATATCAAACGAATGGGAAAACAAGAATGTAACTAAAGAATATGTTTGTTTATGTAAAGGTGTATTCGGTAAAAAGGAAGATACAATAAGTTATGATATCAAATCTGATAGACATGTAAACAATAAACAAGTAGTAATTAAGAGTAAAATTAATGATAATATAAAAACACATTATAAAGTAATAGAAACAAAGAACAATATTTCAAAATTAATTGTAAGGATCGATGGTGGTAAAAAGCACCAAATCAGAGCACATTTATCAAGCATAATGCATCCAATTATAGGTGATAAAATTTATGGTGTAGATAATCAGGATAGAATGATGCTTGAGTTTTATCATATTGAATTTAATCATCCAAGAAATCAAGAAAAATTTGTTTTTGAAATAGACAAGGAGTTTTAAATGAATTATCGTACTTTAGGTAATACTAATTTAAAAGTTAGTGAAATAGGTTGTGGTGGTATACCTTTACAAAGAGTTAGCAAAGATACTGCTTATGATATTGTGAGTGAATTAATCAATCAAGGAATTAACTTTATAGATAGCGCTAGAGGATATACTGTATCAGAATCTTTGTTTGGTTGTGCAATTGAAGGAAGAAGAGAAAGATTTGTTTTAGCTACAAAATCTATGGCAAGAACTTATGATGCAATGCTAAATGATATCAAAACGAGTTTATCAAACTTTAAAACAAATTATATTGATTTATATCAAATGCATAATTTAAGAGGAGAATGTGATTATTCTGGTGCTATCAAAGCTTTGCTTGAAGCCAAAGAAAAAGGACAAATTAAACACATAGGTCTAACATCACATAGTTATGAATTTATCGAAAAAGTTTTAAACGAAGAAGTACCATATTATGATATCTTTGAAACAATTCAATTCCCTTACAATTTTATTGAAGATAAAGCTAATGATTTATTTTTAAAAGCTAATAAAAAAGGAATTGGCGTAATAGTTATGAAACCATTAGCTGGTGGAAATATTGATAATGCTAATATTGCTTTAAAATATATATTGAATAATGAAAGCGTAAGTGTAGCTATACCTGGTATGGATTCAATAGACCAAGTAAAAGAAAATGCTTCTGTGAGCCAATCTGATATCAAATTAAATGATGAAGAAACTAAGTACATTGGAGGAACTAAAAATAAATTAGGTAATGATTTTTGTAGGAGGTGCGGATATTGCCAACCATGTACTAAAGGAATCGATATCGCAAATTGTTTCTTATTTGAGAACTATGTTAAGAAATATAATTTAAAAGATTGGGCGTTTGATAGATATAATGGATTAAAGGTAAAAGCTAGTGAATGCATTGAATGCCATATGTGTGAATCTCGATGCCCTTATGGATTAAACATCACTAAAAAGTTAAAAAGCGTTGTAGAAACATTTGGTGAATGAAACGCCAAAAAATAGGCAAAAAATACTAATAGGAAATTTTCGTTAAATTTCCTATTTTTTGTTTTAAACGAACCTTAAAATAAAGTCTGTATTTTTAAGATAAGAATAGGTTCTCAAACAAAAATATTTTTTTCCTTGACTTTTATACTTGAAAAGAGTACAATATATGAGGCTTAAGAAGGCGGGGATTTGTGAGGTTGCTGATACACACGGTTGAGTTGCCAATTATACGAGTGCATCAGGTAATTCACAATGAGCTAAGTCTTAAAGTACAAGAATACTATAAGGAGGAAGCAAAAATGGCACAAAAGACATTAAGAATTAAATTAATTTCTTATGATCACAGATTATTAGATGAATCTGCAAAAAGAATCGTTGAAGCTGCGAAGAAGACAGGAGCTGTTGTTTCTGGACCAATTCCACTTCCAACAGAAAGAGAAGTTTTCACAATTATTCGTTCACCTCATAAACATAAAGATAGCCGTGAACAATTTGAAAGAAGAACTCACAAGAGATTAATCGACATTCAAGCTACACCAAAAACTCTTGATGCATTAGTACATCTTGAAATACCTGCAGGTGTAGATATCATTCTAAAATAAAATGAGCAAAGAAGGAGGAAGAACTCATGGCCAAAGGAATCTTAGGTAAAAAAGTCGGAATGACTCAAATTTTTGCAGCAGATGGCACATTAATTCCTGTAACAGTTATTGATGTAACACCAAATGTTGTATTACAAAAGAAAACTGCTGAAACTGATGGTTATCAAGCAGTACAATTAGGCTATGGTGATGTTAAGAGCATCAACAAAGCTGAAGATGGACATGCTAAGAAAGCAAACACAAACCCTAAGCGCTTCGTAAAAGAGATCGCTGGAGAGGAAATGTTAGCGTTCGAAGTAGGTCAAGAAGTTAAAGCAAATATATTTGTAGAAGGTGAAATCGTTGACGTAACTGGTATCTCTAAAGGTAAGGGATATGCTGGTGGTGTTAAACGTCACAACTTCCACATTGGACCAAAAGGACATGGATCAGGTTATCATAGAGGTGTAGGTTCTATGGGATCTATCGATGCTGCTAGAGTTAAAAAAGGTAAGAAGATGCCTGGTAGATTAGGTGGAGAAGTTACAACAATTCAAAACTTAAGTATCGCAAAAATCGATTTAGAAAGAAACGTTGTGCTAGTTAGAGGTAACGTACCTGGAGCTAATCAATCATTTGTTATTATTTCAAATGGTGTTAAAGCTCACAAACCTGCTGTTAACCCTGAAGCACTAGCTAAGTAAGAAAGGAGAAATAACGATGCCAAGTATTAAAGTATTAAATCAAGCTGGAACTGAAGTTAGAACTTTAGAATTAGCTAATGAAGTATTTGCTATTGAACCAAATATGCAAGTAGTATGTGACGTCATTAATTCTCAACGTGCCGGCTTACGTCAAGGAACAGCTGACACTAAGACTCGTACAGAAGTTAGTGGTGGAGGAAAGAAACCTTACAGACAAAAAGGAACTGGTAGAGCAAGACAAGGCTCAACTAGAGCACCTCAATGGGTTGGTGGTGGAGTTGTATTCGGCCCTACTCCAAGAAAGTACAATTTAAAGGTTAATAAGAAAGTTGTTCAATTAGCAACAAAATCTATATTAAGTGATAAGCTAGCTAACAATAACATTATCGTTATCGATAAGATTGAATTAGCTGATAGTAAAACTAAGAGTTTAGTTGAAGTATTAAAGAATGTTAATGCTAATGTTGATAAGAAGATCATCGTTGACGTATTAGAATATAATGATGAATTATATTTAGCTGGAAGAAATATTCCAAACGTATACGTTCAAACAAAAGGTCATTTAAGCGTTTATGATTTATTAAATGCTGATATGTTAGTTTTAACTGAAGAAGCAATTAAGAAATATGAGGAGGAACTTAAATAATGAGAAAAGATTATGACATTATTGTACGTCCTTTAATTACAGAAAAAGCTACTAAATTAGTTGAAGCTAACAAATATACATTTGAAGTTAAACAAGGTAGCAATAAAGTAGAAGTTGCAAAAGCAGTAGAAAATCTTTGGAAAGTTAAAGTTGTTTCTGTAAACATGCTTAACACTCCAAGAAAGACACGTCGTGTTGGAAAATATGAAGGATTACGTCCAGCTGTTCAAAAAGCTGTAGTAACTTTAGCTGAAGGCGATAAGTTAGACGTATTCGAATTATAGGAGGAATAATCAATGGCTATTAAAAGTTATAAACCTACGACTAATGGTCGTCGTGATATGACTGTATTAGTATATAAGAATGAAATCACTACAGATACTCCTGAAAAGAGTTTATTAGCTCCTTTAAGTAAGAATGGTGGTAGAAACAATACTGGTCATATTACAGTTCGTCATCAAGGTGGCGGTGAAAAGAGAAAATATCGTATCATTGATTTTAAACGTAATAAAGACAATATCGTTGGAACTATTAAGACTATCGAATATGATCCAAACAGAAGTGCTAATATTGCTTTAGTTTGCTATGCTGATGGTGAAAAGAGATATATCATTGCTCCAAAAGATATCAAAGTTGGAGATACAATTGTATCTGGCGAAAAAGTAGATATCAAAATTGGTAACACAATGCCTTTAGGTAATATGCCAATTGGTACTATTATTCATAACATTGAAATGCATCCTGGAAAAGGTGCTCAATTAGTTAGAAGTGCTGGTACAAGTGCTCAAATCTTAGGCCGTGAAGAAAGATACGTTTTAGTACGTTTAACAAGCGGTGAAGTTAGAAAAATTTTAAGTGTTTGCCGTGCTACAGTTGGTGAAGTTGGCAACGCTGATTATATGAATGTAACAATTGGTAAAGCTGGTAGAACTCGTCATATGGGAATCAACCCAACTGTACGTGGATCTGTTATGAACCCTAATGACCATCCTCATGGTGGTGGTGAAGGTAGAGCTCCAATTGGACGTAAAGCACCTTTAACTCCTTGGGGTAAACCTGCTTTAGGTAAGAAGACTCGTAATTCAAAGAAAAAATCAAACGAACTAATCGTTCGTCGTCGTAACGGTTAATTAGGAGGTACAAAATGGCTCGTTCATTGAAAAAAGGACCTTTCTGTGATGAACATTTAATGAAAAAAGTAGTTGAATTAAATGAATCAAACAGTAAAAAAGTTATTCAAACTTGGTCAAGAAGATCAACAATTTTCCCAGCATTTATTGGACACACAATTGGTGTATATAATGGAAAAACACATGTTCCTGTATATGTAACTGAAGATATGGTTGGACATAAATTAGGCGAATTTGCACCAACTAGAACATACCACGGACATGGAAAAGATAAGGAAGCTTAGGAAGGAGATAATTATGGAAGAAGTAAAAACTGCTAGAGCAGAAGCTAAGACTGTACGTATCTCTGCTACTAAGGTAAGATTAGTTATGGATTTGGTTAGAGGCAAAGATATTAAAGATGCATTTAATATTTTACATGTAACTCCAAACGGAGCTGCTACAGCTATTGAAAAAGTATTAAAGAGTGCTGTTGCTAATGCAACAAATAATTATGAAATGTCTCAAGACAAATTATTTATTAAAGAAATCTACGCTAATGAAGGCATGACAATGAAGAGATTCTTACCTCGTGCTAAAGGTAGCGCTAGTCATTTATTAAAAAGAACAAGCAACATTATCGTAGTTGTTGCAGAAAGAAATTAAGGAGGATCTCAATGGGACAAAAAGTTAGCCCAATCGGAATGCGTTTAGGTATTATCCGTGATTGGGATTCAAAATGGTATGCTGGTAAATTAGAAGTTCCTGCATTATTACATGAGGATTTAAAGATTCGTAAGGAAATTGAAGAATATTATAAGAAAGCTCAAGTTTCAAGAATCGTTATCGAGAGAGTAAAGAACAAGATTATGATCGTTCTTTATACTGCAAAACCTGGTGTTGTTATCGGTCGTGAAGGTACAATCAAAGCTCAATTAGTTGAAAAACTAGAAGCTATGACTGGAAAGAAAGTATTCATGAACGTTGTAGAAATTAAGAACCCAGATTTAGACGCAACATTAGTTGCAAGAAAAATGGCTGAAGATCTAGAAAACAGAGCTTCATTCAGAAGAGTACAAAAGAAAGCAATCCAACAAACTATGAAGGCTGGAGCTAAAGGTATTAAGACTCATATCTCTGGTAGATTAGGTGGAGCTGAAATGGCACGTGGTGAAGGTTACTCAGAAGGTACAGTACCACTACATACATTAAGAGCTGACATCGATTATGCTTTAGCTGAAGCTAATACTACTTATGGTAAATTAGGAATTAAAGTTTGGATTTGCAAAGGTGAAGTTTTACCTGCAAAAAAGGAGGCTAAATAATTATGTTAATGCCTAAGAGAACAAAATTCCGTAGACCTCATAGAGTTCGTTATGATGGCAAAGCAAAAGGTGCTAAGAAAGTAGATTTTGGTGAATTTGGTATGATGGCTATGCAAGGAACATGGCTAACTCAACAACAAATTGAAGCTGCTCGTATTGCTATGACTCGTTATATGAACCGTGAAGGTAAAGTTTGGATTAGAATTTTCCCTCATAATCCACAAACTAAGAAACCATTAGCTGTACGTATGGGTGGTGGTAAAGGTAACGTTGAAGGTTACGTAGCAGTAGTTAAGAAGGGAACAGTAATGTTCGAAATCGGTGGTGTAAGTGCTGCTGTAGCAAGAGAAGCATTTAGACTAGCTGCTAACAAATTACCTATCACAACAAAATTTGTAACAAAGGAAAATAGTGGTGAATAAAAATGGCTAGAACTAAGAAAGAAAAAGTTGTTGTAAGACAATCAAAGACTGATAAGATTAGACAAATGGATGTTGCTGCTATTGAAAAGAATATTGAAGAATTAAAACAAGAATTATTCAATTTACGTTTCCAAGCTGCTGTTGGAAAATTAGAAAATACAGCACAAATCAAGAAAAATAGAAAGCAAATTGCTCGTATGAAGACTATTCTTACAGAACGTGCAAATGCTAATAAGTAGGAGGATGAACAATGGAAAGAAATACTCGTAAAGTTTTAATTGGTAAAGTTGTTTCTGACAAAGAAGATAAGACAATTAAAGTTTCTATTACTACATATCGTAAACATCCTTTATATGGCAAACGTGTTGAATATACAAAGAAATTTACTGCTCACGATGAAAACAACGAAGCAAAAGTAGGCGATACTGTAAAAATTATGGCTACTAGACCTCTATCAAAAATGAAGAGATATCGTTTGATTGAAATCGTTGAAAAGGCAGTCATCTTATAGGAGGCAATTATGATCCAACAAGAATCAAGACTTAAAGTTGCTGATAACTCTGGTGCAAAAGAAGTATTATGCATTAAAGTTTTAGGCGGAACAAGAAGAAGATTTGCTAACATTGGTGATATCATTGTTGCTACTGTTAAAGATGCAACTCCTGGTGGCCAAGTTAAAAAAGGCGAAGTAGTTAAATGTGTTATAGTAAGAACTAAAACTGGCTTAAGAAGAAATGATGGTAGTTATATCAAATTTGATGATAATGCAGTAGTTATCGTTAAAGAAGATAAGACACCTAAGGGCACTCGTATTTTTGGTCCTGTTGCTCGTGAACTTCGTGATAAAGATTTCATGAAGATCATCTCTTTAGCACCAGAAGTTCTTTAATTAGGAGGACTGAATAATGGTTGTTAAAAAAGGTGATCAAGTTATCGTTATTGCAGGTAACTTTAAAGGTAAAAAAGGTACTATTAAAAAAGTATTAGTTAAAGAAAACCGTGTTATTGTTGAAGGCGTAAACGTTGTAAGTCGTCATACTAGACCTTCTCAAGCAAATCCAGACGGTGGAATTATTAAAATGGAAGCTCCAATCGATGCATCTAACGTTATGTTAATTGATCCATCTACTAATAAACCAACAAGAATTGGTTATAAAGTAGAAGATGGCAAAAAAGTACGTTATGCTAAAGCATCTGGTGCTATCATCAAGTAGGAGGAAGCTAAGCTATGAATCGTTTACAAGAAAAGTATTTAAATAGTGTTAAACCAGCTTTAATGGAAAAGTTTAATTACAAATCTGTTATGCAAGCTCCAAAACTTGACAAGATCGTAATCAATATGGGTGTTGGTGATGCTATGGCAAACTCTAAAGCTTTAGATGCAGCTGTAGAAGAACTATCACAAATCGTTGGTCAAAAACCAATTATTACAAAAGCAAGAAAATCAATCGCAAACTTCAAATTACGTGAAGGTGCTTCAATTGGTTGTAAAGTAACTCTTCGTGGAGAAAGAATGTACCAATTCTTTGATAAATTAGTTTCTATTTCATTACCACGTGTACGTGACTTCAGAGGCTTATCTAAGAATTCATTCGATGGTAGAGGAAACTATACAATCGGTATCAAAGAACAATTAATTTTCCCAGAAATTAATTATGACAAAGTATTCAAAGTACGTGGTATGGATATTGTTGTTGTTACTACTGCTAAAACTGACGAGGAAGGCCGTGAGTTATTAACACTTATGGGTATGCCTTTCAAGAAGTAAGGAGATAGATTATGGCAAAAACATCTTTAAAAGTAAGAAATCATCGTAAACAAAAATTTGAAGTTAGAGAATATACACGTTGTGAGCGTTGTGGTAGACCTCATGCAGTATATCGTAAGTTTAAACTATGTCGTGTGTGCTTCAGAGAATTAGCTAATGAAGGCAAGATTCCTGGCGTACGTAAGGCTAGTTGGTAGAAAGGGAGGTCTATACAATGGGAATGACTGATCCAATTGCTGATATGCTTACAAGAATTCGTAACGCAAATCAAAACAAGAGCGCTACAGTAATGATACCAGCATCAAAAGTTAAAATTGAAATTTTAAATGTTATTAAAAACGAAGGTTATATCAATGATGTAGAATTCGTTGAAGAAGGTCCTCAAGGATCTATCAAAGTAACTTTGAAGTATACAGATAAGAAAGAAAGAGTTATCACAGGAATCCAACGTATTTCAAAACCTGGTTTAAGAGTTTATGCAAAAGTTAATGAAATGCCTAAAGTATTAAATGGTTTAGGAATCGCTATTGTTTCAACATCAAACGGAGTTATGACTGACAGAGAAGCACGCTTACAACATTTAGGCGGTGAAGTCATTGCATATGTTTGGTAGGAGGTAATTATGTCACGTATAGGAAATAAACCAATCGCAATTCCTGCAGGCGTTACAGTTACTGTAGATGAAAACAATTTAGTTAATGTTAAAGGTCCTAAAGGTGAACTTTCATTCACATTTAGTAAAGAAATTAAAATTGAAGTAGAAGGCGCTGAAGTTAAAGTATCAAGACCTAACGAAGAAAAACATGTAAAACAATTACATGGCACTACAAGAGCATGCATTCAAAACATGGTTAAGGGTGTTAATGAAGAATTTGAAAAAATTCTTTTAATCGAAGGTGTTGGTTACCGTGCATCATTAAAGGGCAACACATTAGTAGTTGCTGCTGGATACTCTCATTTAGTTGAAATGCCAATTCCTGCTGGAGTTAAAGTTGAATGTCCATCTCAAACTGAAATTCATATCAAAGGTGCTAACAAACAAGTTGTTGGTGAATTTGCTGCTGAAGTAAGAGAAGTACGTAAACCTGAACCATATAAAGGAAAAGGTATTAGATATAAAGACGAAGTTATCCGTCGTAAAGAAGGAAAGAAAGCTAAGTAGGAAGGAGAAGTAAAATGGTTAATAAAGTATCAAAAAACGAAACAAGACAAAAACGTCATTTACGTATTCGTAAAAACATTATTGGCACAGCTACAACTCCACGTTTAGTTGTTTTCAGATCAAATGCAAACATTTTTGCACAAATCGTTGATGACTCTAAAGGAACTACATTAGTTAGTGCTTCAAGTATTGATAAAGAATTAAAATTAGCTAATGGTTCTAATATCGAAGCAGCTAAACAAGTTGGTGCTTTAATTGGTAAGAGAGCTATTGCAGCTAATATTGAAAATGTAGTATTCGACCGTGGTGGATATTTATATCATGGTAGAGTACAAGCATTAGCAGAAGCAGCTAGAGAAGCTGGCTTAAAGTTCTAGGGAGGTTCAATAATGCGTCAAGATAAGAAAAAACAAGAAAACGTAGTTGTTGAAGAAAAACAATTCGAAGAACGTGTTGTAAGCATCAACCATGTAACTAAAGTAGTTAAAGGTGGTAGAAGATATCGTTTCAGTGCTGTTGTTGTTGTAGGTAACAAGAACGGTCAAGTTGGCTTAGGTACTGGAAAGGCTCTAGAAGTTCCAGATGCTATTAAAAAAGCTTCTGAAGATGCAAAGAAGAATATTATTAATGTTCCAATCGTAAATAACACAATTCCACATGCTGTAACAGGTGTTTATGGTGCTGGTAGAGTATTCTTAAAACCTGCTCCTGATGGAACTGGAGTTATCGCTGGTGGTCCAGTACGTGCCGTTGTTGAAATGGCTGGTATTAATAATATCTTATCAAAATCATTAGGCTCAAGTACACCTATTAACATCGTTCGTGCAACTGTAAAAGGTTTAGGTTCATTAAGAACTGTTGAAGATGTTAGTGCTATTCGTGGCAAAAAGCCTGAAGAAATTATGTAGGTAAACAATTATGGCAGAAAAAACTATTACAATTAAATTAGTTAAAAGTGCTTATGGTCGTAAACCTAACCAATCTAAAACTTTAAAAGCTTTAGGTTTAAGCAAAATTAACCAAACTGTAGTTAAACCTGATAACGAACAAGTTCGTGGAATGGTTGAAACTGTTAAACACTTGGTTGAAGTTATTGAATAAGGAGGTACCCTAATGAATTTAAGTGAATTAAAACCAAATGAAGGTGCTAAACATTACAAGAAAAGATTAGGTCGTGGAACAAGTTCTGGAACTGGTAAGACAGCTGGAAAAGGTCACAAGGGTCAAAATGCTCGTAGTGGCGGAGGAGTTCGTCCTGCATTCGAAGGTGGTCAAACACCATTATTCAAACGTGTACCAAAAAGAGGATTTACTAATGTAAATCGTAAAGATTACGCAATTGTAAATGTTGAAGATTTAAATTGCTTCGAAGCAAATACAGAAGTTACAATTGAAAAATTACAAGAAAAGGGATTAGTAAAGAAGACATATGATGGCTTAAAGATCTTAGGAAATGGTAAATTAACAGTTGCATTAACTGTTAAAGCAAATAAGTTTTCTAATCAAGCTTTACAAGTTATCAGCGATGCTGGTGGAAAAGCCGAGGTAATTTAATATGGCTTCAAGTTTATCAGCAAATGCAAAGAAAATAATTAAAATGCTATTATTTACTGCATTATTCTTGTTCATCTATAAGATGGGTTATTATGTAACTCTTCCTATGATCGATGTACAATTCCAAACATCAATTGATTTTGGATTCTTAAATGCATTAAGTGGTGGAGCATTACAACATTTTTCTATTATTTGCTTGGGTATTAGCCCATATATTACTTCTTCTATCGTTGTTCAATTATTAGAAATGGACATTGTTCCAGCATTCAAAGAATGGAGCGAAGAAGGAGAAACTGGAAAACAAAAATTAAACCAAGTAACTAGATATATAGCATTAGGTTTAGCTTTTGTACAAGCATTAACATTAGTAATTGGTGTTGATCAAAGTTATAATGGAATTTATTTCGCAACTAGAGGTTTAGATTTAAATAAAGCAGTATTATATATCTACTTAGCAATTGTTGCTACTGGTGGTACTGCATTCTGTTTATGGTTAGCAGAATTAATTACTAAATGGGGAATTGGAAACGGTACATCAATGTTGATTTGTGCTGGTATCTTAGCTTCATTCCCTGGTATGATTAAAGACTTAGTAACAACTTATATTACAAATGCTGATACAAGAAATATCTTTATCTTCATCTTTGTAATCATTATGTTATTATTAATTATTGTCTTCATTATATTTATGGAAGCTGCTCAAAGAAAAATTCCTATTCAATATGCTAATAGACCTGCAGCTGCTGCATTTAGAGGAAAGAATGATAGTAACATTCCAATTAAACTAAATTCAGCATCTGTTATCCCTGTAATTTTTGCTTCAACTTTAATGAGTTTACCAACAACTATTATTCAATTAATCAATGGTAATAGTAGTAGTGGATTAACTGGTGCATCACTAGTATTATATAAAATCTTCGCTACTACATATACAAACGCAGAAGGATTAACTGTAATCAATGTTGGTGGATTCTGCTTATATATTATTTTAATTTTCTTATTCTCATTCTTCTATTCATTCTTACAAATGAATCCAGAAAAGATGGCAGAAAATTTACAAAAGCAAAATGCATATATTCCTGGCGTTAGACCTGGTGATGAAACTGCATCATATATTTCAAGAGTATTATTCAAGATTACTATGATTGGTGCAACATATTTAACTCTTGTTGCTATCCTTCCAATAATCTTTACAGTAATATTCCAATTACCTGGATCAGTTTCAATCGGTGGTACAAGTCTTATCATCGTTGTTGGTGTTGCTGTTGAAACAGCTCAACAATTAAAACAACAACAACAAGAAAGACAATATCGTGGATTTATGGAGTAATTGATATATGAAATTAATTATTATGGGCCCTCCTGGAGCTGGTAAAGGTACACAGGCTGCTTTAATAAAAACTGAATATGCAATTCCTCATATTTCTACAGGAGATATGTTTAGAGAAGCTATTAAAAATCAAACTAGTCTTGGTGTTGAAGCTAAAGGCTATATTGATAAAGGTATGCTTGTTCCTGATAGTGTTACAATCGGTTTAGTAAGAGAAAGGTTATCACAAAAAGATTGTGAAAAAGGATTCTTACTAGACGGATTCCCAAGAACTATTCCACAAGCTATAGCTTTAGATGAAATCTTAAAAGATTTAAATATAAAATTAGACGCAGTTATTAATATTTCTGTAGACTTTGATTGTTTAGTAGATCGTATTGTTGGACGTAGAGTATGCCCTAAATGCGGTGCTGGATATCATATCACAAATTTAAAACCATTAAAAGATGGTATTTGCGATAAATGTGGTTCAGAACTTATTCAAAGAAAAGATGATACGAAAGAAACAGTAGTAACTCGTTTAGAAGTTTATACTACACAAACTCAACCATTACTTGATTACTATAATAAACAAAATTTAGTAGTTAATGTAGTTGGTGAAGGTGATATTGATGCAATTTTCTCAAATATCAAAAATCTACTTGGAGGATTTTAATGATTATAATAAAAAGTAATCGTGAAATCGAGATTATGAAGGAAGCTGGAACAATTAATGCCTTAGCTCATGAAGCGGTTAAGGCAGCGATTCGCCCAGGTATTTCAACTCTTGAGTTAGATAAGATTGCGGAGAAAGTAATTAGGGATCATGGCGCTACACCAAGTTTTAAAGGTTACGAAGGTTACCCAGGAACTATATGCGCATCCGTGAACGATTGTGTAATTCACGGAATCCCTAATAAAAACATCATTTTGAAGAATGGTGATATAATATCTATCGATTTGGGATCATATTATAAAGGATACCATGCCGATAGTGCAATGACTCACCCTGTTGGAGAAGTTAGTGAAGAAAAGATGAGATTAATCAGAGTAACTGAAGAATCTTTTTATGAAGGCTTAAAATTTGCATCGCCTCATAATCATCTATCTGATATTTCACATGCAATTGAAGAACATGTTAGAAAGGCAGGCTTTGACATAGTAAAAGAGTTTACTGGTCATGGTGTTGGTAGAGATTTACATGAAGATCCACCAATTCCAAATTATGGAAAAGAAGGATGTGGCCCTATATTAAAACCTGGTATGGTTTTAGCTATTGAGCCAATGGTTGCTAGCCATAGTGCTAGAGTTAAAATTCTTAAAGATGATTGGACTACTGTAACTAAAGATGGAAGCGATAGTGCTCATTATGAACACACAATTGCAATTACTGAAAATGGATATGAAATATTAACGATAGATCACACGAAAGGAGAAGCAAATGTCAAAGAGTGATGTTATTGAATTAAGAGGAACAGTTAAGGAGTCATTACCTAATGCACAATTTAAAGTTGAATTAGAGAATGGACACCAAATTATGGCACACGTTTCTGGTAAAATCCGAATGAATTTCATTACTATTTTACCAGGTGATAAAGTAACTGTTGAATTATCACCATATGATTTAACACGTGGCCGTATTACTTATAGACATAAGTAATTAAATTAAAACAAATACAAATAATCGTGGAGGAAATAAAAAATGAAGGTTAGACCATCGGTAAAACCAATTTGCGATCAATGTAAAGTTATTAAACGTAAGGGCAGAGTTATGGTAATTTGTAAAAATCCAAAACATAAGCAAAGACAAGGATAATAAGGAGGAAATAAATGGCACGTATATCTGGTGTTGATATTCCACGTGACAAACGTGTAGTTATTTCACTAACTTACATTTATGGCATTGGAAGAACAACCGCATCACAAATTTTAAAAGACGCTGGCATAGATGAAAGCAAGCGTGTAAAAGACTTAACAGAAGAAGAATTATCTAATATCCGTCGTGAAGTTGCTAAATACACTGTAGAAGGTGACTTACGTCGTGAAGTTGCATTAAATATTAAAAGATTAATGGAAGTAGGTTGCTATAGAGGAATCCGTCATAGAAAAGGATTACCATGTAGAGGACAAAATACAAGATGTAATGCACGTACTTGTAAAGGTCCAGCTAGAACTGTAGCAAACAAGAAGAAGTAGGAGGAGTGAACAATGGCAAACGTAGCTAAAAAGCGTAAAGTTAAAAAGCAAGTCCCTGTTGGTGTAGCTCATATTCATTCAACTTTCAATAATACAATCGTTACAATTACTGACCCTCAAGGAAATGCTATTTCTTGGTCAAGTGCTGGTGCTTTAGGATTTAAAGGTAGTAAAAAATCTACACCATTTGCTGCTGGTATGGCAAGCGAAGCTGCAGGTAAAGCTGCTTTAGACATTGGTGTTCAAAAGGTTGATGTTGAAGTAACAGGTCCTGGTCCAGGCCGTGAATCTGCTATTAGATCATTAGCTGTTGCTGGATTAGAAATCATCTCTATTAAAGATGTTACACCTATTCCACACAATGGATGCCGTCCACCAAAGAAACCTCGTGGATAATTATTTAAGTTTTTAAAATTATTAAAAACAACTTATAAAAGCAAAAGCTTATTAAGGAGGGCTAAATGCGTAAATTTGAATTTATTAAACCTCAAACTGTAGTTGAAGTAGATGAAGAAAACTATGGTAAATTCACAATCACTCCATTAGACCGTGGCTATGGTATTACTATTGGTAATGCTTTAAGAAGAGTATTATTATCTTCTATGCCGGGAGTTGCAATTGTTGCTATGGAGATTGAAGGCGTACAACATGAATTTATGGGTATGCCAGGAGTAGTTGAAGATGTTACAGAAATTATCCTTAACTTAAAGAACATAATTTTCAAGATTGATGAAGAAGAATTATTTAAGCCTATGCCTCATACTGCACAAGACTTATATGAACTTGAAATTGTTGCTGAAGGTCCAGGAGTAATTACAGCCGGAGATTTAAATTGTAGTAGTGAACTTACAATCGTCAATAAAGACCAAGTTATTGCTACTTTAGAAGAAGGTGGAAAATTCAAAGCACGTTTCTTTGCTCGTCGTGGTATCGGTTATGTTGGCGCAGATGAAAACAAGATTTTCTGTAAAGACAAACAAGGTAATACAATTATTGAAAGAATAGCAATTGACTCAATTTATACACCTATTACTAAGTGTATTTATCAAGTTGAAAAGACAAGAGTTGAAGATAACTTTGATTATGATAAAGTAACATTAGAAGTTTGGAGTAATGATAGCATTAAACCAATTAATGCAGTAAGCTTAGCTTCTAAGTTCTTAATTGATCATTTTAATGTAGTTTCTACTTTAAATGAAGTTATCGCTAATCAAAATTATTTGTATGAACCAGAAGAAAAGATCGCTAATAAGAAGTTAGAAAAGAAGATTGAAGAACTTGATTTATCAGTTCGTTCTTATAACTGCTTAAAGAGAGCTGGTATCAATACAGTTGGAGAACTTGCACAAAAGACTACTGAAGAAATGATGAGAGTTAGAAATTTAGGCCGCAAGTCATTAAAAGAAGTATCACAAAAACTTCATGAAATTGGCTTAGAATTCAAACATTCATTTGATGGTGATAATGATATTATTGATTTAGATGATGAAGAAATCGAACATAATGATGCTATAATCGATTCTGATGAAGGATATGAAGATAGCGAATATTCTGATGGTCCAGTAATTTTAGAAATGGACGATGAAGAAGAAGAAAAATAATAAGGAGGAAATCAACAATGGCACAAAGTAAATTTGGTCGTGACAGCGCTCGTAGAAAAGCTCTTATGAGAGACTTAGTTACTGACTTAATTATCAATGGCAGTATTGAGACTACTCTACCAAAGGCAAAAACATTACAAAAGTTAGCTGATAGAATGGTTACTTTAGGTAAAAAAGGTACATTAGCTGCTCGTAGACAAGCTGCAGAAATGATTAGATTCGAAATGGCAACTGAAGTTAACGAAGAAGGCGAAGTAGTAAAAGAACAATATGCAATTCAAAAGCTATTTTCAGAAATTGCTCCTAAGTATGCTTCAAGAAATGGTGGTTACACTAGAGTATTAAAGACAGGACCTCGTAGAGGAGATTCTGCACCTATGGCAATTATTGCTTTCGTAGAATAGTTTATATAATAAAAGAACAACCTTTTGGTTGTTCTTTTTTATTTATAATATTTAGATAAAATATTGACTAATTCTTTTAATAATTGAATTTCTTCTTTATTAAAACGATTAAATAAAAAACTATCGATATCTAACACACCAATAACCATCTCATTTACAATAATAGGAATAACTAATTCACTATTAGATGCACTATCACATGCGATATGACCAGGAAATTCATGCACGTTTTCTACATATATACTTTCTTTCTTCTCTAAACATGTTCCGCATACACCTTTACCATAAAGTATAAAACTGCATGCCACCTTACCTTGAAAAGGACCTAGCACTAAGTTATTATTTTCTACTAAATAGAATCCGGCCCAGTTAAGGTTAGAAAATGAGTTATAGATTAAAGATGAAATATTAGATAACATAGTAATATTGTGAAAAGTAGAATCGATATTTTGTTCGCACAATTCTATTGCTTGATTTAAAAATATTTTTTCGTTCATATTAATTTAAATTCTCTAATATAGCTTTTGATAATTGATCAGCACAGCTTGTATTTTTATAGCCACAAGTGTTTCCTTCTAATATTTTAGCTATTTCTTTAGCATCTTTTCCTTCTACTAATTTTCCAATTGCTTTTAAATTTCCATTACATCCATTAATAAAAACAACATTATGTAATGTATTATTTTCGTCAATATCAAAATTAATTAATTGTGAACATGTTCCTTTTGTTTTATATGTTATATGCTTCATAATATTTTCCTTTCATTTTTAATGATTATAACATATAAAAAAATATTTTTAAAGTAATATGTTTTAAAAAAATGAAAAATGTAGTATAATGTATAAGACAATAAAATAATATTATAATTATAGGATAAAAATATGAAATATTTTGATTACACAGCAACAACTCCAGTTGATGATGAAGTTTTGCAAACTTATGTAAACACAACTAAAAACTTTTTTGCGAATACCACATCATTACACAAATTAGGTGAAGAAAGTAACCATATGCTTGAAGTATGTAAAAAAGGAATTTGTGATATATTAAATTTAAAACATCATAATGTAATATTTACATCTAACGCAACTGAAGCTAATAACTTAGCTATATTCGGTGTAGCATGCAAAAATAAAAAAGGTAAAATTATAACTACTCAAATTGAACATCCATCTGTATTTAATACATGTAAAGAATTAGAAAATGATGAAAATTATGAAGTAGTATACTTAAATATCTCAAATAATGGTTTAATTGATATTAATCAATTAAAAGAAGAAATGAACGATGATGTTATCTTAGTATCAATAATGTGGGTAAATAATATTATAGGTACTGTTCAAGATATTAAATCAATTATTGAAATTGTGAAAGCATATCCTAAAGCTAGACTTCATATAGATATGGTACAAGGAATGTGTAAAGTAATTCCTAATTTTGATTTTAATGATATCGATATGTTTACAATGTCTACTCATAAAATATATGGTCCAAAAGGTATTGGTGCTTTATTTATTAAAGATAATATTGATATCAAAAAACGTATTTTTGGTTCAAGTGCACAATATTCAATTAAACCTGGAACTTTAGATGTGAGTTTAATTGCTTGTACATATAAAGCTATAAAAAAATTTTACCCTAAAACTTTAGAAAATTTAAACGATGTAAAAGCAAAATACTTATATTTATATGATAGAATAAAAGATAATGAAAATATAATTATAAATACACCTTTAAATAATATTTCATATTACATTATGAGTATAGCAATTAAAGGTATTAAGGGAGAGACAAGTGTACATTATTTAGAAAATAAAGAAATATATGTATCAACTGGTTCGTCTTGCTCTTCCAAATTAGTAAAACCAGAAAAAACAATTTTAGCTTTAAGCAATGATGATGAAAGAGCTATAAATACTATTCGTATTAGTTTATCACCATTAGTTAAATATGAAGAAATTGATGAATTAATAAATGCATTAAACAACTTATGTAAGTTAGGTAAATAATTATGAAATATGATATGATACTTGTGCGTTATGGCGAAATGACGCTAAAAAAAGACAATTATAAATATTTTTTAAAAAAGATCGTTGATAATTTAAAACACAAATTAGCTTGTTTTAAGAATATTAAATGCGAAGTTCAACCATATAGATATTATATATATCTAAATGGGGAAGATCAAACTAAGGTAATTGAAAAATTGAATGAAGTATGTGGACTTTATAGTTATAGTTTGTGTAAAAAAGTTAATAAGAATATTGAAGATATTGCGATTAATGGAGCACAAATAATAAATGAGTATGTAAATGAAAATAATATCTCTGAATATAAATTTAAAGTAAGCACTAAAAGAAGTGATAAAAACTTTCCAATGACATCATTAGAAATAAGTAAAGAAGTATCAAGTTTATTACTTCCAAATTTAAAAGGAGTGCATGTTGATGTACACAATCCTGATATTACTTTAAATATAGATTTTAGATTTGAAGCTGCATATTTATATACTAACGAAATAAAAGGCGTTGGTGGTTATCCATCTGGTATCCAAGGAAAAGGTTTAGTAATGATGAGTGGTGGATTAGATTCTCCTGTTGCATCATATATGATGATTAAAAAAGGTGTAACTCTTTCAGCTATTCATTTCTTTTCACCACCTTATACTTCATATTCTGCACTTCAAAAGGTATATGATTTATTAAGTATTGTTAGTAAATATACATTTAATGAATCAATCGATTTATATGTAGTTCCATTTACAAAAGTTCAAGATTTAATACATGAGAACGCTGATAACACATTTATGGTAACATTAATGCGAAGAGCAATGTATAAAATTGCTAGTGAAGTTGTAAATAAATATCATATGCATGCTATTATAAATGGTGAAAGCATTGGACAAGTTGCTAGCCAAACATTGGAAAGCATTAGAGTTGTTAATGATGTAACTAATATACCTATTATTAGACCTCTTGCAGCGTATGATAAAGATGATATTATTAAAATTGCAAATAAGATTGGAACTTATGAAGTATCAATTAGACCATATGAAGATTGCTGTACAGTATTTGTTCCAAAACATCCTGCAATTAAACCTAATTTAGACGAAGTTAAAGCTGAGGAAGCAAAAGCAAATTTAGATGATGCTATTAAAGAAGCAATAGAGAATATTAAAAAAATTACTATTACAAAAGATTCTAATATAAGTGCATTTGATATAGATTCGAATGATAATAGCAAATTTGAAATATAATAAAGTTTTCTAAAATATTATTGAGGTTATTATGAACGAAAAAGATTTAAATGAAAACGAGCAAAATAAAAAAGAAGATATCAATAAAGACTCACATCTAGAGGAAATTGAAAATACTAATGATTTAGCAAGCGAGAAATTTGGCCTAGAACAAGAGGAAGCTGAAATTGATATAAATAAACAAGAAGATAAAAACGAACTAGCACAGATTGAATTTGAGCTTCAAAAACTTGAAATAAAGCAAGATGAAATAGAAATACACTTAACTAGCGAAGAAATGGTAGATAAATACTATGATGAATACGAAAGTGTAAAAAAACAAATTAAAGAATTAAACAAAAAGAAAAAAGCTTTATTAAAAGAAAAAAAGGAAGCAGAGCCTAAATCTGCAATAGATCAAATACAACCATGGATTATATTTTATGGTGTAGTAATGATAATATTATGTCTTCCTGGAGTCAGTTATTCACTATGGCTTTCTTTCGCAAATTGGTTACTTGATGTATTTTCTAATTTCTTTGATAAGTTTAATGCAAATACTTGGTTATATTATCCAATAGTTGGATTGTTAGTATATTCTGCTCCTTTATTATTAATGTTATTATCATGGGAATTATATATTAACTTTGTAAAGAAAAAAGTAAATAAAATATTATTTTTAGTAATTTGGATTATACAAGCAATTTTAACTCTAGCAATGATGATTTATGTTGGAACAGTAATATTTGGTGCATAACATATGAATAACATTTTAGAAATTACATCTACTTCAAATCAGCACATTAAAGACTTAGCTAAATTAAAAGAAAAAAAGTATCGTACTTTATATAATGAATTTATTGTGGAAGGATATCATCTTGTTAATGAAGCATATAAAAAAAGGTTGGTAGTTGAAGTATTGTCATTAAAAAAAGATGAATTATTACAATATGATAATTGCAAACTTGTTTTAACTGGTGCTGAAGTAATTAAAAAATTATCAGATACTGAAAATCCTCAAAGCATAATTGCTATTTGCAAGATTAAAAGATATGAATGTGATTACAATAAAACAAATTGTATTTTAATTTTAGATGATGTAAGAGATCCTGGTAATGTAGGAACATTAATAAGAACTTCTTTAGGCTTTAATATTGATTTAGTACTTCTAAGTAATAATAGTGTAGATATATACAATAGCAAAGTAATAAGAGCAACGCAAGGGGCATTGTTTAATATTAACATTTGCTATGGAGATTTAAAGGAAGAAATTTTAAAAATCAAGAAAGCTAATATTAAAGTTTTTGGTACTAGCTTAGATTCTGCTGTTTCTTTATCTAAAGAAGAAAAACCTAATAGATATGCTATTGTTTTGGGAAATGAAGCTAATGGGATGAGCGAAGAAGTAAAATCACTATGTGATAAAAACTTATTTATAGATATTAATCCAAAATTAGAAAGTCTAAATGTTAGTATTGCTGGTGCAATAGCTATGTATGAGTTTAGCAAAAGATAATTATAACTTAAGAAATTAATTATAACTTTACAATTATAGTTACTTGTGTTATAATTTAGTTAATGAAAAAAGGAGTGAGTTCGTCTCACTCCTTTAAAAACGTTTAAGGGAGATAATTAATGACTGAAAAAGAAAAAGAAAAATTTGCCAATTATGTTACTAAAGTAACTAAGATTGCAAATGAAAAAGCTAAGTTATTAAATCTAAGTATTGAAGAAGTAGAGTGGGTAAACGAATCTAATACTTACATTATGAGAATTATCGCAGATAGTAAGGAAGGATTAGACATTGATCAAGCTACTGATCTTAATACTTTGATATCAGATGAACTTGATAAACATGATTTTATTGAAGAAGAATACATGCTAGAGGTATCTTCTCCAGGAATAGAAAGAAAATTAAAAAATGAAGAAGATTATTTAAATAATATAAATGAGTATATTCATATAGATTTTTTAAATGATTTTGAAATTAGTAAAACTAATTTAGTAAAAGAGGTTGAAGGGACATTAAAAGCATACGCTGATGAATGCTTTGATGTAGAAATTAACATTAAAGGTAGAATTAAAACTTTAAAAATTGAAAAAAATAAAATTAAATTGATTAGAAAGGCTATTAAGTTTTAGGAGGTAAGAAAGAAAAAGGTTATGATTAGCAAAAATTTTTATGAGTCTTTAGAAGCAATTGCTTATGAAAGAGGTTTAGACATCGACAAGATTTTAGGAAAAGTTGAAATCGCAATGCAAATTGCTTGTAAGAATAGTGACTGTCCTTATAAAGGAACAATTAAAATTGAAAGTGATTATGAAAAGAAAAAGATTCGTTTCTTTAATTTTACATATGTAGTTGAAGAAGTTGATCCAGAAGGACCTAGAGGACAAATTTTATTAGAAGATGCAAAATTATTACATCCTAAAGCAAAAGTAGGACAAGAATTCAAAGAAGAAGTTAACCTTGCAACTTTCAAACGTAAAGCTGCTTCTATGTTTAAACAAAACTTATTAAATGAACTTAAGAGCCTAGAAAGAGAAGAAGCTTATGATTATTTCTCTGAAAAAGTTGGAGAAATAGTTACAGGAAGAATTATTGCTGTTAATGATAAATTTGTAACATTACAATTAAAGAGTGGTGTAGATGCAACAATTTCAATTAGAGATTGTATTCCAGGCGAAAAATTTGAAATTGGTAGCGAAAAGAAAGTATATGTTGTAGGATGCGATAGAACAACTAAAGGTCCAAAAATTATGCTTTGCAGAAATAATCGTGAAATCGTTAAGAAATTATTTGAAATGAATATTCCAGAAGTTGCTGACGGAACAGTTGAAATTATGGGTATAGCAAGAGACCCTGGTTCAAGAAGTAAAGTTGGTGTAATGAGTGTAAATGGTGATATTGATGCAAAAGGTGCATGCGTTGGTAATGGTGGACTTAGAATTAAGAGCATTAACAATGCATTAGAAGGCGAAAAGATTGATATCTTCGTATGGAATAGCGATCCAAAGAAGTTAATTGCTGAAGCTTTAACTCCAGCAAGAGTAAATTCTGTTGAAATTGACGAAAAAGAAAAGAAAGCAACAGTTACAGTACCTAATGACCAATTCTCACTTGCTATAGGTAAAGGTGGACAAAATACTAAACTTGCAGCTATGGCAATTGGATGGAAGATTGATGTTCATAAACAAGATGAAGGTTTCTTAGAACAAATTCAATCTGAATTAGAGAAATATGGAGTAAAATAGTGAAAAAAATACCAGTAAGACTATGCTTAGCTACAAACCAACCATTTCAAAAGAAGGAAATGTTTAGAATTGTAAAAACTCCAGAAGGAGAAGTTAAAGTAGACCTAAGCGGTAAATTAAATGGTAGAGGAGCATACATTTCTAAATCTTTAGAAGCTATTACAATAGCAAAAAAGAAGAAAGTTATAGATAAAAAGCTAGAAATTGAAGTTCCAGACACTATTTTTGAAGAATTAATTAATTTACTTGACAAATAAATCTTTATTAAAGGTGAAAA
This sequence comes from Bacilli bacterium, assembly GCA_045598145.1. GTDB lineage: Bacteria > Bacillota_I > Bacilli_A > ML615J-28 > CAG-698 > RGIG3506. The sequence continues at coordinate 11,531 of JAZLLM010000001.1, read as the reverse complement.
TAATGGATGATAACAAGATTAAATTATTAAATCTATTAGGATTAGCTAATAAAGGTGGCAAGATTGTTAGAGGAGAAGACAGTGTAATAGCACTTATGCGTAAAGGGAGTGCAAAAATTGTCTTTGTAGCTAGCGATAGTAGCGAAAAAACTATCGAAAATTTTAAGAGAAAGTGTTATTTCTACAAGGTTCCATGCACTAGTATGTTAACTAGTGATGAAATTAGTATGGCATTAGGTAGATTTAATAAGATAATAGCCCTAAATGATGCTAATTTTTATAGTGGAATTGTGAAATATATTGAGGTAGATAAATGAAAGTAAAAGAAATAGTCGAAATTCTTAATGAAAAAGGTCAAAATGTTACCACTGAACGTATAGTTCAAATGTTAGACAATATTGGTACTGAAAATGCTGATGCAGAAACTGATGTAGAGGACGCTATAGTCAAAAAATTCGGAAAATTGTTCAAAGTAGACATAAAACCAATAAAGGCGAAGAAATCGACGAAACAAGACAATGAAATAAATAAACGTTCTGAGGGCGAAAATCAATCTGAGGGCAAATTTAAGGCCAATTTGGACGAAAAAAATAGTACTCCGAAAACTAAAGAGCAAAAAATAGCTCCAAAAGACTCAGAAAAGCAATATAACGAAAATAATACTAAAAATAATCAAAAACAAGAAGTTAAAAATAATAACAATTTAGATACTAAAAAAGTTAAAGAAAATGAGCAAAAAAGTGCTTCAAAACCACAAAGCCAAAATCAAGACCAAAAAGCTCAAAATTCTAACCCTAAAAATAGCAATAATCAATCATTTAACTCTAAAAAACATACTGATGTTTATAATGAAGAAGATGAAACTAATAAAGAGTTAGAAAAACTAGGTCAATATGAGGATAAATACTCTGATTTTAGCCAAGATAATAAGCAATATAGCCGTATTAAGAACGTTAAAAAGAAGCAAAATAACAAACAAACTAAGGATAGAACTGCTAACGTACCTATTGAGAAGAAACAAGATGAGAAAATTATCTATTATACAGAGGGTATGACAGTAGCAAAAGTAGCTGATGCACTAGGTAGAGGCATTGGTGAGATCGTTAAAAAGCTTGTTATGTTAGGATATTTCGCTAATGCAAGCGATGTTTTAGAGCGTGATGTAGTAGAATTAATAGTTGAAGACTGTGGATATGAACTTAAAAACGAAATTAATAGCGATATTACTAAGTTTGAAGAGATGGATATTGAAGATGATCCTAAAGATTTAGTAGAAAGACCTGCTATTGTTACTATAATGGGTCATGTTGACCACGGAAAAACTACTTTACTTGATACAATTAGACATTCTAGAGTAACTGCAGGCGAAGCTGGAGGTATTACTCAACACATTGGTGCCTACCAAGTAAAGAAAAATGGTAAATTAATTACATTTATTGATACACCAGGACATGCAGCATTCACAGAAATGAGAGCTCGTGGTGCTAACATCACTGATATTGTAATTTTAGTAGTAGCTGCAGATGATGGTGTTATGCCACAAACAAAAGAAGCTATTGAACACTCAAAAGCTGCTGGAGTTCCTATTATTGTAGCTGTAAATAAGATGGATAAGCCTACTGCTAATCCAGATAGAGTTAAACAAGAGCTTGCTCAATACGATTTATTAGCTGAAGATTGGGGTGGAAAGACAATTTTCGTACCTATTTCAGCTTTAAAAGGCGATGGTGTTGATGAATTACTTGAAATGGTTACATTAGTTGCTGAAATGAATGAATATAAAGCAAACCCTAATAGACTTGCTATTGGTACAGTATTAGAAGCAAAACTTGATAAAGGTAAAGGTGTTGTAGCTACATTACTTGTTAAAAATGGTTCATTAAAAGTCGGAGATCCTATCGTTGTAGGTAATACATGGGGTAAGATTAGATCTATGACTGATGAAACTAAGTCGATTGTTAAAGTTGCATCTCCATCTAAAGCTGTTGAAGTTAGTGGTTTAGTTGATGTACCTAATGCTGGTGATAGATTCATGGTATTTAGTGATGAAAAGACTGCAAGATTAATTTGTGAAGAAAGAATAAACAGAAAAGCTAATGAAGAATTAGCTAAAAATACTGTTTCTCTTGCATCATTATTCAATAATGACGACTCTAAAGAACTTAACTTATTAATTAAAGGTGATGTTCAAGGTTCACTAGAAGCATTACAAGGTTCATTATCTAAATTAGATGTTGAAGGTGTAAAGGTAAATGTAGTAAGAAGTGCTGTTGGTGCTATCACTGAAACTGATATCTCTTTAGCTATCGTTTCTAAAGCAATTATTATTGCATTTAATGTTAGATCATCATCAAAGATTATAGATTTAGCTAAAGAAAAAGGTATTGAAGTAAGATATTACGATATCATTTATAAATTACTTGAAGATATTGAAGCTGCTATGAAAGGTTTATTAGACCCTGTATATGAAGAAAAAGTTATTGGTGAAGCTATTGTTAGACAAACTTATAAAGTATCAAAAGTTGGTACAATTGCTGGTTGCTATGTAACTAATGGTGTTATTGAAAGAGGATCTAATGTACGTTTAATTAGAAATAGTATTGTTGTATATACTGGAAAGCTTTCTTCATTAAAGAGATTTAAAGATGATGTTAAAGAAGTTACTACAGGATTTGAATGCGGTATTACAATTGAAAACTATAATGATATTAAAGAAGATGATGTAATCGAAGTATTTAAGATGGACGAGGTTAAAAATGCCTTATAAAAAAGAAAGATTAGAAAAGATCATTGAAAAAGAACTTTCCACAATAATCTTTAGTGATGTCAAAGATGAAAGAATCAAATTTGTTACAATTACAAATGTAAATCTTACTAATGATTTGTCTATTGCTACTGTATATTATACAGTTTATGGTAATAAAGACCAAATTGAAAACACATCTAAAGTTTTTATGGAAGCAAAGGGATTTATAAGAACTTTACTTGCTAGAAGAATTCAAGTTAAAAAAGTTCCTGATTTAATCTTCAAATATGATAATTCATATGAACAAGGTGAAAGAATTGAAGCCATTTTAAGAGAGATTAGAATGAAAGAAGAGAATAAATAAAAAATAAACGGCTTAGAAACGAAGTGTTTACTAGGCCGTTTTATTTATATTTTGATATTTTAAGGAATATATGGTACAATAATTTCTAGGTATAATATTATGAATGAAAGATTAAAGTTGAAGTTAGATACATTGCCACATAAACCTGGAAGTTATCAATACAAGGATAAAAGTGGTCAAATTATTTATGTTGGAAAAGCAAAAGACTTGTCTAACAGAGTACACAGTTATTTTGTTGGTAGTCATGACGCTAAAACAACAAGTTTAGTAAGTCAAATTGATGATATGGAATATATAATAACTTCTAATGAAAATGAAGCTTTTATATTAGAAATAAATTTGATTAAGAAATATCGTCCAAAATATAATATCATGTTAATGGATGATAAGCAATATCCTTATATCACTATTACTAATGAAAAGAGTCCTAGAGTCTTATATACAAGAGATATTAAAAAAAGTAAGGGGAAAGTATATGGACCATATCCTAATGCAAAAGCAGCACAGGATGTTGTTGAAATGCTAAATAGAATGTATCCTTTTAGAAAATGCAAGAATATTCCAAAAAAAGAATGTTTATATTATCATATTAATCAATGTTTAGCACCATGTATAAATGATATCGATTCTAAAATATATGATGATTTAAAACAAAAAGCTAATAGTATATTAAAAGGAAACGTTAAAGATGAAATTAAAATATTAAATGTATTGATGGAAACAGAATCAAATAACTTAAATTTTGAGAAAGCAATAGAGTACAGAAATTTAAGAGATTCATTACTAGCAATATCTGAAAGACAAAAAATGGAAGGATATAGTGATGATATTGACGCAATTGCTTATTATGTTAATGATGAATGGATGAGTATACAAGTCTTTCATTTGAGAAATAGCAAAATGCTTGAAAGAAATGGTTATTTATTTGCAAAACCTGAAAATTGTATTGAAAAATTACAAGAATTTGTGTATAATTTTTATTTAGTAGAAAACAATCCAATACCAAAACAAATATTTATAAATGATGGTGATGTTATTGAGTTATCTGATTTCTTGCATACTCACGTAAACATACCTAAAAAAGGTAAAAATAAAGAACTAATTGATTTAGTAATTGATAATGCAAAAAACAAAATAGATACATTAATAAGAAAGAAAGATTTAGAATATAAAATGACTAAAGGCGCAATGGAGGAATTATCTATACTTTTAGGTTTTGATGTTCATACTATCGAAGCTTTTGATAATTCTAATATACAAGGTGCATCTGCTGTTAGTGCTATGGTTTCTTATTTAGATGGTATTCCAAATAAAAAGATGTATCGTAAATATAAGATTAAAACAGTAGTAGGGGCTAATGACTATCTTACAATGCAAGAAGTTGTTACTAGAAGATACAAAGACTTAGAAAACAATCCAGACCTAATTGTTATGGATGGTGGAGAAATTCAAGTGAATGCTTGTAAAATCGCACTTTCTACTCTTGAAAGAGATATACCTGTATTAGGTTTAGTAAAAAATGATAACCATAAAACTAGATGTCTATATTATGAAGGTAAAGAAATTAATATTGAAAAGAATGGTTATTTGTTTAGATTATTAGAAAACATCCAAGAAGAAGTTCATAGATATGCTATTACTTTCTTTAGAAGCACACACAATAAAGATATCTTCTCTTCTAAATTAGATGATATAAAAGGAATTGGAAAGGTTAAAAAAACACAAATTTTAAAATTACTTTATTCTGATGATTTTTTAAAGAATATTGATACATTAAAATTGAACCAAGAACAAAAGGATGAAGTAATAAAAGTATTTAATGATATGAATCATTTATAGAAAACAATGGTGATAATATGTTAGTATATGGTAAAGTGCATTATATAGACAAAAAAGAAAGACTGATGTCAGTTGTTGTTGATGGAAGTATTCAATATTTCCACCTAACAAATAAAAACATAAAGGATTTTAAAGCTTATCTAGCTAAAAAACCTTATGTTTATTTTGAGGCAGTTGAAGAATTTGAAAATTATAGTAATATAAAGTGTCAAGATGTTGATCATTTTATTAAGATTGTAAATCCAACAAATAATGAAATGGAAGTGTATTATGATTTGCAAGTAATTCAAAATGGTGTAAGGGATGTAGTAAATCAAGAACATAACCGTTTATTTATTGATTTAGAGTTTTCTCTAGTTGGAATGAATAGATATGCTGTTTCAGAAATTGTGCAATATGGTATCGTTTTGGAAGATAAAGATGGTAATATAGTATTTGAAGATGCATCATTAGTTAAACCTATGAGAGCTAATTCTTTAAATCGTTTAACATTACAATTCTTATCAAGAGATATCTCAGATTTTGATAATGCTTGTCCATATATTGAATTTTACCAATTACTTGAAAGGTTAATTGAAGATTATAATCCTAAAATTATAGCTTGGGGTAGAAATGATTGGCTTTCAATTGAAAGAAGTTTTAAATTAAATCATTTGCATCCTTTAGATGTTAGAAATAGATATATGAACTTGATGCAAGTAATTAAAAATTATTATAATTACAAACAAGAAATGGGTCTTTTCAATACATATAAAGAAATGGCTAAAATCGATATGCAGGAACAAATTCATGACGCTTTAGAAGATGCAATGGTTGAAAGAGAGATATTCCATTTATTTAAAAATGAAATAAATAATATATAAGAAAAAAAGAACATTACGTGAAAGTAATGTTCTTTTTATATTTGAATAGCAATAATAACAATTGCTGGTTTAGATGAAGTAAGTTCATTAATGTAGTTTGACATTTCTAATTCCATATCTTTTTTGAATTTAGATTCATAAAAATGCCCATTCTTAATTTTAAATAGATATGAATTAGCTGCTTTATATGCTTTATTCTCAATATTAGAGATTAGTTCGTTTGAGTTTTTCATATATATGAAACCTCTAGAATTTAGAGAAGGTTTTTGAACTAATTTGTTTTTTTGAATAATAAAGGTAAGTGTTACTATTCCATCTTCAGATAAGGCTTTTCTTTCTTTTAAGATATTTTCAGGGATAATGGAATTATATTTATCGATTGATAATATACCGGAATTAACTTTTCCTTTTTTCTCTGCTTTTCCTTCATTAATTTGTAAGATTTCACCATTCTTTAAAATGAAACAATTATTTTTATTTACTCCACATTCAATAGCTAAATCACAATGCTTTTTTTGCATTGGATATTCACCATGTATAGGCACGAAATATTTTGGCTTTGTAAAGTTTAGCATTAATTGTAATTCGTATTGTGATGCATGACCTGATGAATGTGTGTCAGCTAATGGATTACTTACAATAACACTAGCACCAGCTTTATATAATTTATTAATAGTTCTGTTAATGTGCTCTTTGTTACCAGGTATAGCTGATGATGAGAAAACTATTGTATCTCCTTCAATAAGTTTAATTGTTTTGTGTGTTCCTTCAGCGATTCTAGTTAGAGCAGCTAATGGTTCACCTTGGCTACCTGTAGAAATAATAGTAATCTTATTTGGTGGTAAAGTCATTAGTTCATCAACTGTTAAGAATGAATCCTTTTGATGTTTAATATACTTCATTTGTTGGCCTATGCTGATTGCTTTTTCCAAACTTCTACCAAAAACGATAACTTTTCTTCCGCATTGAACGCTTGCATTAATTATTTGTTCAAGGCGATATACATTTGACGCAAATGTAGATATGATAATTCTACCTTTGATACCTTCAAATAATGACTTCAAGCTCTCACTAATTTTCTTTTCAGATGGAGAGGATGAACTTACATTAGCATTAGTACTATCAGAAAGTAATGCTAACACTCCCTTTTCACCATAGTTTGTAATCTTGTTATATTCCGTTTTGTTTCCAATTGGTGTAAGGTCAAATTTAAAATCTCCAGTATGTAATATATATCCAAGATCAGTTTTGACTGCTATACCATAAGAATCAGGAATACTATGATTAGTTCTAAAGAATTCAATTGAGAAATTTTTAAACGCAAATACAGAGTCATTTGTAAATTCAACTAAGTTAATAGGAATATTTTTAAATTCATTAATTTTACTTTTTATCATATTAATAGCGATACCTGATGCATAAACATTAGGTATTTTAACGCTAGCTAATAAATAAGGTAAAGCACCGATGTGGTCTTCATGAGCATGAGTTATAAATAATCCAATAATTCTATCTTCGTTTTCTTTTAGATATGCGAAGTTAGGAATTATATAATCAATGCCTAAATCAAAGTCTGGAAATATCATACCACTATCTATAACAATGATTTCGTCATTGCGTTCGATAATATACATGTTTTTTCCAACTTCGCCTAGACCACCTAAAGCAAATATTTTAATATTGTTATTTGTTTTATTAATAGTAGGCATAGAGGGCCCCTTTCTAGATAATAAAATTATACCATTTTATCATTAAAAAGAAAAGAACAAAAATAGACTTATAAAAATTCTATTTATTTGATTATTAATAAATGATATAATATAGTCGTAAACAAATATTGTTTGAGAGGAAAACTATGAAAAAGAACAAAGTATTTTTATTGATGTTAACATTTTTGTTATTGAGTTTGTTTGTTAGTGTTGGTAGTCAAAAGATTAATGCTTTAACAACGTCTGCCTTAGGATCTGTTAAGTATACATATTCTCGTAATATCTTGAAGGATATGAAATATACTTATACTGAAAGTAATAACGGAAGTCCTCAAAGGGCATATGTTATGGAATATAATCCTAAAACTAGTGGTGTAGAAGCATTAGCGATGTTTGGTGAATATTTATATGGCGGTGATACCATTTCTACTAATATTGCTTTAGCTAAAAGAAGAGGATACACAGTTATAGCTGGTGTAAATGCTAGCCCTTTTGATACATCAAATGGCGTTACTGTAGGTACTACAATTCAAAATGGTAGAATAGTTGTATCAAAAAGTGGTGAACTAAGTACAGAATATGATAATGTAGCTTTTTGTAAAGATGGTAGTCCTTACATTGGCCATCCTAATTTTGAATTTTCATATACTAGTAGTTCAGGTGCTAATGTAAAAATTAATTATTTAAATAGGCCAAAAAAAGAAGCAAATAACAATGTTTACTTATTCTCTAGAGATTTATATAGTGATACTAGAAACACAAACGCTTCATGTGAAGTTGTGTTAAAGATTGATTCTGGTGATTTAATTGTTGGGACAGAAATAAAATGTACAGTAGAAAAAGTAAATGAAAATGCAACTAAGACTGCTATTGAAGAAGGTAAATATGTTTTAGTCGGACCAAGTTTAAGTGCTTTAGGTAACTTGAAAGTTGGGGAAACAGTTACAATTTCTATAAAAGATAATGATCCTAATTTTGATTGGTCAAAAGTAGAACAAACAATATCTGGATTTTATCAAATTTTAAAAGATGGTAAATCAACACCTAGATGCGAAAATACAGTTCATCCTCGTACAACAATTGGTTATAGAGCTGATGGTACAGTAGTTGTATATGTTGCTGATGGACGTCAACCTAGTGTTGCTGTTGGTATGACTGATTTTGCATGTGCTCAATATATGGCCGAATTAGGTTGTATTAATGCAGTAAGAATGGATGGTGGAGGATCAAGTAACTTGAGTCTTCGTTTACCAGGAGATACAGGTTTAACTACAGTCAATGTACCATCTGATGGTCAAGAAAGAAATGATGCTGATTGTTTCTTATTTGTTTTAAAAGAAGATTATGTAACTACACCTGACGATACTTTAATGCTACATGCATATCCAAATGATTTAAAGGTATTACAAGGTACAGTAGTAGATATAAAAGTTAAAGCTACAGATAATAATTATAATCCAAAAGAAACTCCAGAATATAATTTAATAGCTGCTACTGAAATAGGTTCTATAGTAGATGGTAAATTTAAAGCTAAAGAAGGATCAGGTACTGGCAATATTACAATAACTTCAGGTAGTGCTATAACTACAGTTAATGTTAATGTAACTAATAAGGTAGATGAATTATATGCAAGTGTTAATAATCTAGCTTTATCACCATCTGAAGAAGTATCTTTGGGTGTTAATGCATATTATCAAAATGATTTACTAGAGTGTTCTAATGAAGCATTTACATGGAAATGTGATGCTGGTCTTGGCACAATCGATAATACTGGTCATTTTAAAGCAAGTGACGAAGCAGGTAAAAATGGTTATATTTATATAAATTATGGAAATATTCAAGCAAAAGTTGTAGTTACTATAGGTCAACTTCCATATGAAATTACAGGTTTTGAAACTGATCAATGTGGTAACAAGAGTGGACAATGGCGTAATAATCAAGCTGGTAGTGGTGGATCTGCAACTTTAGCTATTAATGAAGATTTAGACTTTGTAAGATTTGGAAATAAATCATTACAATTAAATGTTAATTTAAAGAATACGACTGGTACGGTAGGTGCACAAATTAATACAGGTACTTCATTAACAGTTAAGGGAACACCTACAGCTATTGGTATGTGGGTTTATGCAACTAAAGAAGTTCAAGGTGCATGGTTAAGAATTCAATATTATGAGTCAGGATCTAGTGGAGCTAAATATTCTGACCTTACACCAGAAGGTGAAGGCGTTAATTGGATTGGCTGGAAGTATTTGGAAGCTAAACTTGATACTACTGTTAAGTATCCAGTATCAATTCAATATTTGCTAAGAATAATGGCTGTAAAAGATAATGAGAGAGTTGAAGGAACATTCTACGTTGATGGACTTCGTGCAGTATATGGATTTACTAATGATGATTTAAAATATCCAGAATTAACAAATCTAAATACTTTGGACGGAGGAGTAATTAACGATACAACTCACACCATTAGTTTTGATGCAATTGACGAAGGAACTGGAATTAATAAACAAGCTACTAAATTTTATTTGAATGGCGAAGAGATAACTAACTTGAACGTTAAAGATATACAAGGTGGATATAATTATGCTTGGACACCAAGTGCATTAATCGCATATAATAAAGGTGAAAATAAAGTTAGTATTCGTATTGAAGATAATTTTGGTAACTTTGTGTATAAAGATATTACTTTCACAGTTGATAATTCTTTACCATCATTTAGTACTATGTTTACAAATGATGAATTAGAACTAAAAGGAAAAGATAAAATTACAATTAATGCTACTAATATGAATTTTGAAACTTTAGAATTCGTAATGAATTATGATAAGGATAAAATTAATATAGAAAGCATAAGCGCTAAATCTGATAATATTACATTTGAAAAAACAGAAACAGAGGGTAAAGTCAAAATAACTATATCTAATAACAATTTTGATGCGGCTGCTGGTGACTTAATTGATATCAATTTAGTAGCTATTGGCGCAGGAGATGTAAATATATCATTTAGTGATGTTGTGTTTAAAACGGCTAATTACGATACATCAATTAATATCAGTTTTAATCCATTTATTAAAACTTGTGTTGATAATTTAGTATATCCATTAGATGTATTAGATGAAATATTAAATATGATTGATGAATTTTTTAAATAAAAAAATAGGGATAAATCGTTCGATTTATCCCTTTATTATATTAATCATCTTCTTCGTCTGGAAAGACTATAGGACTAGAGTTGTTAGGTACATACATTGGGTTTTCTTTATTGATATGATCAACAAATAATTTACCAAATAAATGGTCATATTCATGTTGGAATACAACTGCAATATAGTTTTTAAGTCTAATAGTAATATTTGAAATTTCTTTAGTTTCAAAGTTGTAATAATCAAAGTTTACTTTGATACGTTTAGGTCTATGAATTAAGCCACTTACAGGATAACTTACTGATAAGCAACCTTCACCACTAGGTAGATATGTTAATTCTTCAGAGTAACTAACAATTTTAGGGTTGATGACACCTAAGTGGTATAATTCATCGTTTTCATCGTACGCTAATATTACAAACATATTTTTTAAGATATCAATTTGAGGAGCTGCGATACCAACACCAGCGCGCAAATTATATTTTTTGCATAGTTCGGGGTCATAACTCATTTCTAAATATCGACTCATTAGCTCTAAAGTTTCTTCATCTTCTTTAGATAGTGGGAACTTAACGTTTTCACATTTTTTTCTTAAGTCAGGATTCTTATCTTTAATTATATCATCATTTGTTAATATTTTTCTTCCATTTTCAATAATCATTTTATTCACCTTTTCTTATAATATAATAACATTAAAATCTAAAAAATACAAATAATAATAAACAAATATTAAAATGATTGAGAATATTAGAAAATTATTGTATAATTAATTACATAAAAAGGTGATTATTATGAGTAAAAAAGAAAAAGATTTAGTAGTAGAAAAAGAATTCTTTATTGATTATGAAATGTTTACAGTAGATGAGT